>JANOBJ010000035.1:0-4280 GCA_031411575.1 Betaproteobacteria bacterium | reverse complement strand
GGACAAGGTGATTGACCAGATGCAGCGCATCATGCTGGAGCAGCAGCGCGACCTGGCCGAGTTGAAGGGCATGGTCAAGGCGCTGGTGTCGGTGCAGTCTGGCCGCCCGCCTGCCGCCAACGACCGCAAGCGCTGAGGCGCCCGGGCTGCGCTCGGACTTGCCGCTATCCGAAGCGGCTTGCCCGCCGCCTTTCGCAACCGCTACTGCATGAACCCGATGCGTGATTTGCTGCCCGCAGCGCGCGGCAAGTCGTCCACCTGAATCTCTTCGCGGCCTTCCAGCCGGGCATTGCCAAAACCCGTCATCAGCGCACGGCGCATCTCGCGCGGCGGCATGGTGCCCAGCAGATCGAGCACCTCGTCGGCCGGCTCGGGCGCAAAGCGGCGGCCCCAGTCGTGCTCAGCGCGAATGCCGCGGTACAGGTTGCCGGCGATTTTGCGCGCGGCCTCGGGTGTCGGCGGCTGGATCTCATACACGTTCATGCGGTTCAAGATCGGCTCGGGGATCAGCCGCTCGTCATTGGCAGTGGTGATCCAGATCACCTGGCTGGCGTCGATCGCCACGTCGGCGAATTCGTCGGTGAAGTGTTGCGCCGTGTCGTGCTCCAGCAGGCTGTACAGCGCGCCCAGCGGGTCGTACTGCGCGTCGGTGCTGGCCTTGTCGATCTCGTCCACCACGATCACCGGGTTGGCGTACTGGCCGTCCACCAGCGCCTCGAACACCTTGCCCGGCTTGGCGCCTTTCCATTGCGAGGACGAACCCGACAGCAGCCAGCCCGCCGTCATCGAACTCATCGGCACCAGGCTTATGCCGGTGCCCAGCAAATCAGCCAGCCGCTTGGCGAAATGGGTTTTGCCGATGCCGGGCAGGCCCAGCAGCAGCATGGGGGTTACTTCCAGCCCGTCGCGGCTGTCCTGGGCCAGCGCCACGTGGCGCCGCACATCGTCCAGCGCGTCGGTGAAGTTGGGCAGCTCGTCGTACAGCGCGGCCATGTCGGGCACACCGCTGGGTTTGACCTGAAAGCGCTCGGGCCCGCGCTCGAGCATGCGCTCATAGGTGCTGCGAAGGGATTCGTGCTCGCGTTCGGGAAGCTTGGCGAGCTTGCGCTCGACATCGTGCGTGCGGTAGACGCTGCGGACCTGTGCCACGGGCAGCTGGAAAGAAGAGCTTTGCGCAACGAGACTGCGGGATTCCATCACACACTCCTGTCAACGAACACGCTGTCATTCCAGCATATCCCGTGCCAGGGTTCAATGGGCAGAATGCCGCTGTCGGCGCAGCGCGACAGGCTTTGCGTGCGGTAAGTCACGCAAAGCCACGCAAGGAGCGCTGCATCAGCGCCCCGTCGCTGGGTGAAGCCGCGTCAAGCCGCGGGGGTGCCCAGCACCTGCTGCAGCTCGCCGTTCTCGTACATCTCCATCATGATGTCGGAGCCGCCCACGAACTCGCCCTTCACGTACAGCTGGGGAATCGTCGGCCAGTTGCTGTATTCCTTGATGCCCTGGCGGATTTCCTCGTCCTCCAGCACGTTCACGGTGGTCACCGACTTCGGGTCCACACCGCAGGCTTTCAGGATCTGGATGGCGCGGCCTGAAAAGCCGCACTGCGGGAAACTGGCGTTGCCCTTCATGAACAAAACCACGTCGGCGGATTTCACGACGTCGTCAATGCGTTGCTGGGTATCGCTCATTTCGGTGCTCCTCGGAGATTGGTCAATCCCCCGATTATTTCACCCCCGGCGCTGTCGCGCCCAAACCGCCGCCAGGAGCGCCCGGCGGGTATGCGGGCATGCCGGTTGGCCAAGTGCGTGCAAGGCTGAATATTGTTATAAAATATATAGCAAACAATGACCATCTGGCGTGCACAAGAAGCACAAAACGTGCTAATAATCACCGTTGAACGCGCCGTCGCCGTCGCTGCCGTTTTGCAACACGAAGCGCGTGCAACGGTTACGCTCGCGCATCGTGCAACGGTCGCTGACCCGCCGCCCCCCACACTGCCTGCAACGCCCACCCGACCACCCGCCCCGCATGTACGAATCCAGAACCCAGCCCCCGCTGCCCCGCACCAGCTTCGCCCGGCGCCTGGCCATTCACCTGGGCGGGACCCTCGCGCTGCTCGGCGCGTCGCTGGGCATCGGCATGCTCGGCTACGCGTATTTTGAGCGCCTGTCATGGCTGGACGCCTTCCTCAACGCCGCCATGCTGCTGGGCGGCATGGGCCCGGTCAACCTGCCCGTCACCCCCGGCGGCAAGCTGTTCGCCGGCCTCTACGCCCTGTATGCCGGCCTCGTCTTCATCCTGTCCGCCGCGCTGGTCTTCACCCCGATCGTGCACCGGGTGCTGCACAAGTTTCATTGGGATGAGAAGTTATAGGGAGTGGTTCGACCATGACGTCGGGGAGCCCGTTGGGGCTGCGATCCACCCGTCACGGCGCGATATCTTCCGGCCCGCGGTTGCCAAATGATCCCAGGTTGGAGGAGTATTGCGAGCACACGCCCGGGGTGTCGCCGCCGGGCCCGCCGTCGCCACCGACGCTGGCGTTGTTGAACACCCCTTCAGTATTTTCAACGGTGGAAGAGCCGCCTTTGTAGACCCCGCCCCCTTCGGCGTTCCCGCCGCTGCCGCCACTGGTGGGGATGACGCTGCAAAACGCGAAGCCCGGTGGCTCGGTGCCCTGGATTTCTTCGACCCCGTGCCTGCCGGCGCCACCCTGGCCGCCCACCGTCTGGTTCTGGGTAATGGTGCTGCGCACCAGTTTGAGGGACGCATTGAGCAGGTAGACGCCGCCGCCCGATGCCGCGCCGCCGGTCGCTGCGCCGGCCCCCGTGTCAGCGGCACCGGGGTCGCCCACGGCCGCGTTGCCGGAAACGGTGGTGTCGTACAGCTGAACCGGCCCGGTCGAGAAGATGCCGCCACCGCGCGCTTCTGCGTCGGAACCGGCCGTGTTGGCGACGATGCGCATGTTCCGGAGAATCAAGTTACCCGCGTTGTGAATGCCTGCGCCAACGTCGCTTCGGCCGTTGTAGATCCTGAATCCAGACAAATTGACGGTGCCGGCGGTGATCTGCAACACGCGGAAGGAGTTTTGCCCGTTGAGGGCCGCGTTCTCCCCGCCCAACAGGGTCAGGTCGCGATCAATGGTCAATCCGATGGCCAGAATCTCCTGGTCAAAACACAGGGCGGCGCCAGCTGCCGCGTTGCTGATGGCTTCCTGCAGGCTACCGGGGCCGCTGGACGCTGCGCTCGTGATGGTGGTGATGCCGGGGGGCACGTCGAGTTCCCGGTCGGTCACTTCGGTGTTGGCGGTTTTGGCGACCAGTACCGACGTCTGAAAGCGGTTGGAACCGGTCAGGCCGCAGGCGGCGCCGCCCAGCACGCCGACCCGCGCGCTGCCCGTGGGCAACACGGCCAGACCGGCCGTCGTTCCAGCCCGTTGGTCTTCCGGGGTTTGCACCAGCTCTTGCCGGCTGTCGCCGGTGAACAGGACAAAGCTGGTCTTGAAGCTGTAAACCGCATCGGTGCCCACGGGCACCCTGAATGCCACGGTCACCTGGGCGGTCTCGCCTTGCGCCAGGGTGCACGGGTTGTGGTCGGTGTCGGTGTCGGTGCTGCGCTGTTGGGCCAGAAATCCATAACCCAGCAGATAGCTCCCGGCGGGCAAATCCGTCATCAAGGCCGTCCGGTCAGCGAGGTCGGCAGCCGAGTACAGCTGAAGGTCGGCCCGGAGACCGTCGGGGGCGAGCGGCAGCGCGGAGTCGCAGCGCATGCCGTGCCGGGGCAGTGCCTGGCTGGGGTCGGGTGTGGCGGCGCCGCCAAAACCCGACAGGCTGTTCAAGGCCGTTCCATTGGCGTTGCCGGGCTTGGTGTACGCATGCAGCTGCAGGTTGGTCAGCGTTTTGCCGGTGTTGTTGGTGACGGTGAAGCTGCGGGACAGGTAGCGCAGGTTGTTGGCGGTGTCGTTGCACACCACGGCAGCGCCGGTGGCGGTAAAGGTCAATCCGGTTCTGCTTTGCCCGACAACCACCTTTACCGGCTGGCTTACCGCGCTCAATGTCGATGCGGCGCTGCTTTTCTGGAGAGCGGCGATCGCGCCCGGGCGGGTGGACATGTCCAGTTCAACGTCGTCCACAGGCTGTTGCGCCACGGGATTTTGCTGAACTGGGCCCTGTTGTGGGGGGGCATCGGCTAATGGGTTTGGCAGGTTGGGAAATGGATGTATCAAGATTGAAGGAACACCCGCTACCGTCAGTCACTGTTACTTGATATCGTCCTGAAGC
>JANOBJ010000034.1:0-3925 GCA_031411575.1 Betaproteobacteria bacterium | reverse complement strand
TGCGCCGTGGTCGGGGCGTGCCCGTCGTGCCGTTTCCACATCGGGTTGCGTGTGGTCATCAAACGGTTTTTCGGGCGCTTTTGGTGTCAGATGCGCCTCTGGTCCCCACGCCGTGGTCATAGTTTGCTATAAATAAAATAGCATTGATACACCATGCTCAACCGGGACCAAGACCCGGGCTTGGCGCTTTACACAGGTTTACCCGCCTGACACGCACGCGCGCAGACAAACCGCTACCGTCGGCTTGACGCTGGGGAGGGGCTGAACTACATTACTAACCAGTCAGTCAGTAATTAGCTGTCACAATTTGTTGCATGTCGTTGTCTTCCTTCATCGCCACCCAGCACGCCGCCGTGCACGCCAAGCGCGAGCGCCGCAAGGAAGCACGCCCGGGCGAACTGCTGGACGCCGCCCTCGACCTGTTTGTGGAAAAGGGCTTTGCCGCCACGCGCGCGGAAGAGGTCGCCACCCGGGCCGGCGTCTCCAAGGGCACCCTGTTCCTGTATTTCCAGAGCAAGGAAGAGCTGTTCAAGGCCGTGGTGCGGGAGAACATCTCGGGCCGCTTTGACGAGTGGAACACCGAATTCGAGACCTACGACGGCACCTCCGCCGAGATGCTGCGCTACGCCATGACCGCCTGGTGGGAGCGCGTCGGCGCCACCAAGGCGGCCGGCATCACCAAGCTGATGATGAGCGAGGCACGCAACTTTCCCGAGCTGGCCGCCTTCTACCAGCAAGAGGTGGTGCTGCCGGGCCAGCGGCTGATCCGCCGCATCCTGCAGCGCGGCATCGACCGAGGCGAATTCCGTCCGATTGACTTGAACTACGGGGTGTACACCGTGCTTGCGCCGATGATTTTTCTGGTGATGTGGAAGCACTCGGTGGGCGCCTGCGTGGCCGCCGACGCCGACCTGGTGCCCGAGGCCTATATCGCCGCCCAGGTGGATACCCTGCTCAACGGCCTGTGCGTGCGCGATGGCGCCAGCCCGGCCCATCGCAAGGAACGGACACTGCCATGAAACGATGGGGCAAATGGCTGGCGCTGGTCGTCGTGCTGCTGGTCGTGGCGGGCGGCCTGCTGCGCGTGCTGTCGGCACGCAAGGCCCAACAGGAGGCGCTGGCCGCCGCTACCGCGGCCAAGGCGCAGACGGTGATTGAACTGGCCGCCAGCGACGTGGCGCGCGCGCGCAGCCAGGTGCTGTCGCAGGGTGTGCCGATCTCCGGCACGCTGAAGGCGGTGAACACCGCCGTGGTCAAGGCCCGCGTGGCGGGCGAACTGCAGGGGCTGACACTGCGCGAGGGCGACACCGTGCGCGCCGGCCAGATCATAGCGCGGGTGGACGCGACCGAGTACCGCTCGCGCCTCGCCCAGGTGCAGCAGCAGGCCGATTCGGCCAAGGCGCAGATCGACATCGCCCAGCGCCAGTGGGACAACAACAAGGCGCTGGTGGATCAGGGTTTCATCTCCAGGACCGCGCTGGACACCTCGCTCAACAACCTGTCGGCCGCGCAAGCCAACCACAAGGCCGCGCTGGCGGCGGTCGACGTGGCGCGCAAATCGGTGGACGACACGGTGCTGCGCGCGCCGATCTCGGGCCAGGTGTCACAGCGGCTGGCGCAGCCCGGCGAGCGTGTGGGCATCGATGCGCGCGTGGTCGAGATCGTGGACCCAAGCCGGCTGGAGCTGGAGGCCACGCTGGCCGCCGCCGATTCACTGGGCCTGCGGGTCGGCCAGACCGCCGTGCTGGCGGTCGAGGGCCCGGCCAACGGCGCGGCCAACGCGGCAGGCGCCGCCCCGGGCATCATGGCCCGCGTGGTGCGGATCAACCCGAGCGCGCAGGCAGGCAGTCGCAGCGTGCTGGTCTACCTGGCGATTGCCGGCGGCAATGATGGCAATACGGGTGCGGCAGCCTTGCGCCACGGCCTGTTCGCGCAGGGCACACTGGTCACCGGCCGCACAGAAGCACTGGCGGTGCCGCTGACCGTGGTGCGGACCGACAAGCCCGCGCCCTATGTGCAGGCCATCGAAAACAACCAGGTTGTCCACAAGCCGGTCACCACCGGCGCGCGCGGCACTGATGAGGCGGACCCGCGTGGCGAGTTGCTGGTGGCCGTACAAGGGCTGGCGGCGGATGCCGTGGTGATCCGCGGCAACATCGGCACGGTGCGCGAAGGCACCACTGTCAAGTTCACCGCGCCCCTTGCCGCCACGCCCCCGGCTGCCGCACCCCCGCCTGGCGCCGCCGGCGCCCGCGGCACGCCCTGAGCCCGGCCCGCACCCGCCATGTGGTTCACCCGCGTCAGCCTCCAAAACCCGGTGTTCGCCACCATGGTGATGCTGGCCGTCGTGGTGCTGGGCCTGTTTTCGTACCAGCGGCTGAAGGTAGACCAGTTCCCCAACATCGACCTGCCGGTGGTGGTGGTCATCGCCGAATACCCGGGCGCCGCACCCGAGATCGTCGAGAGCGAAGTCACCAAGAAACTTGAAGAAGGCGTCAACTCGATCGCCGGCATCAACGCCCTGACCTCGCGCAGCTTCGAGGGCCAGTCGGTTGTGGTGATCGAATTCCAGCTGCACATCAATGGACGCAAGGCGGCCGAGGATGTGCGCGAAAAGGTCGCGGCGATCCGGCCGCTGTTCCGCACCGAGGTGAAAGAGCCGCGCGTGCTGCGCTTTGACCCGGCCAGCCGCGCGATCTGGTCGTTGGCGGTGCTGCCGAGCGATGCCCCCACGCTCGCCACTGCGTGTGCTTCGCTGCCCCCCGAGGGGGTGCGCGCTTGCCTGGAGCGGTCCGGCGCGGCGCGCAGCGGTGGCAAGGCGATGACGCCGGTCGAACTGACCAACTGGGCCGACCAGACGCTGAAAAAGCGGCTGGAAAACGTGCGCGGCGTCGGCTCGGTCACGCTGGTCGGCGGCACCAAGCGCGAAATCAACGTCTACCTCAACCCCAAGGCCATGGAGGCGCTGGGCATCACGGCCGACCAGGTGGTGAGCGCGGTGCGCAACGAGAACCAGGACCTGCCGGTCGGCGCCATCCGCTCGCTGGCGGCCGAACGCGTGGTGCAAATCGACGCCCGCATGCAGCGGCCGGAAGATTTCGGCAAGATCATCGTCGCGCGCAAGGGTGCATCCGCCACGGGCGGTGGCGGCGTGCCGGTGCGGGTGGACCAGATCGCCACCGTGACCGACGGCGCGCAGGAAGTCGACAGCCTGGCGCTGTACAACGGCCAGCGCACGCTGCTGCTGTCGGTGCAGAAATCGCAGGACGAAAACACCATCCAGGTGGTGGACGGCCTGAACAAGGCCATCGCCGACATGACACCGATGTTGCCGCCGGGCGTGCGGCTGGAGCCGATTGCCGATGGCTCACGGCCGATTCGCGTGGCGGTGGAGAATGTCCGCCGCACGCTGTTTGAAGGTGCGCTGCTGACCATCCTGATCGTGTTTTTGTTTTTGAATTCGTGGCGCTCGACGGTGATCACCGGCCTCACGCTGCCGATTGCGCTGATCGGCACGTTCCTGTTCATGAACCTGTTCGGCTTCACCATCAACATGATCACGCTGATGGCGCTGAGTCTGTGCGTGGGCTTGCTGATCGACGACGCCATCGTGGTGCGCGAGAACATCGTGCGCCATGTGCAGATGGGCAAGAGCGCCCATGACGCGGCCCTGGCCGGCACCAACGAGATCGGCCTGGCGGTGCTGGCCACCACGCTCTCCATCGTGGCGGTGTTCCTGCCCATCGGCTTCATGAGCGGCATCATCGGCAAGTTCTTCCACGAATTCGGCATCACCATCGTGGCGGCGGTGCTGATCTCGATGTTCGTCAGCTTCACGCTGGACCCGATGCTCAGCTCGGTCTGGCACGACCCGGCCATCGACCGCGAAGGCCAGCCCTTCGAACCCAAGGGCCTGTACGACCAC
>JANOBJ010000033.1:0-2148 GCA_031411575.1 Betaproteobacteria bacterium | reverse complement strand
CAGGACCTGATTCGTCGTGCTGCCGGAGCCGCCGTCCAGATGGACCGGCTCACCGACGGATTACTGTCCTACGCACGGCTGGATGCCCATGATCAACCGATGCAGGATGTCGATTGCAACAAGGCCCTGGCCGACAGTCTTTTCCTGATCGATGGTGCCGTGGTTGATTCAAAGGCAACCATCCACCGGGGCGACCTGCCTCATGTCACGGGCAATGCGGCCCAAGTGGTCCAACTCTTTCGGAACCTGCTGGACAATGCCATCAAGTATTGCGAGGGACGGACCCCCGAGATCACCGTGACAGCCAAACGGGGCGACAGGGAATGGATATTTTCAGTCGCCGACAATGGACTCGGAATTGAAGCGCAGCACCGCGATCGGATTTTCAAGATATTCGAGCGTCTTCATGCCGACCGTGATTACGTGGGCAGCGGGATTGGCCTGGCCGTCTGCCAACGCATTGTGGAGCGGCGCGGCGGGCGCCTGTGGGTGAATTCCGTTCCGGGCGAAGGAAGCACTTTTTTCTTTTCCATCCCCGACACCAAGGCTGGATCATGACCCAATCCCTGCACGATCAAGCCCGCAAAGCCGTGGTCCTGATGGTCGAGGACAACCTCGACCATGCATTTCTGGTTCGCGCGGCGTTCGAGGAATCCGCACCGCATGTGGAACTTCACCACGTTGTCAGCGGCGATCACTGCATGGCATGGCTGCGACGGGAGCAGCCCTATCAGGCAGCGTCTCGGCCCGACTTGATCCTGCTTGATCTGCATATGCCCCGGATGAATGGATACGAGGTGATCCAGGAGATTCGCAAGGACGAGACGCTTGCCGCGCTGGTCGTGGTGGTGCTGACGACATCGACCGAACCGGCCGATGTGGATCTGCTGTACCGCCTGGGTTGCAACTCATACCTGGCAAAACCCTATAGCTTTCAGGGCTTCATCGAAATGGCCAAAGCCCTGTCCAGCTATTGGTTCCAGTGGGCCGTCCTGCCCACCAACACGCAGGCCTAGAGCACGGCCTGGCCGCCTGTTACTCCGGTTTGGCGTTGGCGATTTGCGGCAGCGCCGCACCATCACCCACCGACAGCAGGCCCGCCTTGGTGTAGATCGCGAGTTTGTCGCGGGTGTCCACGATGTCCAGGTTGCGCATGGTGAGCTGGCCAATGCGGTCGGCGGGCGAGAACATCGACTCGCCTTTTTCCATCGTCAGCCGCTCGGGCTTGTAGGTGAGGTTGGGGCTTTCGGTGTTGAGCAGCGAGTAGTCGTTGCCGCGGCGCAGTTGCAGCGTCACCTCGCCGGTGATGGCGCGCGCCACCCAGCGCTGCGCGCTTTCGCGCAGCATGATGGACTGCGGGTCGAACCAGCGGCCCTGGTACAGCAGGCGGCCGAGTTTCAGGCCGTTCATGCGGTATTGCTCGATGGTGTCTTCGTTGTGGATGCCGGTCACCAGTCGCTCGTAGGCGATGAACAGCAGCGCGAGGCCAGGTGCCTCGTAGATGCCGCGGCTCTTGGCTTCGATGATGCGGTTTTCGATCTGGTCGCTCATGCCCAGGCCGTGGCGGCCGCCGATGCGGTTGGCCTCCAGGATCAGCTCGACCGGGTTGGCAAAGGTCTGGCCGTTGAGCGCGACCGGCTGGCCTTGCTCGAAGCGCACGGTCACGGTTTCGGCCTTCACGGCCACGTCGTCTTTCCAGAATGCCACGCCCATGATCGGGTTGACGATGGTCATGCCGCTGTTCAGGTGCTCCAGATCCTTGGCTTCATGCGTGGCGCCCAGCATGTTGGAGTCGGTGCTGTAGGCTTTTTCGGCCGACATCTTGTAGCCAAAGCCGGCCTTGGTCATGAAGGCCGACATCTCGGCGCGGCCGCCCAGTTCGTCGATGAACAGCTGGTCGAGCCAAGGCTTGTAGATCTTCAACTCAGGGTTGGTCAGCAGGCCGTAGCGGTAGAAGCGCTCGATGTCGTTGCCCTTGTAGGTGCTGCCGTCACCCCAGATGTTGACGTTGTCCTCTTTCATGGCCGTCACCAGCATGGTGCCGGTTACAGCGCGGCCCAGCGGGGTGGTGTTGAAGTAGGTGATGCCAGCGGTGGAGATGTGGAAGGCACCGCTTTGCAGTGCGGCCAGACCTTCGGCAGCGAGTTG
>JANOBJ010000032.1:0-10105 GCA_031411575.1 Betaproteobacteria bacterium | reverse complement strand
AGCAGCGACTCGATCGCGCCCAGCAGCGCAATCGTCACGCTGGGCACCACCAGCAGGCGCACGGTTTCCCAGGTGAAATCGGGCAGCGCGAAAGCGGGTGCGGTCTGCGGAATGCCGCCAAATCGCGAGCCGATGGTCTCTACCGGCAGGCTTAGCGTCCAGGCAAACAGCGTCAGCGTGACCAGCGCCACGATGGGCCCGGGCACGCGGGAGAACGCGCGCACCGTGCGCCCCTCGAACACCCGCACCACCGGCGAGCCCTGCACAAACAGCCGCGGCCACAGAAACAGCCCCAGCACGCACAACGCGCCCAGCGCCAGCGCATGCCCGTTCAAGCTGCCCAGGTTGGCGCCGATCGTCTTGATCTGCGAGAAAAAATCCGCCGGCATGCGCGTGACGGTCAGGCCCAGCAAGTCTTTCAGCTGCGACAGCGCGATCAGCACCGCGATGCCATTGGTGAAGCCGATCACGATGCTCACCGGCATGTAGCGCACCAGCGTGCCCAGCTTGAACAGCCCCAGCAGGAACAGCAGCACGCCGGCGCAGGCGGTGGCGATCAGCAGGTTGGGCAGACCGTAGCGCTCGACGATGCCGTAGACGATCACGATGAAGGCACCGGCCGGCCCGCCGATCTGCACGCTGGAGCCCCCCAGCGCCGAGATCAAGAAGCCCGCGATGATGGCGGTCCACAGCCCGGCTTCGGGCTTGAGGCCCGAGGCCACCGCAAACGCCATCGCCAACGGCAGCGCCACGATGCCCACGGTGAGGCCCGAGCCGACGTCACGCACCAGCCGCTCGCGGTTGTAGCCGCGCAGCGCGTCGAGCAGGCGCGGCCGAAACCGCGCCATCTGCGGGCGCATGAAATCAAAGGCAAAAGACATCGGGAACAGCTTGGCGCGCGGTGGTAGAGCGAAATGGAACCGCCACGCCTCGTACATTTTGACCTGCTTTGTGCCGGGCGCCGCGGGTTTTTGCCCGGGCAGCGCCAGGCTGTCGTGGCACTCGCGTGGTGCAGGCAGGTCAGCCCGATCCGACGCCCATGTGCGGCCTGCGGCCTGTAACGGCTGTGCATTCGGTCACGCCGCCGTGGTGCGTGCCCCACCGTGGCGCGACTATTTGGCGATCACTGGGCGGGAGACACGGCCAATTGCGGGTCGCCCGAGCGCGCGTCCTCACAATGGCTTCAACGGAATCGCCAAGCCCCGGAAATCCCCTGGGGCCGGTTTCCGCTGAACATCCCGACCACATGTCCCATCTTCTGTACTGCAGCCTCGCCGCCTGGACACCCCGACCCCGCCAATGGAGCGCCTTTGTGCGCGGCAGCACGGCCCGCAACCAGGCGCACAACCTGACCTCGGTGCTGATCCACGGCGACCAGATGTATGTCCACTGGATTGAAGGGCCGCACACCGCGTTGCAGCCGCTGTGGGAAACCATCAGCGCCGACCCGCGCCACACCCTGGTGACGCCCTTGCAGCGCGAAGATCGCACCGCGCCACGCCTGTACCCGGGCCGGCCCTTCGTGGTGCACGGCCCCGCAGGCCTGGCCGAGATCACCCACGTCGTGCGCGACCTGTGCGTGCATGCGCAGCCCGGGATTGACGGTCAGCTCGAAGCGAAGCGCGTGATTGACGCGCTGCTGGTGGTAGCCAAGCAAGTGCCCGCCGAGGTCTGATACCCGCTTCGGGCGCAGGCCCCGGCACCGGGCGCCGGTGTCGCTACGCTTCCCGACGCTGCCTGGCGATCCCCCGCAGGTCTTCCAGCACCGGGCGAAACGTCAGCACGCACAGCAGCACGGCCAGCGGCACGGTTGACACATAGCCCACGTATTTGAAACCCAGCGCGCCCGCCACGCCCCCCGCAAAGAAGCAGCCGATCAGCAGGACGTGCAGGCGCAGGCGCTCGCGGTTCGCGCGCACCGGCGTGGGTTGCGCGCCGCGGTTCACGTACACCAGCTTGCCCAGCTCGATCCCCAAGTCTGTGACCAGTCCGGTCACGTGGGTGGTGCGGATCTCGGCCTTGGAAATCTTGGTGATGACCGCGTTTTGCAGCCCCATGATGAAGCACAGCACCACCACCGTGAGCGGCAAGAACAGCGGCGCAAACACATTGATGCCCGCGCCAAACAGACCGAACACCAGCAGCGCCGCCGATTCAGCCAAAAGGGGCAGGCCGTAGGCGCTGTGCAACTGCCGCCGCAGCCCCCAGTTGACCATGATGGCCGTGGTCATCGCGCCCAGCAGGAAGGCCACCAGTGCGCCCAGGCCCGCCACCGCCAGCACCACGTTGCCCAGCACCAGGTTGTCGGCCACCGACGAGACCACACCCGTCATGTGCGAGGTGTATTGCCCGACCGCCAGAAAGCCGCCCGCGTTGGCCGCGCCCGCCACAAAGGCCAGCACCGCGCCGAGCCGTACGTTGGCCCGCGTGGTGCGCGCCACATCGGTCCAGCCGCGGATAAAGGGGAACATGCGCGGGCCGGTGGGTGCAGGGCGGGCGCGCGCGGAAACGGTGCAGGACTGGCGCGCTAGCGCACCCGCATGCCGGGCTGCGCGCCGGGCGAGGGCTCCAGCACGTAGATGCCAGGATGGGTTTTGTCGTCGCCATGGCTGGCGGCCAGCACCATGCCTTCGCTGACGCCAAACTTCATCTTGCGCGGCGCCAGGTTGGCCACCAGAACGGTGAGCTTGCCGATCAGGTCTTGCGGCTGGTAGGCGCTGGCGATGCCGGAGAACACATTTCGGGTTTTGCCCTCTCCCGCGTCCAGCGTCAGGCGCAGCAGCTTGGTGGAGCCTTCCACCGCCTCGCAGTTGACGATTTTGGCGATGCGCAGGTCGATCTTGGCGAAGTCGTCGATGGTGATGGTGGGCGCCAGCGGCTCGCCGCCGGGGATCAGCGCTTCGGGCTCGGGTGCGGCGGGGGGCTCGAACAGGGCTTCGAGTTGTTTCAATTCGACGCGTTGCATGAGGTGCTGATAGCCGCTCAATGAATGCCCTGCGTCGAGTGGGGTGGCGGCGTTTGCCCAGTTCAGACCGCCACAGTTCAAGAATTTTTCAGCCTCCCGCGCCAGCAGGGGCAGTACGGGCTTCAGGCACGCCGTCATGACCTTGAAGCGTTGCAGGCAGTCCGCGCTGACTTCCGCAGCACGGGCGCTGTTGCCCTCCTTGACGAGCTTCCATGGTGCGGCAGCGTCAAACAGCAAGTTCACGTTGTCTGCAAACGCCATGATTTCGCGCAAGGCTTTTCCATAGTCGCGCGCCTCGTAGAGTTCCCGCACGGATTCGACGAGCTTGGAGGGATCAAGGTTCGAGTCATTCGGATACTGCCCAGAAACGATTTTTGCGTCGGGCAAAAACTTCACAGCCCGGCTCGCAATATTCACATACTTGCCAATCAGATCGCTGTTCACCCGCGCCATGAAATCGTCGGCGTTGAAGTCGATGTCTTCATTGCGCCCATTGAGCTTGGCGGCCAGGTAGTAGCGCAGCCACTCGGGGTTCATGCCAAGGCTCAGGTACTTGAGCGGGTCGAGCCCGGTGCCACGGCTCTTGCTCATCTTTTCGCCGTTGTTCACCGTCAAAAAGCCGTGCACAAACACCTTGTCGGGCGTTTTGCGGCCGCTGAAGTGCAGCATCGCGGGCCAGAACAGCGTGTGGAAGGTGATGATGTCCTTGCCGATGAAGTGCACCTGCTCCAGCTCGGGCTGTGCCATGTACTGCTCGTAGGTCACGCCGATGGGTGTAGCGGTGTCCTCGTCAATGTCGGTCTCGATGCGGGCCTTGTCCAGCAGGTTTTTCAGCGACGCCAGGTAGCCCACCGGCGCGTCGAGCCACACATAGAAATACTTGCCCGGCGCATCCGGAATCTCGATGCCAAAGTACGGCGCGTCGCGGCTGATGTCCCAGTCGCCCAGGCCTTCGCTGGTGCTGCCGTCGGCGTTGGTGCGCACGCCAAACCATTCCTTCACCTTGTTGGCCACCTCGGGTTGCAGCCGCGGCTTGCCGCTCTTGTCCTTGCCCTGCGTCCAGTCCTGCAGGAACGCCACGCAGCGCGGGTCAGACAGCGTGAAGAAGAAATGCTCGGCGCTTTTCAGCACTGGCCGGGCGCCGCTGAGCGCCGAGTACGGGTCGATCAGGTCGGTGGGCGCATAGACCGCGCCGCAGTTCTCGCAGTTGTCGCCGTACTGGTCCTTGGCGCCGCAGTTGGGGCAGGTGCCCTTGATGAAGCGGTCGGGCAAGAACATGTTCTTCTCGGGGTCAAAGAACTGTTCGATGGTCTTGGTGGCGATCAGGCCGGCGGCCTTCAGGTCGCGGTAGATCTGGCGCGCCAGATCGTGGTTTTCGGGCGCGTCGGTGCTGTGCCAGTTGTCAAACGCGATGTGAAAACCGTCGAGGTAGGGCTTGCGGCCAGCCGCGATGTCGGCCACGAACTGCTGCGGCGTCTTGCCGGCTTTTTCGGCCGCGATCATGATCGGCGCGCCATGCGCGTCGTCGGCGCAGACAAAGTTGACGTGATGGCCCTGCATGCGCTGGAACCGCACCCAGATGTCGGCCTGGATGTACTCCATGATGTGGCCGATGTGGAAGTTGCCGTTGGCGTACGGCAGGGCGGTGGTGACGAAGAGCTGGCGCGGCGTTGTCATGGGGTCTTTTTCTGGGCTTAGCCCGTCATTTTAGGAGTTATCGCTGCCCGGTGCCCCTCTCGCGGTGTGGCCTCCCGGCTCTGTGAGAAACTCGCGGTCATGGCAACCCAAGAACAGCTCCTCCAGGCCCTGCAAACCGTGCTCGATCCGAACACGGGCAAGGATTTCGTCAGCACCAAGGCGCTGAAAAACCTCCAGATCGCGGGCGACGAGGTGTCCTTTGACGTCGAACTCGGCTACCCGGCCAAGAGCCAGTTCGCCGAGTTGCGCCGGCTGCTGGTGACCGCCGCCAAGGGCGTGGGCGGGGTCGGCAACGTCTCGGTCAACATCACGAGCAAAATCACCGCGCACGCGGCGCAGCGCGGCGTGGCGCTGCTGCCCAACGTGAAGAACATCGTGGCTGTGGCCTCGGGCAAGGGCGGCGTGGGCAAGAGCACCACGGCCGTCAACCTGGCGCTGGCGCTGGCCGCCGAAGGCGCGGCCGTGGGCCTGCTCGACGCCGATATCTACGGCCCCAGCCAGCCGATGATGATGGGCATCGACGGCCGGCCCGACAGCGAAGACGGCAAGACCATGGAGCCGATGGAAAACTACGGCGTGCAGGTGATGTCGATCGGTTTCCTGGTAGCGCAGGACGAGGCCATGATCTGGCGCGGCCCGATGGCCACCCAGGCGCTGGAGCAGTTGCTGCGCCAGACCAACTGGAAAGAGCTGGACTATTTGATCGTGGACATGCCGCCCGGCACCGGCGACATCCAGCTCACGCTGAGCCAGCGCGTGCCGATGACGGGCGCGGTGATCGTCACCACGCCGCAGGATATTGCGCTGCTCGACGCCAAGAAGGGCATCAAGATGTTCGAGAAGGTCGGCGTGCCGATCCTCGGCATCGTGGAAAACATGGCGGTGCACGTCTGCACCAACTGCGGCCATGTCGAGCACATCTTTGGCGCCGACGGCGGCAAGAAGATGGCAGCCGACTACGGCATGGATTACCTGGGCGCGTTGCCGCTGAACATGCAGATTCGCGTGCAGGCCGACGGAGGCCGCCCGACCGTGGTGGCCGATCCCGATGGCGAGGTCGCGGCCATCTACAAGGCCGTGGCGCGCAAGGTGGCGATCACCATCGCGGCCAAGGCGAAAGACTTTTCAGCGAAGTTCCCGTCGATCAAGATTTCGAAGAACACCTGAACGCGGGTGCCGTGAAGCGCGCCTGGCGGGTGCGCAGTGCCTCTACGATATCGTTGTACGGTATGCTATCGTAATCATAGCAAACCATGACCAGCCGATGCGGACATCAGGCCTATTTGACTCTAAAAACCGGCGACAGAGGCGTTTTCAGCCGGCCGGCGTTTCCTGCTCACGCAGGCGGAAGCGCTGGATCTTTCCCGTGGCGGTTTTCGGCAGTTCGGGCAAAAACTCCACAAAGCGCGGGTACTTGTAGGGCGCCAGCCGCTCCTTCACAAACGCCTTCACTTCTTCCTCGCTGAGCGTCTGCCCGGCTTTCAGCACGATGAAGGCTTTGGTCTTGACCAGGCCGTCGGTGTCGGTCTTGCCGATCACCGCGCATTCGAGCACGGCCGGGTGCTGCATCACGGTGGCTTCGACCTCGAACGGCGAGACGTAGATGCCGCTCACTTTCAGCATGTCGTCGTTGCGACCCGAGTAGGTGTAGTAGCCGTCAGCGTCGCGCGTGTATTTGTCGCCGCTCTTGGTCCAGACGCCCTGGAAGGTGTCGCGCGATTTGTCGCGGTTGTTCCAGTACATCATCGCGGCGCTCGGGCCCTGGATGAACAGGTCGCCAATCTCGCCGTCGGCCACCGGGCGGCCGTCTTCGCCACGCAGCTCCACGTGGTAGCCCGGCACCGGCTTGCCGGTGGTGCCGTAGCGCACGTCGCCCGGGCGGTTGGACAAAAACACATGCAGCATCTCGGTCGAGCCGATGCCGTCGATGATTTCGCAGCCAAAGCGCGCGTTCCAGCGTTCGCCGATCTCGCGCGGCAAGGCCTCGCCAGCCGATGAACACAGCCGCAGCGCCACCTGCTCGCGCGTGGGCAGCTCCGGCGAGGCCAGCATGCCGCCGTAGCCGGTGGGCGCGCCGTAGAACACGGTGGGCCTGAGCGTGGTGAGGCGTTTGAACACGGCCGTGGGCGTCGGCCGCTCGGCCATCAGCACCACGCTGGCGCCGACTGACAGCGGAAACGTGAGCGCATTGCCCAGCCCGTAGGCAAAAAACAGCTTGGCGGCGGAGAACACGGTGTCGGACTCGCGCAGGCCCAGCACGGCCTTGCCGTAGAGCTCGGCCGTGACGTACAGGTTGCCCTGGGTGTGCACCGTGCCCTTGGGTTTGCCGGTGGAGCCTGACGAATAGAGCCAGAAGGCAGCTTCGTCGGCCTGGGTGGGCGCTGGCTGGGCCAGCGGGGCGTGGCTGGTCAGCGCTTCAAACGACGCGAAAGCGACGGGGCCGGCCGGGCCATCGACGACCTCTGTCGGCATGGGTCCGCCCGGGTGCGAGACGACTACGCTGCGCAGTTCGTGCGGCGCCTGCGCCATGGCAGCCTGCAGCGCGCCCAGCAGCGGCGCCGACACCACGGCACCCTGCGCGCGGCTGTTGCCCAGCATGAAGGCGTAGTCATCGGGCGTCAGCAGCGTGTTCAGCGCCACCGGCACGATGCCGGCGTACAGCGCGCCCAAAAACGTGACCACCCAGTCGTTGCAGTCGTGCATCAGCACCAGCAGCCGGTCTTCACGCCTGAGGCCGTGGGCCAGCAGGCCGGCGGCGACCCGCTGCACGCGGTCGGCCAGCTCGCCGTAGGTCAGCCGGCCATGGTCGTCAATCAAGGCGGTCTTGGCGCTGCGCCCCGCGTTGAGTCCGATCAGGTACTGCGCGAAATTGAACTGCGCGGGAGGCAGTGTGAAGCTTGCGGGCATGGCTTGTCTCCGGGCGTTGAGCGAACTTGCCAGAGACTATAACATGCACTAAATTGCATTTCAAGGCAACTTACGAGTGTAGACGTTGAGGAAACGGCTGGAAAGGCAGTCTGAACATGATTTAAATTTCATTTGACGTGGATCAAAAGATGCACTATTATTCATCTCAACGAAATTTCGCAGCCTGGCATCAGGCACCTTTCCCGGTTAGTTTTCTGTTTTCCCGCCGAATCCCGAGGAGCACAACATGTCTGACACCCCCCGCGTCGATTACCTGACCAGCCCCGCCCAGTACAAGCACCTACAGCTGTCGTTTGACGGCGCCATTGCCACGCTGTCGATCAACATCAACGAAGACGCCGGCATCCGCCCCGGCTACAAGCTCAAGCTCAACTCGTACGATCTGGGCGTGGATATCGAGCTGTACGACGCGCTGCAGCGCATCCGCTTCGAGCACCCGGAAGTGCGCACCGTGGTGGTGACGAGCCTGAAGGACCGCGTGTTCTGCTCGGGCGCCAACATCTTCATGCTGGGCCTGTCCAGCCACGCCTGGAAAGTGAACTTCTGCAAGTTCACCAACGAAACCCGCAACGGCATCGAAGATTCCAGCCAGCACTCGGGCCTGAAGTTCGTGGCCGCGCTCAACGGCGCCTGCGCCGGCGGCGGTTACGAGCTGGCACTGGCCTGCGACGAGATCGTGCTGGTCGATGACCGTTCTTCGTCCGTTTCGCTGCCGGAGGTGCCCCTGCTCGGCGTGCTGCCCGGAACCGGCGGCCTGACCCGCGTGACCGACAAGCGCCATGTGCGCCACGACCTGGCCGATATCTTCTGCACCACCTCTGAAGGCGTGCGCGGCCAGAAGGCAGTCGATTGGCGGCTGGTGGACGCGATTGCCAAGCCCCAGCAGTTCCAGCAGGTGGTGCGCGAGCGCGCCAACAAGCTGGCTGCAGGCAGCCACCGGCCAGTCGACGGCAAGGGCGTGGCCCTCACGCCGCTCACGCGCAGCATTGACGCCGACCGGCTGGTGTACCCGCATGTGACGGTCGAGATTGACCGCGCCAAACGCAACGCCGTCTTCACCGTCAAGGCGCCCACCGGTGCGCAGCCGACCGACATCGCGGGCATCGAAGCCGCGGGCGCCGCCTGGTGGCCGCTGCAGATGGCGCGCGAACTGGACGACGCCATCCTGATGATGCGCACCAACGAACTCGATATCGGCACCTGGATCCTGAAGACCACGGGCGCCGCCGCCGCCGTGCTGGCCACCGACGCCACCATGCTCGAGCACAAGGACCACTGGTTGGTACGTGAAACCAACGGTCTGCTGCGCCGCACGCTGGCGCGGCTCGACGTGTCGTCGCGCAGCATTTTTGCGCTGATCGAGCCCGGCTCGTGCTTTGCCGGCACGCTGGCCGAACTGGCGTTTTGCGCCGACCGCACCTACATGCTGGCGTTGCCGGATGCCCCCGAAAAGGCGCCCGCGCTGACGCTCAATGAATTCAACTTTGGCTTTTTCCCGATGGTGAACGGCCAGTCGCGGCTGGCCCGCCGCTTCTACGAAGAGGCCGGCCCGATGGAAGCCGCGCGCGGCGCTGCCGCCAAGCCGCTGGACGCCGACAGCGCGCTGGCGCTGGGCCTGGTGACCGCAGCACTGGACGACATTGACTGGGCCGATGAAATCCGCCTGGCGCTGGAAGAGCGCGCCGCGATGTCGCCCGACGCCCTGACCGGCCTGGAAGCCAACCTGCGGTTCGCGCAGAAGGAAAACATGGCCACCCGCATCTTCGGCCGGCTCACCGCCTGGCAAAACTGGATCTTCCAGCGCCCCAACGCCGTCGGCGAAAAGGGCGCGCTGAAGGTCTATGGCAAGGGCGACAAGGCCGCGTTCGACCTGAACCGAGTCTGACCTGATGCATGTTGTGCCGCAGGCTACCCGGTGGCGCCTGCAGCAACCCCAGTGAATTTCCACCGTTGATCCGATCCCGGAGTGTTTTCATGTCCACCATCAACTACAGCGACAAGATCCCGAACAACGTCAACCTGGCCGAGGACCGCACGCTGCAGCGTGCGCTCGAGCAGTGGCAACCCAATTTCCTGTCATGGTGGGGCGACATGGGCCCCGAGGGCTCGCAGAATTTTGACGTGTACCTGCGCACCGCGGTTAGCGTTGACCCGCAGGGCTGGGCCCAGTTTGGCCACACCAAGATGCACGACTACCGCTGGGGCATCTTCCTGAATCCGGCGGAAGCCAACCGCAAGGTGCATTTTGGCGACCACACCGGCGAAGCCGCGTGGCAGGACGTGCCCGGCGAACACCGTGCCAACCTGCGCCGCATCATCGTCACGCAGGGCGACACCGAGCCGGCTTCGGTCGAGCAGCAGCGCCACCTGGGCCTGACCGCGCCCAGCATGTACGACCTGCGCAACCTGTTCCAGATCAACGTGGAAGAAGGCCGCCACCTGTGGGCGATGGTCTATTTGCTGCACCGCTACTTTGGCCGTGATGGCCGCGAGGAAGCCGAAGGCCTGCTGGAG
>JANOBJ010000031.1:0-6504 GCA_031411575.1 Betaproteobacteria bacterium | reverse complement strand
CGATCTGCCTGCCCGCCGCGGAATCGGCGGGAAAGCGCGAGCTCAGCCGGTCCATGGTGCCCCCGATGGCGCCGGTTGCATTGGCGTAGGGTTCCAGGTAGCTTGGGTCGCCGGTGAGCAGGTAACCGCGCTGCCCGGTTTCTGCGTCCAGCATGTGCTGCATCAGCTGGGTCAGGGTTTCGCGCGTCTGTGATGCCTCGGCCACGCGTTTGAGCGCGACCGAAGACCGCTGGTGCGACACCTCGTTGAGAAACAGCAGCATGGCGGTGACCAGCATGGCCAGCAACATGCCCATGGAGGTAGAGGGCGCGTTAAGCGTGGGAAATTTGAACCAGCGCATGGAAATCTCCGCTATAACTAGGCATTAGACCGGATTTCCGGCCATCGGCGCGCCTTAATCCCGGCCATCCAACCTGGCAAGGCCGCGTTCCACGAACCCGACAACGCAAAGATACCGAAATGATCAAAATTGGAATCGTCGACGACCACGCCATCGTACGCACCGGCTTGCGGCAATTTTTCTCCGAGCAGGTGGATTTGCGCGTGGCCGGTGAAGCCGCCAGTGGCGGCGAAGCCATCGACCTGGTGCGCACCACCGAGATGGACGTGCTGGTGATGGACCTGTCGATGCCCGGCCAGAGCGGGATTGACGCGCTGGCGATGATCCGCGCCAAGGCGCCCGATCTCGGCATCCTGATCCTGAGCGGCTACCCCGAAGAACACTATGCGATGAACCTGATCCGCCAGGGCGCCAGCGGCTACCTCAACAAGGAATGCGATCCGATGGAGATCGTCAACGCCATCCGCACCATTGCCCTGGGTCGGCGCTACATCTCGCCGTCGGTGGCCGAACTGCTGGCGCAGCAACTCACCCGCAAGGACGACGGGCCGGCTCATGAGCAATTGTCGGAGCGTGAATTCCAGGTGTTCCTGAAACTGGCGGCGGGTGAAACGGCGGGCGACATCGCCAAGTCGCTGTCGCTGAGCGTCAAGACGGTGAGCACATACCGCACGCGGCTGATGGAAAAGCTCAACCTGGCGTCCAACAGCGACCTCACCTACTACGCCCTCAAGAACAAGCTGATCGACTGATCAGCCGGGAGCGTCGGGGGGTGCAGGGGCGTTGCACTGGTCCGTGCAATAGGCAATCAGCGCGTCAATGTCGTTTGATTTGTCAAACACCTCGTTGGCGCCGAGTTCAAGGCAGCGTTTGCGCATGTCGGCCGTGGCGTAGTTGGTCAGCACCACGACCTGCTGATCGGGCCGCCGGTCGCGGCAGGCCGCCAGTACGCCGAGTCCGCTGCCTTGCTTCAGAAAGATGTCCACGATGGCCAGGTCCCAGTCGCCACCGTTCTGGGTTAACAGCGCGCGCCCGTCGGATTCGGTTTGCGCCGAGCCAATCGCCCGGACACACGTCAACTCCTGAAGCGTCTCGACAAGATTCTCCAGGATGGTCGGGTTGTCTTCGACGATGTAAGTTCTCAAGTCCACGGTCTTCTTTGTTGCATTGCCTGGAGTGAACTCACATCAGGGCTGCAGCAGCCACGCGCCCACTACATAGTTTCAAACTGTATCCTCAATTTGGCCTTAAGTGTGCCAGCGCACATAGCGTCTGTGTGTAGGACAGTGCCTACGCCGGCGCGCTGGCGCCGGAGGTCCGGGCGCCGCTTGCGGCCCCCGGAGGACGGCGTTGCCCGTTTGTAGGTGCGGGATGACGCGGTTTGCCGACAGGCGCTGATACCCGAGCGCCCGCTGCGGCCGCAAACTGGTCTCCAGCATCTGATACCCGGCTGCAGGAGATCCCATGAAACACTTGTTCGAATCACTGGCGGTGTGCGCTGCGACGTTTGCCGCCGCCGCGCTGATGGTGTTTGGCGAGCCGGCCAAGGCGGATCTGACCGTGATCGACGCCAGCAGGCCGGCCGCGCATGGTGTCGGCCCACCGACACCGGCCGCGGCCCTGCGATGAACACCCGGCTGTTCCCATGACCGAAGCAGCCTCGCCCAACACCCCACGAGCCCCGGCGCGGCTGCTGACCCAAATCCTGCTGGCGATCGGCGCCGTGGTGGTGGCGCTGGTGATGGTGGTGCTGCTGTTTCCCTGGGACGTGCTGCGCGCGCCGCTCAACCGCTATGTGAGCGAACGCACCGGTCGACACTTCGAGATCACGCGCCAGCTGGGCGTCAAACCCGGCTGGACCACCCGCGTTCGGCTGGACGGCCTGGTGTTCGCCAATCCTTCGTGGGCGCGTGAGCCCGAGCTGATCCGCGCCGACGTGGTCGAGTTTGACCTGGCGCTGCTGCCGCTGCTGCGCGGCCGGCTGGAGATGCCCAATCTGGCGCTGAGCCAGCCGCGGCTGGGCCTGCAGCTGGAGCCCGATGGTCGCCGCACCTGGGCGCTGGCGCGTGACGGATCGGATGAAACCTCGGTGCCGATGATCGGCGCGCTCACGGTGGACCGTGGCGAACTGCGCTTCCTGGCATCGGCACAGGGCGCCGACGTCAGCGCCACGTTCGATGTGTCTGCCGCGGCCGCGTCCCCGCTGCCGCTGGGCTTTCAGGCCAAGGGGCGCCTCAAGGGGCAGCCGTTCTCGGCCACCGGCCGCGCCGGCAGCGTGCTGGTGCTCGATGCGCCCTTGAAGGCGCCGTTTCCGCTGGAGGTGAACGCTGCCATCGGGCGCACCACCCTGCGCGCTACCGGCACGGTTGCCAGCCTGTCGGCTCTGGACGGCGCCGATCTGGCGTTCGATTTGCGCGGCGCCAACCTGGCCGACCTGTACGCCGTGGTCGGCGTGGTGCTGCCGGCCACGCCGCGCTACGCCGTGAGTGGCCGCGCCGGCAAGTCCGGCGCGCGCTGGACCTTCACCAAACTGCGCGGAACCCTCGGCCGCTCCGATATTGCGGGCGAACTGGCCTACGACAAATCGAGGGCGGTGCCCCTGCTGACCGGCGCGCTGCAGTCGCGCGCGCTCGATTTTGATGACCTTGCACCGCTGATCGGCTTGCCCGAGCAGCCGCGCAGCGCCGCCGCCGTGGCCGCGCCGCCAGGCGCGCCAGCGACCGCAAAACCCGCGCGTCAAGTGGCCGGCGCGCCCGCGGGCCGCGTGCTGCCCACCGCCACCCTCGACCTGGAACGGCTCAAGGCCATGGACGCCGATGTGCGCTACACCGCTGCCGCCATCACCCACGTCAGGGCACTGCCGCTGGACCGCGCCGAACTGCGTGTGCGGCTGCGCAGCGGCGTGCTGGATCTGGATCCGATGAAGCTGGGCGTGGCGGGCGGCAGCATGGCGGGCAGTCTTCGCATCAGCGCCGAGGCCAACCCGGCGCCGGTGCGGGCCATTTTCAACGTCGAAGGCCTGCAGCTCAATCGACTGTTCCCCACCATCGAATCGACCCGCAGCAGCTTTGGCAAACTCAGCGGCAAGATCGACCTGCGCGGGCGCGGCAACAGCGTGGCGCAGATGCTGGGCAGCTCGTCGGGCAATGTGGCGCTGTTGATGGGGCAGGGCCAGATCAGCAACCTGCTGCTCGAAACCATGGGGCTGGACGGCGGCGAGATCATCAAGTTTCTGGTGCGCGGCGACCAGAACGTGCAGCTGCGGTGCGCGGCGGCGGCGTTTGACGTGACCAACGGCGTGATGGAAAGCCGGGCCATCGTGCTGGACACGTCGGACACCGTGATTACCGGCGGTGGCCGCGTCAGCCTGCTGAACGAGACGCTCGACATCACGCTGCGCCCACGGCCCAAGGACGGCAGCATCCTGAGCCTGCGCTCGCCGCTCAAGATCAGCGGCACCTTCAACACGCCGCGTGCCGGCCCCGACAAGGCCGCGCTCGCCGGCCGTGCCGGGCTGGCCATCGGGCTGGCCCTGGTCAACCCGCTGCTCGGCCTGGCAGCCACGGTGGAAACCGGCCCGGGCAAGGACGCCGATTGCCAGCAGGTGCTGAAAGTGGCCGCCACGCCGCAGCCGGCAGCGGCCCGCGCCAAATAGGCGTTTTGATCGGATTTTCAAGCAAATAGTGCCAGTAGTCCGCTTCCACTGGTCATAGTTCGCTATATAAATAATAGCAACTGGTTACGGTGACCGGGTCAGCCGTGACATCAGCCGTGGGGCGCGCCGCAGACCGGGCAGCCGGGCTGGCGTGGCGCGCCGATCTCGTCCCACTGCATGCTGCGGCCGTCGAGCATCAACAAGCGCCCGGTGAGCGGTGTGCCGGCGCCGGTGAGCAGTTTCAGGGCTTCGGCCGCCTGCATCGCGCCGATGATGCCGACCAGCGGCGCAAACACGCCCAACGTCGCGCACTGCGCTTCCTCGAACGCCGCGTCCGGCGGGAACACGCAGGCGTAGCAGGGCGATGCCGCGTCGCGCGGGTTAAACACCGTGACCTGCCCGTCAAACCGGATCGCCGCGCCGGAGACCAGCGGCGTCTGGTGCGCCACGCAGGCCGCGTTGATGGCGTGGCGCGTGGCAAAGTTGTCGCAGCAATCCAGCACCACATCGGCCTCTTTGACCAGTTGGTCGAGCAGGGCCGCGTCGGCACGCGCGCGCACGGGCGTCACCTGCACGTCCGGATTCAGCGCGTGGATCGCCTGCATCGCGGACTTGACCTTGGGTTGGCCCACCGTGGCGGTGCGGTGGGCGATCTGGCGCTGCAGGTTGGTGAGATCGACGGTATCGTCGTCCACCAGCGTGAGGTGGCCGACGCCCGCTGACGCCAGGTACAGCGCCACCGGCGAGCCCAGCCCGCCCGCGCCAATCACCAGCGCGTGCGCACCCAGGATGCGCGCCTGGCCTTCAATGCCGATCTCGTCCAGCAGGATGTGGCGGGAGTAGCGCAGCAACTGGTCATCGGTCATGCGGGGATTTTCACCGCAAAGAAGAAAGGCCGGTGCCCTTCACGGACATCCGGCCTGTTTCACCCACCGCGCGTGGCCCCTGCCAGAGCGCCTGCGGGACCGGCTTTGCCGGACCGCCAGGTGCGCCTCCTTGAGGGGGAGGGGCCGCAGGCGCCTCGGGGGTGGGTCAATTTTCTTTTTTCTCTTCCTTGCGCTCGGTCATGGTCTTGCTGATGAGTACCGGGCGGCCCTTGAGCTGGTTCAGGGCCTGCACCAGCTGGAAGTCCTTGTCGGTG
Organism: Betaproteobacteria bacterium; assembly: GCA_031411575.1. GTDB lineage: Bacteria > Pseudomonadota > Gammaproteobacteria > Burkholderiales > Burkholderiaceae_C > JANOBJ01. The sequence continues at coordinate 1,368 of JANOBJ010000031.1, read as the reverse complement.
CCGAACTCGGGCATCTTGCGCTCGACCTGGGGCTTCTTGGCTTCTTCCTCGGCCTTCTTGCGGGCCTCGTCACGCGCTTTCTCGCGCGCTGGGTCCTTGACCTCGGTGCCCTGACCGCTGCCCAGATGCTTGTCCAGATCAGCCTCGCGGGTGCGCAGCAGCGAGAAGATGTTGCCTTCTTCGCTCTCGTCGATCATCACGTCGGGCACGATGCCCTTGGCCTGGATCGACTTGCCGCTGGGCGTGTAGTAGCGCGCAGTGGTGAGCTTGAGGCCGGTATCGGGGCCGAGCGGACGAACCGTCTGCACCGAGCCCTTGCCGAAGGTCTGGCTGCCCAGGATGGCGGCGCGCTTGTGGTCTTGCAGGGCGCCGGCCACGATTTCGCTGGCCGAAGCCGAGCCTTCGTTCACCAGCACCACCAGCGGCACGGTCTTCAAGGCGGCCGGCAGGCGGCGAAGCGGGTCACCGCCACCGCGACGGGCGTAAAACTCGGGCGACGCCTTGTAGACGAACTTGCTTTCGGCCAGCTGGCCATTGGTGGACACCACGGTCACATTCTCAGGCAGGAACGCGGCCGAAATCGCCACGGCTGAATCGAGCAGGCCACCCGGGTCGTTGCGCAAATCGAGCACCAGGCCCTTGAGGTTGGGTTCGGCCTTGTAGATCTCTTCGACCTTGCGGGCAAAATCGTCCACCGTGCGCTCCTGGAACTGCGAGAGGCGAATCCAGCCGTAGCCGGGCTCGACCACCTTGCCGCGCACCGACTGCGTGCGGATTTCTTCGCGCGTGATGGTGACGGGGAAGCTGCGGTTCTCGTCCTTCCTGAAGATGGTGAGCATCACCTTGGTGTTGGGCTCGCCGCGCATTTTCTTGACGGCTTCGTTGAGCGACAGGCCCTTGACGGCGGTGTCGTCGATCTTGGTGATCAGGTCATTGGTCTTGAGGCCGGCGCGGAAAGCCGGCGAGCCTTCGATCGGTGACACCACCTTGACCAGGCCGTCTTCCTGCGTGATCTCGATGCCCACGCCGACGAAGCGGCCCGAGGTGCCTTCGCGGAATTCCTTGAACGACTTCTTGTCGAAGTACTGGGAATGCGGGTCGAGGCTGGCGACCATGCCCGAGATCGCGTCGGTGATGAGCTTTTTCTCGTCCACAGGCTCCACATAGTCGCTCTTGACCATGCCAAAGACGGCGGCCAGCTGTTGCAGCTCTTCAAGCGGCAACGGCGCCAGCGCGCCGCGGGCGACGGTTTGCAGCGAAACGGTGGTGAGCGCGCCGGCCAGCGCGCCAATCGAAATCCAGCCTGCTATCTTGAGTTTCTGGCTCATGAAAATTTCCTCAACGAAACCAATATACACCTTGGAAGTC
>JANOBJ010000030.1:0-4597 GCA_031411575.1 Betaproteobacteria bacterium | reverse complement strand
TCGGCGTAGCCCAGGGCCATGCCGCACACCAGCATTTCGTCCGGGCCCGCGCCGATGTGCGGCAGGATGATCTTGGCAAAGCCGTTCCACGCGGCCTGCGGGCAGGTGTGCAGCCCGCGCCCGCGCGCGGCCACCATGATGTTCTGCATGAACATGCCGTAGTCCACCAGGCTGCCTCGGCCGAGCACGCGGTCCAGCGTGAACATGAGCCCCACCGGCGCGTCAAAGAAGCGGAAGTTGCGCTGGTGCTGCGCGTGCATCTTGTCCTTGTCGCCCTTGCCGATGCCCAGCAGACCGTACAGGCCCCAGCCGTTCTCGCGGCGCCGGTCGATGTAGGGGCTGACCCATTTTTCGGGGTAGTAATCGTATTCCTCGCGGTACTCGGCGGCCAGCGCCGGGTTGGCACGGATGGCGTCGTGCGCGGCGCAGACTTGTTGCACCAGGTTGTCGCGGCTGGCGCCCTGCAGCACATACACCTTCCACGGCTGGGTGTTGGTACCCGACGGCGCGCGGCAGGCCACTTGCAGGATGGCCTCGATGTCGCTGCGCGCCACGGCCCGCGGCAGGAAGGCACGCGTCGACATGCGGCTGGTGATGGCGGCATCGACCGGGTTGACGGCGGCGGTGCCGGCATCAGTCGCCACAACTTGGGGAGGGTTCATCATGCAAGGGTCTCCAGGACAGCGGACAGTTGGGGCGGCAGCGCCACCGGGCGACGCGTGGCCTTGTTGACGTACACGTGCACGAAATGGCCTTTGGCGGCGGTCTGTTCACCGCCCTGCGCAAACAGGCCCACCTCGTAGCGAACGCTGGATGCGCCGCGCTGCGCGACGCGGATGCCGGCTTCAACCGTCTGCGGGAACGCCAGTGGTTCGAAGTAGTTGCAATGCGTCTCGACCACCAGGCCGATCGTGTCGCCGGCGTGGATGTCGAGCGCGCCCTGCTCGATCAGGTGCGCGTTGACGGCTGTGTCAAACCAGCTGTAGTAGACGACGTTGTTCACGTGGCCGTACAGGTCGTTGTCCATCCAGCGGGTGGTGATGGGGCGAAAGGCCTTGTAGGCGCTGCGGGGCTCGGGTTGGGGTCTGGCGGGCGGCGTCGGGGTCATGCGGCATGATTTTGCCAGCGTTGGGAGGATCGATACGGCAACGCGTACCAGCGCCGATGGGTTTACGACGGCAACGCGTGCCAGCGTCGCCGGGATCAGGCGGGCAACGCGTGCCAGCGCCGCCAGTATTCCAGCGCCACGCGCCAGGTGTTCATCTGTACCTGCACCGTATCTTCCATTCGGACGCCGTAGCCGCCGGCCATGCAGAACGCCAGCGGCACGCGGCGCTGCCAGGCCCAGTCGAAGACGCGGCGATCGCGCGCTTCCAGGCCGTCGTAGCTGAGCTTCAAGCGCCCCAGCCGGTCGCCCTCGAACGGATCGGCGCCCGCCAGGTAGATCACCAAACCGGGCTCGAAGCGGTGTGCCAGTTCGTCCAGCGCGTGCTCCAGCGCCTGCAGGTAGAGCTCGTCGGTGCAGCCGTCGGGCAGGTTCACGTCCAGGTCGCTGGCCTCTTTTCGAAACGGAAAGTTCTTCTCGCCGTGCAGCGACAGCGTGAAGATGCTCGGGTCGTGGCGGCACAGGCTCGCGGTGCCGTTGCCCTGGTGCACGTCCAGGTCGATGATCGCCACCTTCCGCGGCGCCTGCTTCACGTCCCGCGCCAGCGGCAGCGACGACACACCCTGCCGGCCGCGCGGGCGCAGGTGCTCGGCCTGCATCAGCCGCGCCGCCACCACCGCGTCGTTGAACACGCAGAAGCCACCGCCCTTGTCGGCATAGGCGTGGTGCGTGCCGCCCGCCAGGTTGGCGGCCAGCCCGCCGGCGCGGCGCGGTTCGTCGGCCACCGCCGTACCCAATGCGGCGCGGCAGGCGCCAATGGTGGCGCCGACCGAGCGGCAGGCGCGTTCGGCCATGGCCTCGCTCCAGGGGAACCCAATCTCGCGCATCACCTCGGGCGCCACGCTGCCGCTGGTGATGGCGTGGATGTAGGCCGGTGTATGGGCCAGCGCCAGCTCGCCAGCGCTGGCGCGGGGCGCCTCGGTCATGCGGACATCGGGCAACTCGGTCGCCAGCCGGTCGCGCAGCATCCGGTACTTGCCCATGGGGAAGCGGTGGCCGGTGGGCAGCGGCAGCACGAATTGGTCAGCATAAAAAGCCAGCATCGGCGGATTGTCTCGCGCCTGCCTGCGGCGGGTGTCACGCCTGTGAAAACAGCCCCTGGCGCAAGGCATGTGGCGGTTCTTAGAGCTTGCGTTCTAATATGGTGCGCCGCAACATAAAACGCTTGCAAAAGCTGGGGAATACCCTAAAATTCAACCCATGCTGCACTGCAACATAAATGAAGGTTCAACCGGAGTTTGTCGCAGCTACATGGCCCCTAACTTTTATTTTTTGGAGATACCCACATGCTGACCGCTGAACAAATCATGGCTTCCCACAAAGCAACCGTTGAAACCCTGTTTGGTCTGACCAACAAGGCTTTCGAAGGCGTGGAAAAGCTGGTCGAACTGAACGTGACCGCTTCCAAGGCTGCCTTGGCCGAAGCCGCTGACACCACGCAAGCCGTGATGGGCGTGAAAGACGCGCAAGAGCTGATGGCCCTGCAAGCGTCGTTGTTCCAGCCCCTGGCCGAGAAGACCGCCGCTTACAGCCGTCACCTGTATGACATCGCTTCGGGCGCTGGCGCCGAGTTCAGCAAGGCTTTCGAAGCCAAGGCTGCTGAGTCGCAAAAGGCATTTGTCGGTCTGGTTGACTCCGCCGCCAAGAACGCCCCCGCCGGTTCCGAGACCGCTGTTGCCGTGATGAAGAGCGCCGTTGCTGCTGCCAACAACGCGTTTGAGTCGGTGCAAAAGGCTGTCAAGCAGGCTACCGACGTGGCCGAAGCCAACTTCAACGCCGTGGCTTCCACCGCTGTCAACGCCACCAAGGCTCCCGCCAAGAAGCGTTAATTTGACGGATTCGTGAGTTTTTGCCCAGATCTCTGGAGCGGGAACTCTACAACTCCTGGAGCGTCTGCTGGATACTTAGGTTCATAGAGCGCTAGTTCTACAGGTTGTCTCCTCGGGTCCTTTCGAAACCTTCGGGTTCAGGGATCCCTTAAGGGCTGGTCGCAAGACTGGCCCTTTTTTTATGGCGCCCCGCAGACCGAAGCGCCTTACTTGCTCTTCGCCTCGATCGCCGCCTTCAACTGCGGCAACAGCTGCTGCATCGCCGCCCGCCCCGCATCAATCGCCTGTCGACGGGCCGCGAAATCCGCGCCCTTGACGCCGGGCAGCGCGGGCCGCACCACCAGATCCGCGTCGCGCAGCTCATAGGTGTTGATGCTTTTGCCCATGATGGCAAAGGTCTGCAGCAGGATCTGCAGGGTGTCGCCGGCCGGGTTGCTTTCAGGCGCGCTCGAGATATCAACCGCAATCACCAGCTCGGCGCCCATCTGGCGCGCCTGGCGCACCGGCACCGGCGACACCAGGCCGCCGTCCACGTAGTCACGGCCCGAAATCCGCACCGGCTGAAACACCGCCGGCACCGCGCTCGACGCCCGCACCGCCGCCCCGGTGTCGCCACGCTGGAACAGCATGCCCTGCCCACTGTTCAGGTCAGTCGCCACGATGCCCAGCGGCAGCGCCATGTTCTCGATCAGCTTGTTGCCCACTTCGCCGTTGACGTAGCGCGCCAGTGCGTCGCCGCGCAGCATGCCGCGGCTGAAGATGGGCAGCGTCCAGTCGGTGAAGGCCGCCTCTTCCATGGTTTCGGCCACCTGCTGGAGTTGCGCACCGGTCTTGCCGCTGGCGTAGATGGCCGCCACCAGACTGCCGGCCGAAGTGCCCACCACCAGGTCGGGCCGGATGCCGGCGGCTTCCAGCGCCTGGATCACGCCCACGTGCGCAAAGCCGCGCGCCGCACCGCCGCCCAGCGCCAGTCCCAGTCTGGGCGGGCGTTTGGGCACGGCCACGGGTGGCGTCACCACCACCGGCGGCTGGGGCGGTATGGGCGGCGGGGCCACCGTGGTGCAGCCCGCTACCGCGACCACGGCTGCCAGCGCCGCCAGCCGCCACGCCCTGAAACCCGCCAGGCGCCCGAAATCCCCTGCGCGATCGCGGAAACTATTGAGAATGATTCGTGTTTGCTTTATCATCGCCATATTGATGCTACTTCTGGAATAACCACCATGCTGCTGAAACCCACTTCTGTTGTCCTCGTCGCCTCGGCCCTGCTGGCTACCGTCGGCGCCGCCTCGGCCCAGGAACAGGTGCTGAACCTGTACTCGGCACGCCATTATTCGACAGACGAGGCGCTGTACAGCAACTTCACCAAAGCCACCGGCATCAAGATCAACCGGGTGGATGCTGACGACGCCGGCATCCTGGCGCGGCTGAAAGCCGAGGGCACCGCCTCCCCCGCCGACGTGATCTTGCTGGTGGACGCGGCCCGCCTGGTCAAGGGCGAGACCGACGGCCTGTTCCAGCCCGTCAAGAGCAAGCTGCTGGATGACGCCATCCCGGCGCAGTACCGCGCCAAGGCCACGCCCGAAGGCACGCCGTGGTTTGGCTT
>JANOBJ010000029.1:0-1577 GCA_031411575.1 Betaproteobacteria bacterium | reverse complement strand
GGCGCGGCGCGCTGGTGGCGCTCGACCCGCGTACCGGCCAGGTGCTGGCTTTCGTCAGCAAGCCCACCTTCGACCCGAACCTGTTCGTGGACGGCATCGACCAGGAAAACTGGCAGCTGCTCAATGAGTCGCTCGACAAGCCGCTGCTGAATCGGGCCTTGCGCGGCACCTACCCGCCCGGCTCCACCTACAAGCCGTTCATGGCGATGGCGGCGTTGCAAACCGGCAAGCGGACGCCGTCCAGCATCACCAACGACGCCGGCTCGTGGACGTTTGGCGGCCATGTGTTCCGCAGCCACGGCGACCATGGCCTGGGTCCGGTGGACATGTACAAGAGCATCGTGAAATCGAGCAACGTGTACTACTACTCGCTGGCCAACGACCTGGGTGTCGATGCGATGCACGACTTCATGAAGCCGCTGGGTTTTGGCCAGCTGACCGGCATTGATATCCAGGGCGAGCTGCGTGGCACGCTGCCCAGCACCGAGTGGAAGCGCAACGCCTACAAACGCCCCGAGCAGAAAAAATGGTACGCGGGCGAAACCATCTCGCTCGGCATCGGGCAGGGCTACAACACCTTCACCATGCTGCAGCTGGCACAGGCCACCGCCATCCTGGCCAACAACGGCATCAAGCACAAGCCGCAGCTGGTGATCGCCACGCAAGACGCCATGACGCGCACGCCTACCCCGATCGCCCCCCACCCGCCGGAAGACCTGGGGTACAAGCCCGAGAACGTGGCCGTGGTGCTGCGCGCGCTGGTGGGTGTGACGCTGGAGGGCACCTCGGCCGGCGTGTTTGCGGGCGCGGGCTACCTGTCGGGCGGCAAGACCGGCACCGCGCAGGCCGTCACCATCGGCCAGAAGGAAAAATACAACGCCAGCAAGATGGAAGAGTTCCAGCGCGACCACGCGCTGTACATGGCGTTTGCGCCGGCCGACAAGCCCCAGATCGCGATTGCGGCGGTGGTCGAGAACGCGGGCTTTGGCGCCGCCCACGCCGCGCCTATCGTGCGCCGCGTGTTCGACTATCTGCTGATGGGCCAGTACCCAAGCGAGGAAGACCTGGCCGCAGTGAAGCTCGGCAAGGCCGGCGCCCCCATCGGCAAGCCCCGTCGGGCGGCCGATATTCCGTGGCCGGCGGGTGCGGGCTCGGTGGCGGCGGTGCCTGGCGGTGCAGTGCCGGCGGCGGCCGCGCCGCCGACGCCCGCTGCCTCCGCTGCGGCCAGGGTGGCGCAGGCGCGTTAAACGGCGTAAAACGCCAGTGCCGCACGGTGGCCGCTGGCTTTGCCTGTGATCACCACGCGCTGTGAATTGCTATAAAATATATAGCAAACTATGACCCACTGGTGAGGACCTTCGCGCAATCCGGCTTGAAAAAATAAAAAGACGCCGGGTTGCGGCGCCTTTTGAAGAATCAGCACCTCGACGGGTGCCTGCTGCGAAGATTGTTGTTGCTTGGCGTTTGTCTCCTCGGCCCTTCGCCCTCACGGACAGCGAGGTCCGCCTGCGAGTGCGCAGACTGTATCGACCGCACTCCTTCGGTGCATTGGGGTTTTCCCATCCGTCAGGGCAGCC
>JANOBJ010000028.1:0-20491 GCA_031411575.1 Betaproteobacteria bacterium | reverse complement strand
CACGAGTGCGGCCACGAGTGCGGGCTTCAAAAGCGGCAGCACCACACGGCGCAGCGTCGTAGCGGTGCCCGCACGCAGCATGGTGCTGGCTTCGTCCAGGCTCTTGTCCAACTGTTTGAAGCTGGCGGTGCCGGCGCGCACACCCACCGGCAGATTGCGAAACACGAAGCACAGCACGATGATCAGGCCGGTGCCGGTCAGTTCAAAGGGCGGCACGTTGAAGGCCAGGATGTAGCTCACGCCCAGCACCGTGCCGGGGATGGCGAACGCCAGCAGCGCGGCAAATTCAAACACGCCCTGGCCCTTGAACTCGGTGCGCGCCAGCAGGTAGGCGATCAGCAGGCCGATGGTGGCCGTAACCGGCGCGGCGGCGCCCGCGAGCTTGAGCGTGGTGAAAAGCGAGTTCCACGCCGTGCCGGCCCAGACCAGGCCGAACTGGCCCCACTCCAGCGCGAACGCGGTCTTGAAGTGGTTGAGCGTGAGCGTGTAGTCGCGGCCCCAGGTCTGCACAAAGCCGCCGGCAAACGCGAACAGGTACACGATGACGGTGAACGCCATCCACGGCAGCGCCACGGCCTGAATGGTGCGGCGCACGCCGTCGGGCAGGGGCATGGGGATGCCGCTGTCGCCCTTGCCGCTGACGGTGGTGTAGTTCTGCTTGCCCAACAGGCCGCGCTGCAGGGCAAACACGGCGAGTGCGAACAGCGTGAGAATCCACGCCAGCGAGGCGGCGCGGCCCTGGTCGTATTGCGCGCCGACGATGGCGAAGAAGATCTCGGTGGACAGCACCGAGAACTGGCCGCCCACGATGATCGGGTTGCCAAAATCGGCGATGCTCTCGATGAAGCCCACCAAAAACGCATTGGCCAAGCCGGGCTTGAGCAGCGGCAGCGTGATGGTCATGAAGGTGCGGCGACGGTCCGCCCGCAGGGTTTGCGCGGCTTCCTCCAGGCTGGGGGCCACGCCCTGCACCACGCCGCGCATGATCATGAAGGCAATCGGCGTGAAGGCGAACATCTGCGCCACCCAGACGCCAAACATGCCGTAGAACCAGCGCGTCGGCGGTATGCCAAACGCCCACTCCAGAAACTGGTTGGCGATGCCCGCGCGGCCAAACAGCAGAATCAAGCCCAGCCCCACCACAAACGGCGGCGTGATGATCGGCAGCAGCGCCAGCACCTTGAGCGGCGCCTGGAAGCGCGCGTTGCCGCGCTCGGCCATCAGCGCCATCATGGTGCCCAGCACCGTGGTGCCGGCCGCCGTGAGCAGCGCGAGCGTCAGCGTGTTCCACGCCACGCCGCAGCGCACACCGCCACCTTCTGCAAAGTTCACGCAGCCCAGGCCCCAGACGCGTTCATTGCCCACGCGCGCGATGAGTGCGGTGATGGACCAGCGCCCTTCTTCGTTCAGGAACGCGCCGTACAACGCCTTGGTAACCGGGAACGCGATGAAGACAGCCAGCAGCACGCCACAGCCCACCACGCTGCCGGCAATGAACAAATCACCCTTGAAAGCACCGCGCCGCGCCATGCCAAAGGCAGCCAGCAGCACCAGCGCCGTCAGCGCCACCAACGCACCGATGCCCATGCCGAACTGGTTGACCGCCAACTCGCCAAAGCGGCCGTTGAGCGCCTCAAACGCCCAGCCCTTGGCGCCGATCAGAAAGCCGCTGCCCATCAGGCCCACGCTGCCCACTGCGCCGCCGGCCAGCAGCCAGTTGCCCTGCTGCCTGCCCGGTGGCATGCCGATCGCAGCGGCCGCCATCACCAGCCCCGCCAGGCCCAGCAGCAGCCACTTGCGCTTGTGCAGCAGGGCTTGCACCAGGCCATTGGCGGTGTCGGCGCCGCCCAGCACCTGCGGCAGCGCGACATACCACGCGGTGTCCTGGATCGCGTACCAGGGCAACGCGATGTAGGCCAGCAAGCCCGCCACGACCCAGAAGCGGATGGCCGCGTTCGGTTTACGCGTCATGAAGGTGTCGCCGCCGGGGCGAACGTGGGGGCGACATCAGCGCGGCAGCGAATTGACTTCTTTTTCCCAGCGCGAGATCAGGCGGCGCCGCTCGGCGCTGGCCCCGTATTTGGCGTAGTCGTAGTTGATGAACTTGATTTTCTTGAAGTCAGGCACGCGCTCGTCCACCTTGGCCGTCTTGTTGGACGGCACCTGGAACTGCTTGGCGGCCGCTGCCATCTCCTGCGCGGCGGGCGTCAGCGCCCACTCGTAGAACTTCTTGGCGGCCTCCAGGTTACGCGAGCCCTTGATGATGCTCATGGAGCCGATCTCGGCGCCGGTGCCGTCGGTGGGGGTGATGGTTTCCACCGGGAAGCCCTGCATCTTCTCGCCGGGGCCGTCGTGCACAAAGCTGATCGACACCGCCGTCTCGCCCCGCGCCACGGCCTTGATGGGGCCGGTGCCCGAGCGGGTGTACTGGCTCACGTTTTTGTGCAGGCCCTTGAGGTAGTCGAAAGCCTTCTCTTCGCCCATCAGTTGCACCAGCGTGGCGATCATGGTGTAGGCGGTGCCGCTGGAGGCCGGGTTGGCCACCTGCACGTCACCTTTGTACTCAGGCTTGAGCAGGTCGCCCCAGGTTTTGGGCACGGCCAGCTTTTTCTTGGCCAGCAGCTCGGGGTTGTAGCCAAAGCCCAGCGGGCCGGAGTAGATGCCCACGGTCTTGAAGGCCGACTGCTGCGCCTGCTGCTGGGCCCACGGGTGCAGGGAGCCGAGCGACGGCGATTTGTATTCGAGTGTGAGGCCCTGCTCGGCCGCCTGCAGGTGCGGGTCGCCGGTGCCGCCGAACCAGACGTCGGTCTTGGGGTTGTCTTTTTCGGCGATGAGCTGGGCCAGCGCCTCACCTGAGCCCTTCATCGACACGTTCACCTTGGCGCCGGTGGTCCGGGCATATACAGTCGAAATCATGTTGCACCACTCGGCCTGCACCGAGCAGATGATGTTGACCTGGCCTTGCGCTGCGGCACCCAGCGACAACAGGGCCCATGCGGCCCCCGTAAACAATGATTTCATGGCTTCGCCTCAGTAATTTGATTACGACCGATGTTAGTAAATATGGTGGACTTGTCTGATGGGGAAAACACTAGCGGGGGTGCACAAGCGCAGGTGATCTGGACGAGGCTATGAAACTAAGTTACCATTATTGCCTGACTCTGATTTCACGACCATGAGCTTTGATCTTGTAATTTTTGGCGGCACCGGCGACCTGGCCTGGCGCAAATTGATGCCGGCACTGTTCCAGGCGTTTCGACACGGCACGCTGCCCGAAGGTGGGCGCCTGATCGGCGTGGCCCGCGACCAGATGTCCGACGAGCAGTACCGCGAGCTGATCCGCTCGCGCTTTGACAATGTCGAGCTGGCCAAACGCCCGAGCGCCGAAGAGTTCGCGCGTTTCGCGGCGCTGCTGCACTATCTGCGGCTGGACCTGTCCAAGCCGGCCGATTACGCGCAACTGGCCGAAACCCTGCGCGCGCGCAATGCCGACACCGTGATGATGTATGTGGCCACCGCGCCCGGGCTCTTCACCACCGTGTGCGAACAGCTGGCCGCCGCGGGCCTGAACCAGCCGAACACGCGGCTGGTGCTGGAAAAGCCGCTCGGGCACGACCTGGCCTCGAACCGCGCCATCAACGAAACCGTGCGCAGGAGCTTTGCCGAGAACCAGATCTTCCGCATCGACCACTACCTGGGCAAGCCTTCGGTGCAAAACCTGTTTGCGCTGCGTTTTGGCAACGCGCTGTTCGAGCCGCTGTGGCGCCGCGAAACCATCGCCAACATCCAGATCACCATCGCTGAAGACCTGGGCGTGGAAAAGCGTGGCGCGTTCTACGACCAGACCGGCGCGCTGCGCGACATGGTGCAGAACCACGCGCTGCAGCTGCTGTGCGCGATCGGCATGGAGCCACCCATCAACTCGCATGCCGACGCCATCCGCGACGAAAAACTCAAGGTACTGCGTTCGCTGAAACCCTGGACCGCGCACACCCTGGCACAGAACGTGGTGCGCGGCCAGTACGCGGCGGGCAATGGCAATGGCGGGTCGGTGCGCGGCTACCGCGAAGAGCCCGGTGTGCCGGCCACCAGCAGCACCGAGACCTTTGTCGCGCTGCGCACCGAGATCGCCAACTGGCGCTGGGCCGGCGTGCCGTTCTACATCCGCACCGGCAAGCGGCTGGCGGGGCGTGACGCGCATATCGTGGTGAACTTCCAGCCGACACCGCACCCGATCTTTCACACGCCGGCGGGCGCTGGCAACCGGCTGGTGATCAACCTGCAGCCCAAGGACGGGCTGGAGCTGCACCTGCTGGCACAGGGCCAGGACAACCGCCGCAACAGCCACCTGCTGGCCCCGGTTCAACTGGATCTGGACTTCGACAAACGTTTCGGCTCGGAGCGCGTGGGCGCGTATGAGCGGCTGCTGCTGGACGTGATCGACGGGCGCCTGAACCTGTTTGTGCGCAGCGACGAACAGGAAGAAGCCTGGCGCTGGGTCGAACCCATCATGGAGCACTGGCGCAGCGACACCCAGGGGCCACGCCCGTACACCGCCGGCAGCTGGGGCCCGAGCGCATCAAGCGCGATGATCGCGCGCGATGGCTACTGCTGGATGGAGGAAAATTAGTGCTCGATCGCATTAAGGCCTCCCTGCCCTCGCTGGCACCGGCCGAGCAGCGCGTGGGCAGGCTTGTGCTGGCGGATCCGCGCGCCTTCCCCAAGCTGCCGGTGAGTGAACTGGCCGATCGCGCGCATGTGAGCAAGCCAACCGTGGTGCGCTTTTGCCGCAGCATGGGCTACGACGGCCTGAGCGATTTCAAGCTCAAGCTGGCGGGCAGCGCGAGTGAGGGCGTGCCCTTCATCCACCGCAGTGTGGACGCGGACGACAAGACCAGCGACATACTGGTCAAGGTGATCGACAACACGGTGGCGGCCTTCCTGAAATACCGCAACGACGCCTCCAGCCACGCCATCGAGAAAGCGGCCGAGGCACTGGTGGCGACCTACAAGGCCGGCAAGCGGATCGAGTTCTATGGCGCCGGCAACTCCGGCATCGTGGCGCAGGACGCGCAGCACAAGTTCTTCCGCCTGGGGGTGCACACCATCGCCTACAGCGACGGCCACATGCAGGTGATGGGCGCCTCGCTGCTGGGGCCGGGTGATTGCGTGGTGGTGATCTCCAACTCGGGCCGCACGCGCGACCTGATGGACGCCTGCGACATCGCGCGCAAGAATGGCGCTACTGCCATCGTCTTCACCGCCAGCGGCTCGCCGCTGGCCAGCGCGGGGCACATTCACCTGGCGGCCGACCATCCCGAGGGCTACGATCGCTACAGCCCGATGGTGTCGCGTCTGCTGCACCTGATGGTGATCGACATCCTGGCCACCTGCGTCGCCCTGCGCATTGGTGGCGCCAAGCTGCAGCCGCTGCTCAAGGAGATGAAAAACAACCTGCGCAACAAAAGGTATGCCTAGCGGGTGACCCACCCGCGAAGCGCTGCGCGCTTCCCCCTCAAGGGCGCTCAGCCGGTGGCCCGGCTGAGCCGGTCCCACGGCAGCCCTGGCAGAAGCCACCGACACCCTGGCGCTATTTCTCAAGCCCAATCGGCCTGTCGTCCTGATCAATTGGTCATAATTTGCTATAACTAATATAGCAAACAGGGAGTGCTGGCCGGTACACGCTGCGCTAGATGCGCCCTTCCTCCACCGCGTGGCAGGCGATCTTCACACCGCGGATCTCCTGCAATTTCGGCCGCTCGGCCTTGCAGCGATCATTCACGTGCGGGCAGCGCGGGTGAAAGGTGCAGCCGCTCGGTGGGCTCAGCGGATTGGGCACTTCGCCCTGCACCGGCGTGCGGGCGCGTCCGGTGTCGTGCATCTTCGGAATGGCATCGAGCAGCATGCGCGTGTAGGGGTGCCGCGGGTTGGCGAACAGCTCCTGCTTGTTCGCCAGCTCCACCAGCCGGCCCAGGTACATCACCCCCACCTGGTCGCTCACATGACGCACCACCGCAAGGTTGTGCGAGATGAACAGGTAGGTCAGCCCGCGCTCGCGCTGCAGGTCTTTCATGATGTTGAGTACCTGGGCCTGCACGCTCACGTCCAGCGCCGAAGTGGGCTCGTCGCACACCAGGAACTCGGGCTCGGTGGCCAGTGCGCGCGCGATCGAGATCCGCTGACGTTGACCGCCGGAGAACTGGTGTGGGTACTTGATCATGTCCAGCGGCGACAACCCCACCGACTTGAGCAGCTCGCCCACGCGCGCCGTGAGCTCTGCCTTGTCGGTGATGATGCCGTGCTCGCGCAGCGGCTCGCCCACAATGTCTTCCACCACCCAGCGCGGGTTCAGGCTCGCGTACGGGTCCTGGAAGATCATCTGGATGCGGCGGCGCAGCTTGCGGCCTTCGGGCGTCTTGAAGGCGGCGTGCGCGTCCTGCGCGTCAAACGTCAGCCCGCCACGGGTCGGCTCGTACAGGCCTACCAATAGCCGCGCCACGGTGCTTTTGCCGCAACCGGATTCGCCCACCAGCGCCAGCGTCTGGCCTTTTTCAATCTCGAAACTCACCCCGTCCACCGCATGCAGCAGCACACGCGGCTTGCGCTCGATCACGCGGTTGAGCCAGGGCGGCGACACGTCGAAATTCTTGGCCAGATCGTGGGCCTGCACCAAGGCTGTCATGCCTGGCCTTTCGCATGGAGCCAGCATGCCGCGCGCGTCGGTCCGGCGTTGATCAGGTCGGGGCGATCCACCTTGCAGCGGTCAAACATTTTCGGGCAGCGCGGGTTGAAGGCGCAGCCGGCGGGAATGGCGTTGAGTCGCGGCATCGCGCCGTCAATCTGGTTCAGGCGCTCGCGGTCCAGCGTGATGTCCGGTATGGCTGCCATCAGGCCCGCGGTGTAGGGGTGCGCCGGGTGGTTGATGACCTCGTGCACCGGCCCGATCTCGGCGATGCGGCCAGCGTACATCACCGCCACACGGTCGCAGGTTTCGGCGATGACGCCCATGTCGTGCGTGATCAGCATCACGGCGGCGCCGCGCTGGCGGCAGATGTTCTTGAGCAGCGTGATGATCTGCGCCTGGATGGAGACGTCGAGCGCCGTGGTGGGCTCGTCGGCCACGATCAACTTGGGCTCGGCGGCCAGCGCGAGGGCAATCACCACGCGCTGGCGCATGCCGCCCGAGAACTGGTGCGGGTAGTGGTCAATGCGCTGCTCGGCGGCCGGGATGCCGGTGTCCTGCAGCAGGCCGATGGCGCGCTTGCGCGCCTCTTCGGCGCTCACGGGCAGGTGGGTCTGGATGGTTTCGGTGAGTTGCCGGCCGATGGTGTACAGCGGGTTGAGCGAGGTCAGCGGGTCCTGAAAAATCGCACCGATCTGGCGGCCGCGGATATGGCGCATCTTCTCGTAGGGCAGGTTGTCGATGCGCTGGCCTTCCAGCAGGATCTGCCCACTGGCCACCCGGCCCGGGGGCTCGAGCAGGCCGATGATGGCGGCGCCCGTGAGCGATTTGCCGGCGCCGGACTCACCCACCACGCCCAGGATTTCGCCCGGCGCGATGTCGAAGGAAATGTCGTCGAGCGCACGCAGCGTGCCGCGCCGGTTGGGAAACTCGACGACCAGGTTCCTGACTTGAAGAAGAGACATTACGCTCCTCCGAAGCGACCTTCGGTCGCCTCCCCCTCAAGGGGGCGCCACCAACTGCCCGGTGCTTCGGCAGGCTCAGGGAGGCTCGAGGCCGGCTTCGCGGTGGCCGCTTGAAAATTGATCATGCAAGGGCTCATCTCAAACGGGGGTTAAGGGCGTCGCGCAACCAGTCGCCCAGCAGATTCACGCTCAGCGCGATCACGATCAGCATCAGCCCCGGGAACACGGTGATCCACCATTCGCCGGAAAACAGGTAGTCGTTGCCGATGCGGATCAGCGTGCCAAGCGATGGCGAGGTCGGCGGCGCGCCAACACCCAGGAACGACAGCGTGGCCTCGGTGATGATGGCGGTCGCCACCTGGATCGTCGCGAGCACCATCACCGGCCCCATCACATTGGGCAGCACGTGCTTGACCATGATTCGAAACGGCGCAACGCCAGTGACGCGGGCGGCCTGCACGTATTCCTTGTTGCGCTCGACCATGGTTGTGCCGCGCACGGTGCGCGCGTACTGCACCCAGCCGGTCAGCGAAATCGAGAGGATGAGCACGCCAAACGCGAGCGACTCGTGCGCGTTGGGAAACATCGCCCGCCCGACGCCGGCAATCAGCAAGGCCACCAGGATCGGCGGAAACGACAGCATCACGTCGCACAGGCGCATCAGCAGCGAGTCAATCCACCCGCCCCGAAATCCGGCCAGCAGCCCCAGGCTGACGCCCACCACCACGGACAGCAGCACCGAAACCAGACCCACCACCAGCGAGATGCGCGCGCCGTAGATCAGCGCGGAGAGAATGTCGCGGCCCTGGTCGTCGGTGCCGAGCAGGTACTTGGTGGTGCCACCGTCCGACCATGAGGGCGGCAGGCGCGCGTCGCTCAGTTCCAGCGTCTTCAGGTCGAACGGGTTGTGCGGCGCGACCCAGCCTGCAAACACCGAGGCAAAAATGCAGATGAAGGCAATTGCCGCGGCGAACATCGCCACCGGCGAGGTGCGAAAGCTGTGGCCCACATCGCTGTCGAGCCCGCGCGCAATGGTCTTGTTCATGGAAACTGGGGTAGTACCACCGGCGTCACTGTCCGCGAACGGAGCGGCGGCGCCCGTGGTGTGGGATTACTTCACGCTGATGTAGCGAAACGGCATGAAGTTGTCGGCGCGTTGCACCACTTCGACCTTCTTGCTGACACCCCAGGCCAGGGCCTGCTGGTGCAGCGGCACGTGGCCGATGTCGGCGGCGTGCAGCTCAAACGCCTCCTTGATCATCGCGCTGCGCTTGGCTTTGTCGGTTTCAGACTGGATTTTGAGCGTCAGCTCATCGACCTTGGGGTTGCAGTACGAACCGAGGTTGAACTGGCCCGAACCTTTATCGTCCACGCAGCGCATCAGCGCGTTGAGCGCGTTGTGCGAGTCGTAGGTGCCCGGCGTCCAGCCCAGCATGTAGAAACTGGTGTCACGACGCAGAATTTTCGGAAAGTAGGTGCCCTTGGTTTCAGCCAGCAGGTTGACCTTGACATTCACGCGCGACAGATTGGCCGCCACGGCCTCACAAATCTGTCCGTCGTTCACATAGCGGTCATTGGGGCAGTTCATCGTCACTTCGAAGCCATTGGGATAGCCGGCCTCGGCCAGCAGCTTTTTGGCGGCTTCCGTGTCAAACGCCGGGCGCTTGTTGAGGTCGGGCAGGAAGCCATTGATGCCGGGGCCCACCATCAGCGCGGTGGGGTTGGACGCGCCCCGCATCACCGTGCGCTTGATGCCCTCGATGTCGATCGCCTGGTAGAAAGCCTGGCGAACGCGCTTGTCCTTGAAGGGGTTCTTGCCCTTGACGCTGGAGTACAGCAGTTCGTCGCGCTTCTGGTCCATGCCCAGGAAAATGGTCCGCAGCTCGGGGCCGGTGATGGCGCGCGCGTTGGCGCTGGCGTTCACGCGCGGGATGTCCTGCACCGGCACCGGCTCCATCACATCAATCTCGCCGGACAGCAGCGCCGCCACGCGCGTAGCGTCGTTGCCAATCGGCGTGAAGATCACTTCAGTGACGTTGCCTTCAATCTTGCCCCAGTAGGCGCCGTTGCGCACAAAGCTGGTCCGCACATTGGGCTGGCGCTCACGCAGGCGGAACGGCCCCGTGCCGTTGGCACGGAACGAGGCCGCATTCTCCACGCCCTTGCGACGGTCCACCGGGCGGGTGGCCTGGTAGGTTTCCGCCCACTTCTTGCTCATGATGTAGACCAGCGAAATCACATCCGGCAGGATCGGGAACGGTGCCTTGGTTTCAATCTCGACCACGAAATCACTGATCTTGCGCACCTCCTTGAAGTCGTTGGTGTAGCTCTTCATGTCAGAGCCTTCGACCTGGGTGCGCGCGAAGCTGAAAATCACATCGTCGGCCGTGAACGGCGTGCCGTCATGAAACTGCACGCCCTTGCGCAGCTCGAACCGCCACACGTTGGGTGAGGTTTGCTTCCACGAGGTGGCCAGTGCCGGCGCAAGGCTCAAATCCTTGTTGCGGTCCACCAGCGGCTCGTACACGTTGCCATTGACGCTGAGCTGCAGCGACTCGTTGAGCGAATGCGGGTCCATCGACAGCGCATCGCCCTGGTTGGCGATTCTCACGGTTTGCGCGTTTGCTACAAAACCAGTAGCAGCCAGTGCTGACAGGACGGCGACTGCGAGCAGATTGGACTTGAATTTCATGGTGATCTCCTTGGAACAGAAAAAAGGATCAGACGGGTACAAGCGGCATCGCCTGCTCGACCAGACTCGCATGCAGCGCCGCACCCAGCGGCAAGATGTCGTCATTGAAATCGTAGCGGCTGTTGTGCAGAAAGCAGGCCCCCTCGCCGCCCTGGCCGATGCGCAGGTAAGCGCCGGGCTTGACCTGGAGCATGAACGAGAAATCTTCGGCGCCCATGCTCGGTTCGAGGTCGCGCACCACATGGTCCTCGCCGACCAGCGACTCGGCCACATCGGCCGCAAACCGCGCTTGCGCCAATGAATTGACGGTGGCCGGATAGATGCGTTCGTAATGCACGGTGGCGGTCGCGCCAAACCCCAGTGCCACTGCGCTGCACAGTTCGTTCAGGCGCCTTTCCACCAGGTCCTGCACGCTCGGGCTGAAGGTGCGTACCGTGCCCAGCAACGTCGCCTTGCCGGGGATCACGCTCATGGCGCCCAGGTCGCCCGCGTGCATGGCGCACAGGCTGATGACGGCGCTGTCGATCGGCTTGACGTTGCGCGACACGATGCTTTGCACGGCCGTGATGATGTGCGCCGCTACCACCACCGGATCGACTGTCAGGTAGGCGTGAGCGCCGTGCCCGCCCTTGCCGGTAACCTCGATGGTGATGCGGTCGGCCGCAGCCATCATCGGCCCGGGGTTCACGCCCACGGTCCCGGGCCGCATGGCCGGCCAGTTGTGCATGGCGTAGGCGGCCTGCACCGGGAAGCGGTCAAACAGGCCGTCCTCGATCATGGCCTTGGCTCCCGCGTAGCCCTCTTCACCCGGCTGAAAGATCATGATGGCCGTGCCATCGAAATTGCGCGTCGCCGCGAGGTAGCGTGCCGCACCCACCAGCATGGCGGTATGCCCATCGTGGCCGCAGCCGTGCATCAGGCCGGCCCGGGAGGATTTCCACGCAAAGTCGTTGTGCTCGGTCATCGGCAGCGCATCCATGTCGGCGCGCAAGCCGATCATCCTGCCGCTGGCCGTCTGGCGACCGCGGATCACCGCCACCAAGCCGGTCTTGCCGATGCCGGTGTGCACCTCATCCACCCCGCTGAGCTTCAATGCCTCCTTGATGCGCCCTGCGGTGTAGTGCTCCTCAAAGCCGAGCTCCGGGTGGGCATGCAGATCGCGCCGGAAGGCCGTGAGCTCGGGGTGAAACTCGGCAATCTGCGCAAATACACGGCCGTTGGCTTTCAAACGCGGGGCCAACATCAATGACCTCCCGCCGTGCTGCCCACGCGCAGGCGCGGATCAACCACGAAATACAGCAGATCGACCACCAGGTTGATCACCACAAAAATCAGCGCGATCAGGCACAAATAGGCCGCCATCACCGGGATATCGGCAAACGTGACCGCCTGGATGAACAGCAGCCCCATGCCCGGCCACTGAAACACCGTCTCGGTGATGATGGCAAACGCGATCAGGCCGCCGAGCTGCAGGCCGGTGATGGTCATCACCGGCACCAGTGTGTTCTTGAGGGCGTGGCCGAAATGGATGGCGCGGTTGGAAAGACCGCGCGCACGCGCGAACTTGATGTAATCGGTACGCAGCACTTCCAGCATCTCGGCGCGCACCAGCCGCATGATCAGCGTGAGCTGGAAGATGGCCAGCGTCACGGCCGGCAGCACCACGTGGTGCCAACCCTTGGGGGTCAGCAGCCCGCTGCTCCACCAGCCCATCTGCACCACATCGCCACGGCCAAAGCTCGGGAACCAGCCCAGCCCCACCGCGAACGCCAGGATAAGCAGGATACCGATCAGGAAGGTGGGCAGCGAAACGCCCAGCAGCGAAATCGTCATGAACACCTGGCTCAGGAAGGTGCCCCGCCGCAGTGCGGCAAACACCCCCATCGGAATGCCAATCAAGAGCGCGAGCATGGCTGCGACGAACGTCAGCTCCAGCGTGGCTGGAAACCGCTCGGCGATCAGGCGTGAGACTTTGGAGCCCTGCCGCAGGCTCAGGCCGAACTCGCCCTGCACGGCGTTGGCCAGGAAATGCCAGAACTGCACAAAAAAAGGCTTGTCGAGCCCGAGATCGGCGCGCAACTGGCGGATCTGGTCGGGTGTCGCATCCTGCCCCAGCAGGAACACCACCGGGTCCCCCACATACTGGAACAGCATGAAGGCAATAAAGGCCACGGTGACCATCACGATCACCGCTTGAATCAAACGTCGCAGGATAAAGGCAAACATCGGTGGGATAACGGTCTGGGGCGATGCTAGCAGAGCAAGGGGCGTGCCGACACGGGGAATACCTGAGGTTGTCCCAACGCCGCTGCCCAGCAAAAGGGCCCCGCGAAGGGGCCCTCTCGCGTGCTTGCGGGAGGCTCAGTTGACCTTGATCAGGCGCCAGTCGAGCCGGTTGTCGGCGCGGTGCACCACATCGACGTTTTTCTTCATGGCCCAGGGGATGATCTGGTTGTGCAGCGGTATGTGCGCGACGGTGTCGTTCTGCAGCTGCAGCGCCTCGGTCAGCAGGCGGTTGCGCACCGGCAGATCAGTCTCGCTCTTCACGCGGTCCACCACGATGTCCATGCGCGGGTTGCTGTAGCGGCCCACGTTGTAGTTGCCGTCGCCGCCCTGCCCCACGCTGCGCGTGAGTGACTGCAGGCTGTACAGCGCGTCAAAGGTCGGCACCCCCCAGCCCAGCATGTAGATGCTGGCCTCGTAGCGCTGGATCATCGGAAAGTAAGTGACCAGCGGCAGGGTGCGCAGCTTGGCTTTTACCCCCACACGTGCCCACATGGCGGTCACGGCCTGGCAAATCTCTTCGTCGCTGATGTAGCGGTTGTTGGGGCACGCAAAGTCGACCTCGAAACCGTCCTTGTAGCCCGCCTCGGCCAGCAGCTTTTTCGACGCTTCCGGGTCGTACGGGTGACGTTTGTGCACCGCTTCGGTCCACCCCGTCACCTGGGGCGCCACCAGCGCGCCAGTGGGCTGGCTCAGGCCGCGCATGGTGACGCGGTTGATGCTGGCGATGTCAATCGCCTGGTACAGCGCCATGCGCACCTTCTGGTCCTTCAGCGGGTTCTTGCCCTTGATGTTGGAGCCTGGCAGCTCGTCCCGGAACTGGTCCATGCCGAAGAAAATGGTGCGGTTCTCGACACCATCCACCACCTTGAGGTTGGGACTGCTGCGCAACCGGCCCAGGTCCTGCGGGCTAGGGTCGAGAATGAAATCCACCTCGCCCGACAGCAGCGCGGCCACGCGCGTGGCCTCTGACTTGATCGGCGTGTAGATGATCTCGGTGACGTTGGTGGGCACGTTGCCCCAGTAATTCGGGTTCTTGACCATCACCAGCTTCTGGTCGGGCTGCCACTCCTTCACCATGTAGGCACCGGTGCCCATGGCGTTGCGGTGCGCAAAGCTCTCGTCCTTGGTCTTGATGTCCTTGGGCTCCAGTGACTTGTTCTTCTCAGCCCAGGCCTTGCTCATGATGCGCAGTTCAGTCAGCTGGTTCAGCAGCACCGGGTTGGGTCCCTTCATGATGAAGTCCACGGTCGAATCATTGACCTTGACGACCTTGTCGATGCCCTGTGTGTACACGGCGTAGTTCGACGTTTTGGCCATCGCGCGCATGATGGAAAACACCACGTCATCCGCCGTCATTACCGTGCCGTCGCTGAACTTCACACCGCTGCGCAGGGTAAAGCGCATCTGCGTGGGCGACAACTCTTTCCAGCTGGTGGCCAGCTGCGCCTCGGGCTTGAAGGTCTGGCTGTTGTAGTAGACCAATGCGTCGTACACCGCGGCGTGTACGCCATTGCCGAGCGCGTTGTTCTGGGAGTGGATGTCCAGCGTCGGGATATCGCTGGCGCTGGACCATTTGAAAGGCTTGGCCTGCAGGGCCGGAGTGGCTGCAAATGCCGCAACGGCGGCGGCCGTCAACAGGGCGAATTTGAGGTTCATGTGACTCTCTTGAAGGGAAAGAAGGCAATATGCAACACGCGCGCCCGCCCCGTCAAAAGGGATTTCCCCAAAATGGGGCTGCTATTTGAGGGTCGTACTGGCGGTTGGGGGCGCCGGTCTTGTCGCAGCCGCCACCGGCAGCAGGCGCACCGGGCCATACCAGGCGTGCGTGGTCGAGCGTGTGTTGTCGGTGTCGCTCATGATGCCAATACCCACCAGCGCGCCGGGCGCCTCGCCAAAGGCTTTCTCGTAGTCGGCCCGAATGTCGCGCTCGTAGTCGAGCCACTGGTTGAGCTGGCCGTGGCCCGACTGCACCACCAACTTGCGGATGCGGTCGGTGCGCGGGCTGTGGATGACGGTGCCGGGAGCCCGGTCATTGCACCAGACGTACATCAGCGTGGCGTAGGGCAACTCTTCCCCAGTGAGCGCGCGCGCCAGCTCGGACAGCATCGCGTTGCGCGCGGAGAATTTGGAGCGGTCGCCTTCAAACGCCAGCACGACGCGCACGGGTGAATCATCCGATTCACGCAAGGCCATATCGGCTTGTGCAATCAGCGCCGGGACTTTCCAGGAAAAGCGGACCTCACCGAGTTCGGCGGGCTCGATGCGGACCTTCTGGCGCAGCATGCTGGCCGATGACACGGCCGTCACGGCCATCGCGTCGCGCCCGTCCTTGCGGGTATAGGCGAATCGGGTGGGCTGCTTGCCCGGGAGCGGGTAGTGCTGCCAGGCGTGCGGGTTGCCAGCCGACGCATCACCCTGTACCGGAACAGCGACGCCACCTGAAGCCACCGACCAGGGGCTTGCCGGGGTGGCCGGCTCGGCATTTGCCTCGGCGGTGGCGTCAGCTTGGGGTACGGACGTGCAGGCAGCCACCATCGCAATCAGCGACAACGCCACGGCCATGGAACCCCAACGAACGCTGTGTTGATTCACCCGAAACCCCAAAACGCGGACACGACAATCGACGCCATTTCACGGCGCTTCGCGAGACCTGTGAACCCGGTTCAGGAAACAGGTGCTTCTACAAATGAAAAAAGCCGCTGACCCGAAGGCCAGCGGCTTTGAAGTTGGCTTCTCAAGACTGGCTCTGGGGCCAGTCGTTGGATTTAGAAGCTGTGACGCACGCCGAAGTCGTAACCGGTGGAATCACCGTTCACGGTGGTCGTGGCACCGTTCAGAGCTTGCGAAGCGCCACCGCTGTTGCTCACGCGAGCAAACGTGGTGTACAGAGCCGTGCGCTTGGACAGGTTATGCACGTAACCGATAGCCAGCTTCTTGGACTTGGGGGTACCAGCAGCGTCGGTCTTGTACAGGGAGTAAGCAGCCTTGATCTCGCCAGCGCCGATCGGGAAAGCCGCGCCAACCAGGTAGCCCTTGCCGTCAGCGGTCAGGGTGTTCTTGTCCTGGTTGTAATGGGCCATCACCGTGGCAACGCCAAAGTTGTAGCTACCACCGATGTTGGTCGTCTTGATGTCGCCAGCAGCGTACTTGGTCTTGCTGGTGGCCAGGGCGACGTTGATCGGGCCGTTGGCGAAGCCGACGCGAAGGCCGACGCCATTGCCGTCTTTTTCGGTCGCAGCAGCCGGGGTGGCTTGAGCGTTCTCACCCAGCGAGTACTGCAGCTGGCCGTAGATGCCGCCGATGTTGCCCGGCAGGAAGTAGCCGATGCTGTTCGAAGCGCGAACGGTGGTGGGGCCTCCCAGGCTGGAGTTCAGCGTTTGGGTGGTGCCGACGCCGTTGGTGCCGAACGGATCGAACACGGTCAGGTTCCAGAACTGGGGCGAGTAGTCGCGGCCCAGACGCAGTTCACCGAAACCACCAGCCAGGCTGACGGTCGAACGACGGTTGAAGGTCAGACCTTGCTGGCCATTGCCCAGAGCAGCAGCAGCAGCCTGGTTGTTTGCATTGGTAGCAGAGCCGGTGCCATTGTCATTGTTCACGCCGGCTTCGAGCCAGAAGCTGGCCGACATGCCGCCGCCCAGATCTTCCGTGCCACGGAAACCGAGGCGGCTGGAGTTGTAGCCAGAATTGGTGATTTGGGTACGGTCAGACGTGTCGCCTTTGCCGACGGCCAGCGTAGCGTCAACCACGCCGAACAGGGTCACAGACGATTGAGCAGAGGCAGCGCTGACAACAGCCAGGGCAGCCAGAGCAACTAGGGATTTTTTCATTGCGAGTTTCTCCAAGGTTAAACATAGGGCTCCGGCACGACGGGAAGGCAAGGTTTGAACCCTTGTTTTTGATCCCACCGGAAGCCCGGGCCAACCTCCTTTTGGGAAGTTGTAGTGATTGCACCAGACCCTCGGCCGATGCGCAAAGAAATTCACCCGGAATCGGGCCGGATGCGGGTAATCCGTTGCAGAGGTGCAACAAGACATGGGAAGGCGTGGGGCGTTTGCCACAGCCTCCAACCGTTGCCAGCATTTCGCATGCCAGCGCTGTTACAAATTGCACGCACGACCCATCGGGCCGGCCCGGCAGCCTCTGTTTACAGGCGGCGTGCGAGTCAAACGGAGCTGGGCGGCGCTGCAGCGGCGCGTCGGTAACGGTTGGCACACCACCGGCCTGCCACCGGTCGACAACCGACATTCTTGGTCCCACGCCCTGACAGTTTGGGCAAACCGGGCGCACAACCCGCCCGCAGCAAGGCCGGCGCCGCTGTGAAAGAATTCACGCATGGACAGACTGCTAAGCACCGCCGACACCATGCTGCGAACCCTGTTTGCAGCCCCGCGCGCCACCCGCCCCTGCCCGGTGGTGCCGGGCGACGAAACCCGGCTCGACGCAGGCCAAAAGCGCGAAGCCGGCGCGCTGATGCGGGTGAACCACGTGGGCGAGGTCTGCGCGCAGGCGCTGTACGCGGCGCAGGCGCTGGCCACTCGCAATCCTGTGCTGCGGGCGCACTTTGAGCAGGCCGCTCGCGAGGAAACCGATCATCTGGCCTGGACGCAGGCACGGCTCGATGAACTGGGCGCCCGGCCTTCGCTGCTCAACCCGCTGTGGTACGCCGGCGCGTTTGCGCTCGGGCTGGCGGCGGGGCGGCTGGGCGACCGCGTGAGCCTGGGCTTTGTGGTGGAAACCGAGCGCCAGGTCGAAGCGCACCTGCAAAGCCACCTGGAACGCCTGCCGGCTGGCGACCACGCTTCGCGCGCGATCGTGGTCCAGATGAAGGATGACGAGGCGCGCCACGCAGCCGAAGCGCTGCACGCCGGCGCGCTGGAACTGCCCGCGCCAGCCAAAGCGCTGATGCGGGCGGCCGCCAGGGTGATGACGACGACGGCGCACCGCATCTGACGCGCTGCACGTCGCACACGTCACACACGTCGTACTCGACGCAAACGTCGTTTGCTATACTATTAATAGCAAACTATGACCAATCGATGAGCACCACAGGCCAATTAGGCATAAAAAAACCAGGTTTTCAGGCTTCCCGCAGCTCGAAGCTGGTGGTGATCTCGGCGGTCTTGCCCAGCATGATGGTGGCCGAGCAGTATTTGTCGTGGCTCATGGCGATCGCGCGTTCCACGGCCAGCGCGGGGATGCCCTTGCCGGTCACGGTGAAATGCATGTTGATTTTCAGAAACACTTTCGGATCGGTTTCGGCGCGGTCGGCGTCGAGCCGGACCGAGCAGCCCCGCACGTCGTGGCGCCCGCGTTTCAGGATCAGCACCACGTCGTAGGCGGTGCAGCCACCGGTTCCGGCCAGCACGGTTTCCATCGGTCGGGGCGCCAGGTTCTGCCCGCCGTTTTCAGGTTTGGCCTCGTCTGGCGCGCCGTCCATGGTGAGCATGTGCCCACTTCCAGTCTCGGCGACGAAGCCCATTCCCGATCGGGTGCCCGCGGCACCGGTCCAGCTCACTGTGCATTGCATGGTGGTTTTACCCCTTTATCAAACCGTTTGGCCGCCGATAAATTCGGCTAATAGTGTCAACTTTGTCTCGGGGAGAGACCCCTGGAGACAATTTTGTTTGTTGCGTCGCAGCAAATCCTCGCTAGACTGTAGTGGTCGCTGGGTCATAGCTTGCGTACGCAGGTCGCCCCAGCACTGTACCGATTGTCTCCTCCACCCCTCTGAAAAAGGTGGATTCAGCCCCGAATCGCAAGGTTCGGGGCTTTTTTCTGGCACGCGCCTTGCGGCCCCTATCATGGTGCCCAGAGGGAACCGATGAAGCCAGCCCAACCCAGAACACCGAAAACGCCCCAAGTACCGTCCAGGCTGCCGAGCCGACCGTTGCAGCCCGCCGACTACCTGAAGAAGATTTTGACCGCCCGCGTGTACGACGTGGCGGTGGAGTCGGCATTGGAGCCCGCCCGCGCCCTGAGCCGCCGCCTGCACAACAAGGTGCTGCTCAAGCGCGAAGACCAGCAGCCAGTGTTCAGCTTCAAGCTGCGCGGCGCCTACAACAAGATGGCGCACCTGACGCCGGCCCAGCTCAAACAAGGCGTGATTTGCGCCTCGGCCGGCAACCACGCGCAGGGGGTGGCGCTGTCGGCCCACAAGCTGGGCGTGCGCGCCGTGATCGTGATGCCGGTAACGACGCCGCAGGTCAAGATCGATGCGGTCAAGGCCTTTGGCGGCGCCAATGCCGAGGTGGTGCTGCATGGCGACAGTTATTCCGACGCCCACGCCCACGCGGTGGCGCTGGAACAGCAAAGCGGCCTGACCTTCGTCCACCCGTTTGACGACCCCGACGTGATCGCTGGCCAGGGCACGATCGCCATGGAAATCCTGCGCCAGCTGCAGGGGCTGGGCTCCAACCAGCTGGACGCGGTGTTCGTGGCGATTGGCGGCGGCGGGCTGATCAGCGGCGTGGCCAACTACATCAAGGCGGTGCGGCCCGAGATCAAGGTGATCGGCGTGCAGATGAACGACTCGGACGCGATGGTCCAGTCGGTTGCCGCCAGGAAGCGCGTCACGCTGCCCGACGTCGGGCTGTTCTCTGACGGCACTGCCGTCAAGCTGGTGGGCGCGGAGACCTTTCGCGTAGCGCGCGGGCTGGTCGACAGCTACATCACGGTCGATACCGACTCGGTCTGCGCGGCGATCAAGGACGTGTTTGTGGACACGCGCAGCATTGTCGAGCCCGCGGGCGCGCTGGCGGTGGCCGCCATCAAGCAGTACGTCGCCACCCACAAGACCCGGGGCGAGACCTACGCCGCCATCCTGTGCGGCGCCAACATGAACTTTGACCGGCTGCGCTTCGTGGCCGAGCGCGCCGAGGTGGGTGAGGAGCGCGAGGCGCTGTTCGCGGTGACGATCCCCGAGGAGCGCGGCAGCTTCCGGCGTTTTTTGTGAACTGATCGGCAACCTGCCCGGGGGCCCGCGCAATGTGACCGAGTTCAACTACCGCATCAGTGACTCGGCGCAGGCGCATGTGTTCGTGGGCCTGACCACGCATGGCAAGGGCGAGAGCGGCAAGATCGCGGCCAACTTCACGCGCCACGGCTTCGTGGCGCTCGACCTGACCCATGACGACCTGGCCAAGGAACACATCCGCCACATGGTGGGCGGCCATTCGGCACTGGCCCGCGATGAACGCCTGCTGCGCTTCATCTTCCCCGAGCGGCCAGGCGCGCTGTTGAAGTTTTTGAGCCTGATGCGCCCGGGCTGGAACATCAGCCTGTTTCATTACCGCAACCAGGGCGCTGACTACGGCCGCATCCTGGTGGGCCTGCAGGTGCCGCCGGCCGACGCGCGAGCGTTTGACACCTTCCTCAAGACGCTCGGTTACCCGCATGTCGAGGAAACCGATAATCCGGTGTACCGTCTGTTCCTTCAAACCTGATCTTCCCTCCCAAGAATGAGCAGCGCCGACGCCTTTTTGCTCCCCACGATCGACCCCGTGGCCGATCCGGCGCTGACGGCCGTGCTGCAGCACAAGCTGGACAACAAGACCAAGCCGCTTGGCTCGCTCGGGCGCCTCGAATCGCTGGTGTTGCGGCTGGGGCTGATCCAGGGCAGCGAGGCGCCCGTGCTGAAGCTCCCCCAGCTGGTGGTGTTCGCGGCCGACCACGGGCTGGCGGATGAAGGCGTGTCGGCCTATCCGCAGGCCGTCACCGCGCAGATGGTGATGAACATGGTGCTGGGCGGCGCCGCCATCAACGTGCTGGCACGCCAGCACGGGTTTGCGCTGACGCTGGTCGATGCCGGCATTTCAACCCACCTGCCGGAAGACGCCGAAGCGCTGGCCGCTGGTGGCGCGGTGC
>JANOBJ010000027.1:0-2614 GCA_031411575.1 Betaproteobacteria bacterium | reverse complement strand
GTTGGCGACGTAGTCGAACACCCCGGTGCCACCGAGCGACGGCGAGGCAAACACACCGGTCAGCAGCGCGCCGAGGATGCCGCCCACACCATGAACGCCGAACACGTCGAGCGAGTCGTCCGCACCCAGCATGCGCTTCAAGCCATTGACACCCCACAGGCAGATGAAGCCGGCCGCCAGACCGATGGCGATGGCGCCCATCGGTCCGACGAAACCGCAGGCCGGCGTGATCGCCACCAGGCCCGCCACCGCGCCGGACGCAGCGCCCAACATGGAGGCCTTGCCCTTGGACAGCGACTCACCGGTAATCCAGGCCAGCGTAGCGGCAGCGGTCGCCACCAGGGTGTTGATGAAGGCCAGTGCCGTCAGGCCGTTGGCTTCCAGGTTAGAGCCGGCGTTGAAGCCAAACCAGCCCACCCACAGCATCGCCGCGCCCACCATGGTCAGCGTCAGGCTGTGCGGCGCCATCGATTCCTTGCCGTAGCCGGTGCGCTTGCCGATCACGTAGGCGCCCACCAGACCGGCGATACCGGCGTTGATGTGCACCACGGTGCCGCCCGCGAAATCGAGCGCGCCCTTGGCCCATAGCCAGCCGGCGTTGGCCGTGACCGTCTCCAGCGTCTTGGCGTCGGTGATCGCGTCCGGGCCGTCCCAGTACCAGACCATGTGCGCGATCGGCAGGTAGCTGAAGGTGAACCACAGCACGCAGAACAGCAGCACGGCCGAGAACTTGATGCGTTCGGCGAACGAGCCGACGATCAGGCCGCAGGTGATGGCCGCGAACGTCGCCTGGAAGGCTACAAACGTCAGCTCCGGAATCACGACACCCTTGCTGAAGGTGGCCGCGACCGAGTCTGGCGTGATCCCTTTCAGGAACAGCTTGTCAAACGAGCCCATGAACGGGTTGCCCGCGGTGAACGCGACGCTGTAGCCGTAGATCATCCACAGCAGGTAGATCAGCGCGGTGACGACAAACACCTGCATCAGCACCGACAGCATGTTCTTGCTGCGGACCAGGCCGCCATAGAACAGCGCCAGGCCGGGGATCGTCATGAAGATCACGAGGGCCGTGGCCACCGTCATCCAGGCCGTGTCACCCTTGTTGGGGACCGGTGCGGGTGCAGCCGCAGGCGCGGCCGGTGCGGCGGCAGGTGCCGCAGCAGCAGCGGCTGCCGGAGCAGCCGGGGCCGCTGCTGCAGGCGCAGCCGCAGTAGGTGCCGCAGCCGCGGGAGCGGCAACGGCGTTTTCAGGCGCGGAAGCGGCGCCCGCCGGGGTCTGTGCCAGCACAACCGTGCTGGCGGCAAACAGGCTCAACCCCAATGCCAGGGAGGCAAGTAGCTTTTTCATCTGGTTCACTTTCTTGTGGGCGGGCGCGGTTACAGCGCTTCTTTGCCGGTTTCGCCGGTGCGGATGCGAACGACTTGCTCGAGGTTGTAGACGAAGACCTTGCCGTCACCGATCTTGCCGGTGCGCGCCGCGCCTTCGACGGCCTCGATCACGCGGTCGACCAACTCGTCGGACACCGCCGCCTCGATCTTGACCTTGGGGAGGAAATCCACCACATATTCCGCGCCGCGATACAGCTCGGTGTGGCCCTTTTGGCGACCGAAGCCCTTGACTTCGGTCACCGTGATGCCTTGGACGCCAATGCTGGACAGCGCTTCACGCACCTCGTCCAGCTTGAACGGTTTGATGATGGCCGTTACGAGTTTCATGAATGTGCCTTTCGACGTCGAACTGCGGGATGCTTACATCGACTTGGTGAGGGAAACGACGAGGCGGGTGTCGTTGACTTCCGGGTAGCTGGATTTCTTGGTAGCGCCGACGGCTGCCGCGCCCACCGAGAGACCATTGCCCAGGTCGTAGGCCACGCCAACGCTGTAGTCGATGAAGTCGGGGATGCCCGCTGCATTGATGCCGCTCTTCAGGTTGGTCTTGCCCACCGAAGCCTTGAGGGTCAGGCCTTTGGCGATTTCCTGCGAATAGGCGAGGTTGATGTAGCTGGTGCCACGGCCCTTGACGCCAGCCAGTGCGCCGTAGGCGAAGTAGTCTTTCGACACGGTGTGCGAGTATTTGGCGCTGAGCGGGCCATAGGACAGACCGCCGTAGATTTCGGTCGTCTCGCCCGTCTTGTTGCCGGGGTACTGGTACGTCAGCACGCCGACGTCGTAGCCCAGGTCTTTGGTGATCGCGCCCTTGTAGCCGCCGTAGAAATCCATCTCGATGGAATTGCCCTGCAGCCAGTTGACCGATGAGTTCCAGTTGCCGACGTAGAAGCCACTGGCGAACGTGTAATCAAAACCACCCTGCAGCGCCGGTTTGAGGGCCGTGGTCTTGAGCGCACCGCTACTGCCGATGATGTCCTGGTCCTGGCCGCGGAATTTGTAGTTGCTGGTCACGCTCACATTGGCCGTCAGCTGCGCGCTGGCGAGCATGGGGACGGCGGCAAAAGCGGCGACTGCGAGCATTTTTGTTGTGCTGAATTTCATGGGGTTCTCCGTGGGTAGGTTAAAAATGACAGGGTCATGAAGCACGGAGCGTGCCAAAGTGCACCATGAAGCATTTCGGTACACGCTTCGTGGGGCATGCGCGTTGATAGGGGGCGCACGGCGAG
>JANOBJ010000026.1:0-7417 GCA_031411575.1 Betaproteobacteria bacterium | reverse complement strand
ACCCACAGGCCGCGGATGGGCGCGCGGCCGATGTAGGGGATGTTGGTGGGCGTGGCCGGGCGCAGGCCCGTCCAGTAGTGGGGCGTGCCGCCTTCGGCTTCGCTGCGGGTGTCGCACACGCCCGGCAGCACCTGCTCGATGCGGTTGGCCAGCATCTGGCAGCGGGCGCGCGCCAGCGGGGTGTCCAGCGAGCGGTCGTAGCCGCCCAGCTCGATCGTGCCGGCCACGCGCAGGGTGTCGCCCAGGCGGCTCATCGCGCACTTCACCTCGTCGTCAATCGTGCTGACGCGCGGCGCGGCCTCGGGCCGTTTGAGCGGGAAGGTCGCGCTGTAGCCCTTGCCGGGGTAGATCGGCAGATCGACGCCGACCGTGCGCAGCAGCGGGGCGCTCCATGAACCGCAGGCCACAACCACGGCATCGGCCTTCAATTGCTTCGCTTTTGAGCCTGTGGTCCAGGTGAATTGGGGCCTGACCGCTACAGATTGAATAGCATTGCCAGATTTTTCCAGCCGCGCGACAGCGTGGCCGAACAAAAATTCGGCACCGCGCGCGGCACAGCGACGGGCCAGCTCCTGGGTGAACAGGCGCGCATCGCCGCTCTCGTCGCTGGCGGTGTAGGTGCCGCCCACGATGCGGTGCCCAAACGGGCGGAACGCCGGCTCGATCGCCAGCAGCTCATCCCGGCTCACCACGCGGCGCTGCACGCCGTACTTCTGCATCAGGCTGGCGGCACCAGCAGCGGCATCAAAGGATTTGGGGTCGGTGAAGTAGTGGGCGATGCCGCACTCCAGCCGCTGGTAGTCGATGCCGGTGGCGCGCACCACGTCTTTCAGCGCCGCATGGCTGTACGCGCCCAGCGCCACCAGCTGCTGCACATTGCGCTCGAACGCGGTGTCATTGCACTGCGCCAGGAACTTCAGGCCCCAGCGCCACTGCTGCCAGTCAAGCTGCGGCCGGAACAGCAGCGGCGCGTCGTCGCGGAACATCCACTTCAGCAGCTTGGCCGGCGCATCGCGGTTGGCCCAGGGCTCACAGTAGCTCACCGAGATCTGCGCGGCGTTGGCAAAGCTGGTTTCCAGCGCGGCGTCGGGCTGTCGGTCCACCACGGTTACCTCGTGGCCACGCTCCAGCAGGTGCCACGCCGTGCTGATGCCGATGATCCCTGCGCCCAAAACCACAACTTTCATGAACAAAGTGTGGCGCAAGTTGTGTGCCTTTAACAGGGAAATTAAACTCTCAGTGAAATCATCAGTACAACTAATACATGAGCAGGCCTGTATGAGCACCTTTGACCCCGATGCCCTGGAGTGCCTGGCCGCCATCGTCGAGGAGGGCGGCTTCGAGCGTGCCGCCCAGCGCCTGTCGATCACCCAGTCGGCGGTGTCGCAGCGGTTGCGCGCGCTGGAGGCGCAGGTGGGCACGGTGCTGATCGTGCGCA
Source organism: Betaproteobacteria bacterium (assembly GCA_031411575.1). GTDB lineage: Bacteria > Pseudomonadota > Gammaproteobacteria > Burkholderiales > Burkholderiaceae_C > JANOBJ01. The sequence continues at coordinate 5,979 of JANOBJ010000026.1, read as the reverse complement.
GCCGGCCATTGAAGGCCACCTCGGCCGGGCAACTGCTGCTCAAGCACACCAAGCAGTTGCGCCTGCTGCGCGCCGATCTGGAGCGCGACCTGAAGGAGCTGGCGCCCAGTTCCACCGGCGGCGCGCGCGAGGAAGAGCGGATCTCGATCGCCATCAACGCGGACAGCATCGCCACCTGGGCGCTGCCTGCGCTCAACGCGTTGGCGCGCCAGGGCCTGCCGCTGGAAATCATCACCGACGACCAGAACTTCACCCACGGCTGGCTGCGCGAGGGCCAGGTGCTGGGTTGCGTCACCACGCTCAAGCAGGCGCTGCGCGGCTGCCGGGTGGTGCCGCTGGGCGCCATGAACTACGTCGCGATCGCGCTGCCGGCCTGGGCGCAGGCGCACTGCCCCAAGGGCCTGACGCCGCACAACTTTCGCGCGCTGCCGTTCATCGCGTTCAACCGCAAGGACAACATGCAGACCGAGTTCGTCAGCAAAGCCTTTGGCCTCAAGCGCGTGACACTCAGCCAGCTGTTCGTGCCCAGCTCGGAAGGGCAGGTGCGCGCAGTGCTGGCCGGCTGGGGGGTGAGCGTGGTGCCCGAGTTGCTGGCGCGCGGCCTGCTGGCGCAGGGCCAGCTGATCAATGTGGCGCCTGGCCACACGCTGCCGATCCAGCTCTACTGGCACTGCTGGAATCTTGAATCCGAGGTGCTGGATGCGCTGAACGCCGCGCTGACGCAGGCTGCCGCGCAGGCGTTACAGTGAACCTGATCCGCCTGTCGGTGAACACTTTTCAATTACTGTGGCGAAACATGGTTATCGCTTCTAATGAACGGCAGACGCCCACTTGGCGGCGTTGTGGTGCCGGGGAGGCTCGAATCTGATGCGTTCGCCAGGGCTTCGTGCCCGTCTGGTCCTGCTGGTAGTGGTGGCCTTGCTGCCCGTGTTCGGGCTGATGGTCTACTCGTCGGTGCTGGACCGGCGCGCCGCGCTGGAGCTGGCCAGCTCGGCGCTGATGAGCCGCGCCCAGCTCGCGGCGACCGAGCCGCAGCGCCTGGTCGAGCGCACCGCCCAACTGCTGGGCGACATCGCCGGCGGCCCTTCCATCCAGGACACCCGGTTGCGCGACGCGACAGGGCGGTTGTGTGTGGCCTATCTGCGAAACCTCCTGCAGCAGCACCGCGACTACCTGGAAATCGGCGTTGCCGACCTGGAGGGCATGGTGGCCTGTGCGCCGCCGGATCAACCGTCGATCACGGGTCTGGCGGAGCGTTCGTTCTTCCGCGCGGTTGTGGCGGGCAAGTCGCTGGCGGTTGGCGAATACCGTGACGGGGCGCCGCAGGCGGGGCTGACGTTTGGCGTGCCCGTGCGAAATGCCGATGGCAAGCTCGTGGGTGTGGCGTTCGCCACGATCCGCGCGCGCGTGCTGGCCGAAGCGTTCAGCCGGTTGACGCCGCCTGACGGCATCACCCTGACGCTGACCGACCGCAAGGGTCGGGTGCTGGTGACGGAACCTGCCGGTGGCGCGCCGGGCCACGTTGCCGATGGCCTGCTGGCGGACCCTGCGGCGCTGGAGGCCATACTCCAGCGCCGCAGCGGCTTGCAACAGGCGCAGGATGCCGCGGGCGAGGAGCGTGTGTATGCCGCGGTGCCGGTCAGCGAGCAGGCGGACGGGCCCCTGTTCCTGGTGGCCAGCCAGCCCCGCGCGCAGATGCTGGCGCATCCACGACGCATCCTCTGGACCGAGCTGACGTTGCTGCTGCTGACCCTGTCGGGGGGCGCGTTGGCTGCGTGGTGGTTCGGCAACCGGCTGGTCGTGCAGCCGGCCCGCGCCTTGCTCGACGAAGCCGATGCGGTCGCCGCCGGCCATCTGGACGCCCACACCGGCCCGGGCGCGGCGCGCTACGCTGGCGAGATCGGCCAGCTTGGCGAGGCCTTTACCCGCATGGTGGCGTCATTGCGGGCGCACCAGACCGGCCTGGACAACGCCCTGCGCCATGCCGACAAGCAGCAGGCCCTGCTGCGGCTGATCATCGACAGCATGCGCGAAGGCGTCATCGCGGTGGACACGCACGGCAAGTTCCTGCTGTTCAACCCGGCGGCGGCGCGGATCGTGCCACCACCCAGCGAGGGGGAAACGCTGTACACGTGGCGGGCGCACCATCAACTCCTGACGGCCGATAGCGCAACGCTGGTGGATCACGACCAACGCCCGATGGCCCGGGCGCTGCTGGGTGAGCAGGTCGATGCGTGGCGTGCCCTGGTGCGGGTGGGCGATGCCACGGGCCGCGTGGTCAGCATCAGCTGCCGGCCGTTTCGCGACGCCCGGGGCGAGATCATCGGCGTGGTGCAGGTGTTCACCGACGTTACCGAAGGCGAACGCACCGAGCGCCTGCTGCGCGAGAGCGAAGCCCTGTTCCGCAGCCTGTTCGACCATGCAGCCAGCGGCATCGCCATCACCACGCCGGATGCCCGGTTTGTGCGGGTCAACCGCGCCTATTGCGCGCTGGTGGGCTACACCGAGGCTGAGCTGCTGACCATGGGCGTGTCGCAGGTGACGCATCCCGATGACCGGGTACGCAATATGGCGCTGCAACGGGAACTGGCAACGGGGGTCCGCGAGAGCGTCGTTTTCGAGAAGCGCCATTTGCGCAAGGACGGCGTGGTGAACTGGTCACGCGTTAGCCTGTCGTCGGTGCGCGGCGCCGATGGAGAGCTGCTGCACGTGGTCGGGCTGACCGATGACATCACCGCCAGCCGCAACGCCGAGCAGGCGCTGCGCGCCAGCGAAGCGCGCTTTCGTGAGCTGGCGGAAAATATTCCCGATGTGTTCTACAGCATCGATACCAGCAGTGGGCGGGTGATCTACGTCAGTCCGGCCTACGAGGCGGTCTGGGACCGCACACGCGAAAGCCTCTACGCCAACCCACGGGCGCTGATGGACTCGGTGCACCCCGAGGACCGCGCCGAGGTACAGGCGAATCTGGAGCGACAGTCCCGAGGCGAAATCACCAGCGCCGAATACCGCATCGTGCGCCCGGATGGCCGGGTGCGCTGGATACTGGACCAGTCCTACCCGGTGCATGCCGATCCCGGCATGCCGTCACGCTCGGTTGGCCTGGCCAGCGACATCACCGCGCGCAAGCAGGCCAGCGTCGTGCTGGCCGAGACCAACCGCGCGCTGCGCATGCTCAGCCGCTGCAACGAAGCGCTGATTCGCATTGACAAGGAGCACGACCTATTGGAGGAGATCTGTCGCGTGGCGGTGGAAATCGGTGGCTACCGCATGGCCTGGGTTGGCTATGCCCAGCACGACGCCGAGTTCAGCATCCGGCCGATGGCCAGCGCCGGCGTTGACGATGGCTACCTCGCCGAGATTTCGCTCAGCTGGTCGCAGGACACCCAGCGCGGCCGCGGGCCGGCGGGCCAAACGGTGCGCGGCGGCAAACCGGTGGTCTGCTCCGACATCTTTGCAGCAGACAGCGGCTTTTTTTACCAGGACGCGGCGCGCCAGCGCGGCTACCGCAGTGTCGTCTTCCTGCCCTTGAGCGGGCCTGACGGCAGCTTTGGCCTGCTCGGCCTGTACGGGGCCGAGGTCAATGAGCCCGAGCCAACCGAGCTGCGCCAGCTGCAGGAACTGACCGACAACCTCGCGTTCGGCATTGCCAACCTGCGTTCGCGCGCTGCGCGCGAACGCATGGAGGACGCGGTGCTGAAGGTGGCGGCGGGCGTGTCGGCCAGCACCGGCAATGCCTTTTTCGAGCAGCTGGCGCGCAGCATGGCGATGGCGCTGGGCGCCCAGGTGGGCGTGCTGGCGCGCCTCGCGTTCGGCGAGCCGGCCTCGGCGAGCACGCTGGCCGCTGTGGTGAACGGCCGCGCCGTGGACAACTTCGACTATGCGCTGGAGGGCACGCCGTGCGCGGAGCTCATGCTGTCATGGGAGTGCGTGGTGCGGGAAGGCTTGCAGACGCAGTTTCCCAACGCGAAGGTGCAGTCGCTTGGCGACATGCAGGCCTTCGTCGGCCGGCGGCTGGACAATGCGGCGGGCCAGCCGGTGGGCCTGCTTTGGGTCATGTTCCGCGAGCCACTGACCGACATCGCCTTCATCACCTCCACCCTGCAGATTTTTGCATCGCGGGCGGCGGCCGAGCTGGACCGCCAGCGCGCCGAGCAGGACATCCTGCAGCTCAACGCCGGGCTGGAGGAGCGGGTGCGCCAACGCACCGCCCAGCTGGAGGCGGCCAACAAGGAGCTGGAGGCGTTCTCCTACTCGATTGCCCATGACCTGCGCTCACCGCTCTCGGCGGTGGACGGCTTCAGCCACCTGCTGGACATGACGCTCAAGGACGCGGCCAGCGAGAAAAGCCGCCACTACCTGGCGCGCATCCGCACCGGGGTGCGCCAGATGGGCGAGCTGACCGATGCGCTGCTGTCGCTGGCCCAGGTGTCGCGCGCTGCGCTGCGTTGGGAGCCGGTCGATCTGGGCTCGATTGCCGCCAGCGTGGTCGAGCGCCTGCGCGAAAGCGATCCGAAGCGGCTCGCCGTGGTGCAGATCGCGCCCGACTTGCAGGTGCAGGGCGACCCGCGGCTCTTGCGGCTGGTGCTGGAAAACCTGCTGGGCAATGCCTGGAAGTTCAGTGCCAAGCGCGAGCGCACCGAGATCGCATTCACCAGCGAGGTGAGCAGCAGCGGCGAGCGGGTGTTCGTGGTGCGCGACAACGGCGCCGGCTTTGACATGGCCTACGCGCAAAAGCTGTTTGGCACGTTCCAGCGGCTGCATTCGCCGTCCGAGTTCGCCGGCACCGGCATCGGGCTGGCCAACGTGCAGCGCATTGTCGCCAAGCACGGTGGCCGCGTCTGGGCGCACGGCGTGCCCGATCAGGGCGCAGAATTTTCATTCACGCTGGCGGAAACGCCGCCCGATTGAGGCGACAAGTCTGGGGTTTGGCCCGGGCTCGGGTCTTCGGGTTCAGTCCGCGTTCAATGCTTCGCGCCGAGCGTCTCGAGCAGCGCGTCGGCCTTGTCCACGTCAAACGGGCCTTCGGCGCGTGCCAGCACCTCGCCCTGGCGATTCACCACCACGGCCACGGCCGACTGGGTACCGCTCAGGCCCACCGACCGCACAAACGCCGCACGATCCGTGAACAACGGCACCAGCGTGGCGCGCTCGTGGGCACCGGGAAAGCGCAGCAGCAGCCGGTTTTCGATTTCGCCGCGGCTGGTCGGGTTGCCGGGATCATTGAGCACCGGCATCCGCACCCATGGAATCTGCCCCGCGTTGGCGTGCAGGCCAAGGCCGCGAACCCAGCTGTCGATGGCCTCGCGGTGGCTTCGGTCAAACGCGATCAAAGCGAGCGTTCGCTCCGCTGGAAAGCCTTGTGGCACCAGCACTGGCTGCTGGTCGAGCCGTTTGGCCATGAGCGCGGGCAGGCGCCCCATCACGCTCGATTCGGTCGGCCCGGCGAAGGCCAGCGCGAGCGCAACCAGCACTGCGCCCAACCACGCCAAGGTGTTGATCCAGACTGATTTCATGGCGAAGACCCCCTGTGAACCAATGTAGAAGGGACGCAAGATGCGTGCAAACCCATTCGTGTATCAGACTGTGTGGTTATTTTGTGACTTGGTAGTTCTAATTCAGTCGAGGGATGTATTTTTTGACGCCAGCGGCTAAAATTCAGACATGAGCAGCACCACCGTCATCAAGGTTTCGTTCAAGGAGCAGATGCTCCAGGCCCGCGAAGATGCCATCGTGCACACCGTGAACCGGCTGCTGGCCGAAAAAGGCTTTGACGCCATGACGGTGGACGAAGTGGCGGCCTCGGTCGGCATCGCCAAAGCCAGCCTGTACAAGCATTTCCCCAGCAAGGAAGACTTGGCCACCGCCGCGATGGTGCGCGTGATGCGCCGTGCCCAGGATTTCTTGAGCACCTTGCCGGCCAACGACCCGCCGCATGACAAGTTGAAGTCCGTGGCCCGCTGGACCATGCAGGTGCAG
>JANOBJ010000025.1:0-4012 GCA_031411575.1 Betaproteobacteria bacterium | reverse complement strand
ACTTGCCGCCGATCACCAGTACTGCGTTGTCGGGGCGGTAGTGCTTGCGGTAGAAGGCCTGCAGCCGCTCGATCGGCATGTTCTCGATGTCGCTGCGGGCGCCGATGGTGTCGCGGCCGTAGCTGTGCCACTGGTAGGCGGCCGAGCGCATGCGGCCCGCCAGGATGCGGCCCGGGCTGTTCTCGGCGCGCTCCATCTCGTTGCGCACCACGGTCATCTCACGCTCCAGGTCGGCCTTGGATACCTTGGCCTGCGTCATCGCCTCGGCCATCCAGCCCACCGTCCATTCCAGCGTCTCGGTGCTGCTGGCAAATTGCGCGAAGTAGTTGGTGCGGTCGTACCAGGTGGTGCCGTTCCAGCGCGCGCCGCGCCGCGTCATCTCGAACTTGGGGTCGGCGATGTTGGTGGTGGCCTTGAACAGCAGATGCTCCAGCAGGTGCGCCGCGCCCGATTCGCCATAACCCTCGTGGCGGCTACCCACCCGGTAGGTGATGTTGACGGTGGTGGTGGGCTTGGACGGGTCAGGCGCCAACAGCACCACCAGCCCGTTGGGCAGCGCGTACTCGGTGATGCCCTCGACCTGGCGCACCGGTTGCAGGCTGTCCTGCGCCCAGGACAGCGCGGCAGCAAGCATCAGACAAAAGGTGGCGAACAGCTTTTTCATCAATCCTCCGGGCTACACTTTGTACACCGACTGTGCCCCCCGCCGTCCCGTAGATTCCCGAAAACCTTGAAATCCGACACCACTTTCATGCAATCTGCCCTGTCGCTGGCGCGCGAAGCTGCTGCGGCCGGCGAGGTGCCGGTGGGCGCGGTGGTGGTGCGCCACGGCGAGGTGATCGCGACCGGCCGCAATGCCCCGCTGGCCAGCCATGACCCGACCGCCCACGCCGAGATCGTGGCGCTGCGGGCGGCCGCGCTGGCGCTGGGCAACTACCGGCTGGACGACTGCGAACTGTTCGTCACGCTCGAGCCCTGCGCCATGTGCAGCGGCGCCATGCTGCATGCGCGGCTCCAGCGTGTGGTGTTTGGCGCGCCAGACCCCAAGACCGGTGCTGCCGGCTCGGTGCTCAACCTGTTTGCCAACCCGCAGCTCAACCACCAGACGGCGGTGCAGGGCGGGGTGCTGGCGGACGACTGCGGTGCCCTGCTCAAGGGCTTTTTCAAGGAGCGGCGTGTGAACCCCCATCCCCTGCGTGACGACGCGTTGCGCACCCCGGAGGAGCGCTTTGCCAACCTGCCGGGCTACCCCTGGCCGCCGAACTACCTGAGCGACCTGCCCGCGCTTTCCGGCCTGCGGCTGCACTACCTGGACATCGGGCCAAAAGACGCGCCGCTGACCTGGCTGTGCCTGCACGGGAACCCGGCCTGGAGCTACCTGTACCGCAAGATGATTCCGGCGTTCGAGGCGGCGGGCCATCGCGTGGTCGCGCCCGATCTGGTCGGCTTTGGCAAGAGCGACAAACCCAAGAAAGACAGCGCGCACAGCTTCACCTGGCACCGGCAGGTGCTGCTCGAATTCATCGAGCGGCTCGATCTGAAGCAGGTGGTGCTGGTGGTGCAGGACTGGGGCGGCCTGCTGGGTTTGACGCTGCCGATGGCCGCGCCGGATCGCTACCACGGCCTGCTGGTGATGAACACCGCGTTAGGCACGGGCGATGTGCCACTGTCGCCAGGCTTTGTGGCGTGGCGCGAGATGTGCGCCAGGAATCCGGATTTCGACGTGGCACGCCTGTTCTCGCGCGGCAATCCACAGATGAGCGAGGCGGAATGCGCGGCCTACATGGCGCCGTTTCCCGACAACGGCCACCGCGCCGCATTGCGCGCGTTTCCGCCGATGGTGCCGGAGTTTGAGGATTCTGACGGCGCGGCGGTCTCGCGCGAGGCACGCACCTTCTGGCGCGACCTTTGGCGCGGCCAGACCTTCATGGCCGTCGGCGCGCAAGACCCGGTGCTCGGCCCGCCCGTGATGCGCGGCCTGCAAAAGCTGATCCGCGGTTGCCCAGAGCCGATGGTGATCGAGCCGGCAGGGCACTTTGTACAGGAGCATGGCGAGCCGATCGCGCGTGCCGCCGTGGCGCATTTCAAACTTTCCACATCGTGATAATTGGAATCTGACCCCAATTACATCGTGATAATTGGAATCTGACCCCAATTAGGGGCTGACCCCAACTAAGAGATTCCACCGAGAACGCATGGCCAAACACATCTACATTTATTCGCCGGCGAGCGCGGTGCGCGACAAGGCGGCGTTTCGGCGCGGGGTGAAGCGGCTGAAGGCGCTGGGGTATGAGGTGGAGATTGATGAGGCGGCGCTCACCAGCCACATGCGTTTTGCGGGCGACGACGCCACGCGGCTGGCCGCGATTGGCCGCGCCGCCGCCAGCGGGGCCGATGTGGCGCTGATCAGCCGTGGCGGCTACGGCCTCACGCGCATCCTGCCTGAGCTGCCGGTCAAGGCGCTGGTGCGGGCGATCGAGCGCGGCACGCAGTTTGTGGGGCAGAGCGATTTCACCGCGCTGCAGTGCGCGCTGCTCGCCCACACCAGCGAAGGCTCGGGCGTGGTGAGTTGGGCCGGCCCGGCGCTGGGTGAAGACTTTGGCGTCGAGGGCACGCCCGATGACATCATGGAAGCCTGCTTCGATGACTTGTTGCAGGGCCAGGGGGAGGGCGCGGGCTGGGAGCTGCCGCGTGCGCGCCGTCCGCGTGCCGCGACTGGCGAACCTGATGCTATTAAATCAATAGCAAACAATGACCAACCGGCGAGCACAACGGGCACATTTGGCATCAAAAAAGCCACTTTATGGGGTGGCAACCTCACCGTGCTGGCCGCGCTGGCCGGAACGCCGTGGATGCCACCCATCAAGGGCGGCGTGCTGTTCGTGGAAGACGTCAACGAGCACCCTTACCGCGTCGAACGCATGCTCACGCAGCTGCTGCACGCAGGTGTGCTGGCGCGGCAGAAGGCGATAGTGCTGGGCCAGTTTTCGCGCTACCAGCTGGTGCGCGGCTACGACCGGGGTTTCGATCTGCCCGCCGTGGTGGCCTGGCTGAAAAGGCGGCTCAAGGTGCCGATCGTCTCCGGTTTGCCGTTTGGCCATGTGCCGACCAAGGTGCTGCTGCCGGTCGGCGCCACCGTCAGCCTGACGGTGGATGAGCGTGACGCGCTGATTTACTGGGGCGATTGAGGTCGGTGCGACCCCTGGCCGTGCGACTCGGGCGTTCAGGGGAGTCCGATTGCCGCTGTCAAGCGGCCAGTCAACGGCTCGGCGCTAACTGCTGAGTCAACCGCTGAGCGAGGTGCTGCGGGCGGTCATGCTGCCGGGCAGCAGGCCGTTGAAGAGGGCGGTGACGCCGACGATGCTGTCGCGGGCTTGTGCCTCACCATGGAGGCGGGCGAGTGCGGCCATCAGGTCGCCGCGCAGGTACCACAGCGCCACCGTGTCGCTGGCGAAACGGATTCTGCGCACCGTGATGGCACAGCGCGCATCTTCGATGCTGTCGCCCAGGGTGTCGAGCATGGCCTGGCGAATATGCTCGAGCCGAATGACCATTGCCGATTCGGAAACCGGAGCACTGGCCCCCAACAGGCTGTACAAACTTCCCCGCAGATTAGGTTTTGTCCAACGCATGTATGTTGTTTACTGGCTGTCAAACTATAGTCACAGCGTCACATTAAACCGACCGGTTGGAAAGTGCAAGCGTTTGTATGCATACGTTAAGGATAAACAACATTCAAAACAGCCACTTGCAGACTCAAGTGCAAGTACTTTGGATGTAGTTGTATGTAACCCAGGCTTGAACAGAACCCCATGGGGTTGTCCAGCGGCCCTGTTCAATCGACACTTTATGCATTAAACTGCATTTTTCGGCCCATTTAAGGCAGTAAACCTCCTATGAAGCACTACACCTCGCACTACATCAACGGCCAGTGGGAAAAAGCGCAATCGCGTGACGTATTTCACGTTCACGATTCGAGCACTGAAGAGGAAATGGCCACCGTTCCGGCCGG
>JANOBJ010000024.1:0-1877 GCA_031411575.1 Betaproteobacteria bacterium | reverse complement strand
CAGTGGCGGCGCTCGCTCGCTTCTTCAAGATCCAGCCGGATGAGATTCTGGTCGCGCATGACGAACTCGACGTCGTGCCCGGCCAGGCCAAGCTCAAGCTGGGCGGGAGCCATGCGGGGCACAACGGCCTGCGCGATATCCATGCGCAACTGGGCACGCCCGACTACTGGCGGCTGCGGCTGGGCATTGGGCACCCCGGCGTCAAGTCCGAGGTCATCCATTGGGTGCTCAAGAAGCCCTCGGCGGAGCACCGCACGGCAATCGAAGACGCCATTGCGCGCAGCCTGAAGGCGCTGCCGCACCTGCTCGCGGGCGAGATGGACAAGGCCACCGCCGTGGTGCATACAGCCAAGCCACCGCGCCCCAAGCCGCCCAGGCCCTCAGAACCTGAATAGGCGGCGCCACTCCCCAGACAGACAGCAAGCCGCCTGACAAGGCGTGAATCAAAGCGGGTTCGGCAAACGGTTCAGCCAAATCAATTTGCTATATTATTTATAGCAAACTATAACCGTTGGACGCGGACAACAGGCCTAAAACACTCAAAAACAGTGTTCTCAGCCCTGCGCGGCCTGCAACTGCAGGCGCTGGTATTTTTGCCACAGTGTCTCGCGAGTTTCCACATGCTCCGGGTGGATCGGAATGCACGCCACCGGACACACCTGCACGCACTGCGGCTCGTCAAAATGGCCGACGCATTCGGTGCATTTGTGCGGGTCAATCTCGTAGATTTCCACGCCGAGGTAAATCGCCTGGTTCGGGCATTCGGGCTCGCAGACATCGCAATTGATGCATTCGTCGGTGATCATCAGCGCCATGCCGCAGCTCCTTTCGCTTCTGGCATTATCGGCGCCTTCATGAGCCTTTTCCTGTTCAAGCGCCTTTTGACCCTGGTCGCGACCTTGATCGGCGCCTCCATCGTGGTGTTTGGGGTGCTTGAAATCCTGCCGGGAAACGCGGCCCAGATGATGATGGGGCCGGACGCTTCGCCCGACGCCGTGGCCGCGCTGGCCGCCAAGCTCGGGCTCGACCAGCCGCCGTTGACACGCTATTGGCAGTGGATCAGCGGCATGCTGAGCGGCGATCTTGGCCTGAGCTATGCGTACAGCACGCCCGTGCTCGAACTGGTGCTGGAACGCCTGGCCCTCACCGTGCCACTGGCGCTGCTGGCCATGGCCCTGACCACGGTGCTCGCGCTGTGCGTTGGCGTGTACGCGGCCTCGCGCCACAACCGGCTGGGTGATGTCGGCACGATGGGGCTGGCGCAGGTGGGCATTGCAATTCCCAACTTCTGGTTTGCGATCCTGCTGATCCTGCTGTTCTCGGTCAAGCTGCAGTGGTTTTCGGCCGGCGGATTTCCGGGCTGGGGCGAAGATCCCGTGGGCTCGCTGCAGGCGCTGATCCTCCCCGCAGTGTCGCTGGCCGTGGTGCAGGCCGCGATCCTGGCGCGCATGACGCGCTCGGCGGTGCTGGAGGTCTTGCGCGAGGACTACGTGCGCACCGCGCGCGCCAAGGGCCTGTCCCAGCGCGCCACGCTGTGGGGGCATGTGCTGCGCAACGCCATGATCCCGGTGATCACCGTCATGGGTCTGCAGTTTGCAGAACTGCTGGCGGGCACCATCGTGGTGGAGAACGTGTTCTACCTGCCCGGCCTGGGCCGGCTCATCTTCCAGTCGATCTCCAACCGCGACCTGATCGTGGTGCGCAACTGCGTGATGCTGCTGGCCGCGATGGTGGTGGTGGTCAATTTTGTGGTGGACGTGCTCTATGCAGTGATCGATCCGCGCATCAAGGCCAGCGACATATGACCCCCCCCCGACGCGGCCTGCGGCCGCCTCCCCCAAGAGCCAGGCGGGCTCTTCGTTCGCCCTGGGGCGCCG
>JANOBJ010000023.1:0-25552 GCA_031411575.1 Betaproteobacteria bacterium | reverse complement strand
CACACACTCAAGGCCATCAAATCCAACAGTCCCGCAAGGAGAGCGCCATGAAAGACCTGCCCACCCCCCCGTTTCCGCTGTTGCAGGTGGCGTTGCAAACGGGGCCTAACGGGTCGCTTCATCGCCCAGCTCAGCCACTTCACGACCGGGGCCGTACCGATGTCGAGACGGCTGGGCGCAGCGGCATCTCGGTGGGGTGGGCCCGTCATCTGGACGAAATCCGCGAGGCGCAACGGCTGCGGTTTGCGGTGTTCGCAGGCGAGATGGGCGCGCGGCTGGCCACCACCGTGCCCGGACATGATGTGGATCTGTTTGACGACTACTGCGAGCACCTGCTGGTGCGTGACGAGGCCACGCAGCAGGTGGTGGGGACCTACCGGGTGCTCACGCCGGCCCAGGCGCGGCGCGTCGGCAGCACCTACAGCGACACCGAGTTCGACCTCACGCGCCTCCGCAGCCTGCGCGCCCGCATGGTGGAGCTGGGGCGCAGCTGCGTGCACCCTGACCACCGCCACGGCGGCGTGATCCTGGCCCTGTGGGGGGCGCTGGCTGAATTCATGACCCGCAACCAGTTGGACACCATGATCGGCTGCGCCAGCATCCCGATGCTGCACAATGGGGTGGTCAGCGGCGATGCGGCGGCCAGCATCTGGCGCCAGCTGCGCGAAACGCACCTGGCCCCCATCGACCTGCATGTGCGTCCCCGACTGGCGCTGCCGGTGGAGCGGCTGGACAGCTCGCTGGCCATCGAGGCGCCCGCGCTGATCCGCGGCTACCTGCGGCTGGGCGCCAAGGTGCTGGGCGCGCCGGCCTGGGACCCCGACTTCAACACCGCCGACCTGCCGATGCTGATGCGCATCGCCGATCTGCCGCCGCGCTACCGCAAACACTTTCTGGGGGCATGATGCGCACCGCGTTCGAAGCCCTGGCAGCCGGACGCAGCACCTGGGGCGCTGACGCGCTGTACCGCCAGGACCTGGACGCCGATGCGGACCACGATGACGCGCCCGGCCGACCCCGCTACCGCGCCATCTTCATCTCTGACCTGCACCTGGGAACGCCCGGCTGCCAGGCCTCGGCCCTGCTGGATTTCCTCAAATGCCACCCCAGCGATACGCTGTACCTGGTGGGCGACATCGTGGATGGCTGGCAGCTGCGCCGGCGCTGGTACTGGCCGCAGTCGCACAACGACGTGGTGCAAAAACTGCTGCGGCGCGCGCGCAAGGGCAGCCGCATCGTCTACGTTCCGGGCAACCACGACGAGTTCGCGCGTGGCTTCATCGGGCATTCGTTCGGCGGCATCGAGGTGGTGGAGGACGCGGTGCACACCACCGCCGATGGCCGTCAGCTCTGGGTCATCCATGGTGACTATTTCGATGGCGTGATCCAGTGCGCCAAGTGGCTGGCGGTGGTGGGTGACAACCTGTATGAGTTCACCCTCAAGCTCAACCGGCACCTGAACACGCTGCGCGCCCGCATGGGGCTGCCGTACTGGTCGCTGTCGGCCTATCTCAAGCAAAAGGTCAAGACCGCGCTCAATTACGTGACCGATTTCGAGGTGGCGGTGGCGCACGAGGCGCGCCGGCGGGGCCACCAAGGCGTCGTCTGTGGTCATATCCACCGCGCGGAGTTGCGCACCATCGACGGCATCCTGTACGCCAATGATGGCGACTGGGTCGAAAGCCGCACCGCATTGGTTGAGCACGCCGACGGCCGGCTTGAGCTGGTGCACTGGGGCGCATCCCCGCATGCACCGGGTATGGCCGCTGTGACGACGGCGCAGGCTGAAGCACGACCGGTACATCCACCGGTACTGGAGACCCCATGAAGATCGCACTCATCACCGACGCCTGGCAACCGCAGATCAACGGCGTGGTCACCACGCTGGTGGAACTGGTGCGCGAGCTGACCCAGGCCGGGCATCAGGTGGATGTCATCGAGCCGGGGCAGTTTCGCACCCGGCCGTGCCCCGGCTACGCGGGCATTGATCTGGCGGTGCGCCCCGGCGCACAACTGCGTCGGCACATGGACGCGCTGCAGCCGGATGCGATTCATATCGCCACCGAAGGGCCGCTGGGTTGGGCCGCGCGCCGCTCTTGCCTGAAGAACGGACTGGCCTTCACCACCGCGTTTCACACCAAATTCCCCGAGATCCTGCACGCCGCGTTGCGGGTGCCGCTGGCCTGGGGCTATGCATTGTTCAGGTATTTTCACCGGCCGTCGGCGGGCGTGATGGTGCCGACCGATGGCGTGCTGCGCATGCTGGAGCAGCGGGGCTTTCGCAACCTGCGCAGCTGGACGCATGGCGTCGATACCCGGTTGTTTGCGTTCCAGTCCACGGCGCACGCTTACCCGCCCATGGGCGTGTTGGCCCGGCCGGTGTCGCTGTTTGTGGGGCGTGTGTCGTACGAGAAAAACATCGAGGCCTTCCTGAAACTCGATATTCCCGGCACCAAGGTGGTCTGCGGTATTGGTCCGCTGGAGGCCAGTCTGCGGCAACGCTACCCGCAGGTGCGCTGGCTGGGCGTGCTGCCGCGAGAGGAACTGGCACGTGTGTACGCGGCGGCCGATGTCTTTGTGTTCCCGAGCCGCTCCGAGACCTTCGGGCTGGTGATGCTGGAGGCCATGGCGTGTGGCACGCCGGTGGCCGCGTACCCGGTGGACGGCCCGCTGGAGGTGCTGGGAACGGCTGGCGGACTCGCCGGTGGCATTGGCACTGGCGGTGTGATGCATACGGATCTGCAGCAGGCCTGCTACGGCGCGCTCGCGGTTCCGCGCCACGACGCGCGCAGCCGGGCGCTGGGCTTCAGCTGGGCGCACGCCACCCGGCTGTTTCTGGGGCATCTGGTGCCTGCGCGGCGCGGCAAAACCGGCAGTCTGGAACGGTCCGGTCTTGACTTGGGTATAACGCTCGAGAAGGCAACCCGTCACGGATCTGTCACACCTCTGTCATCAAACCAGTAAAGACTTGTCATAAAAGGGGCGATGAATCTGCATCGCCGACAGCTTGCCGTGCGCGAAAACCAACCACTCCCGACGTCCGATGATGCCCATGAGCCGCAAGGCGTCGCTGCCGCATCGCCGCCGGTGGTGTCGTTGCTGAACCGCGACCACAGCATCCTGGCGTTCAATGAGCGGGTGCTCGACTGGGCCTACCGCGCCGACGTGCCGCTGATCGAGCGGCTGCGCTACCTGTGCATCGTCTCGTCCAATCTGGACGAGTTCTTTGAAGTCCGCGTCGAGCCGCATGTCAACGCGCTGCAGGCCGGTGACAAGAAGGGGCTGTACACGGTTGAGTCGTTTGGAGCCCTGGCCGCCGCCGCGCACGACCTGGTGGCACGCCAGTACGCGCTGTACAACGACGACCTGATGCCGGCGTTCGACCGGCAAGGCATCCGGATCGTCTCGCACGGCGAGCGCGACGCGGCGCAACGGCGCTGGGTACGCGACTATTTTGAGCATGAAGTCCGTCCGCTGCTGGTGCCGGTCGGGCTGGACCCGGCGCACCCGTTTCCGCAGGTCGCCAACAAGTCGCTCAACTTCATCGTGCACTTAAGCGGGCTGGATGCGTTTGGCCGCGAAAACGACATCTCCATCGTCAAGGTGCCGCGCGTGCTGCCGCGACTGATCCGCATGCCTGCCAAGGTGTCGGGCAAGAGGACGCTACTGGTGTCGCTGTCCAGCGTGATCCGCTCGCACCTCGTGGATCTGTTTCCCGGGCGCGAAGTTGGCCAGTTCTCGCAGTTTCGCGTCACCCGCCACTCTGAGCTGGCGGTCGATGAGGATGACGTCAAGAACTTGCGCACGGCTTTGCGTCAGGGCCTTCAGCACCGCCACTACGGTCAGGCGGTGCGGCTGGAGGTGTCGGCCGGTTGCTCGGAGTACCTGTCGTCGTTCCTGCTCAGGCAGTTTGAGCTGCCGGCCCAGTCGCTGTACCGGGTGCATGGGCCGGTGAACCTGGTGCGCTTGACGCAACTGATCGATCTGGTGGAAGCACCGGCGCTGCGCTACCCCCCGTACCTGGCGTCCTACCCGGCTCAGCTGGCGCCGGGGCAGTCGTTTTTTGAGCGGCTGAAGGATGGCGATGTGGTGATCCATCAGCCGTTCGAGAGTTTCGATGGCGTGCTGGCGTTCCTGCGCGAGGCGGTGCACGACCCGCAGGTGCTGGCCATCAAGCAGACTATCTACCGCACCGGCGCCGATTCAGAATTGTTGGACCTGGTGCGCGAGGCGGTGCGGCGCGGCAAGGAAGTCACGGCGGTGGTGGAGCTCAAGGCCCGCTTCGACGAAGAGGCCAACATCAACTGGGCGGAGATGCTGGAATCGATCGGCGCGCAGGTGGTGTATGGCGTGGTGGGCCTGAAGACCCATGCCAAGATGCTGCTGATCACCCGCCGCGAGGGTCGGCGCTTGGTGCGCTACGCGCACCTCTCTACGGGCAACTACAACCCGATCACTGCGCGCCTGTACACCGACATCAGCTACCTGAGTGCTGACGCCCAGCTCACGGCGGATGTCGAACACGTCTTTGTGCACCTGGCCGGCCAGAGCCGCCTGCCGCGTCTGCACCGGTTGTGGCTGGCACCGTTTCATCTGCACCGCCGGTTGCTGGAGAAAATCGAGGCGGTCGGGGCCGATGCCGCGCGTGGCGGGGATGCGCGCATCGTGCTCAAGATGAACGCGCTGACCGATGAGACGCTGATTCTGGCGCTGGTGCGTGCCGGCCAGCAGGGCGCGCGCATCGACCTGATCGTGCGCGGCGCCTGCATGCTGCCGGCGCAGGTGCCCGGCGTGACCGACAACATCCGCGTGCGCTCGGTGATCGGGCGGTTCCTGGAGCATTCCCGGGTGTTCTATTTCCGCAGTGCGGACGACGAATCGCTCTACCTGTCCAGCGCCGACTGGATGAACCGCAATATGCTGCGCCGCATCGAATTGGCCTGGCCAGTTACCGACCCCGCCTTGCGCCAGCGCATCATTGACGAGTGCCTGGTGGCCTACCTGCATGACGACCGCGATGCCTGGGACATGGGCCCCGACGGTACTTACCGGCGCGTGGGCACCGGCACCCGGCAATTGGGCCGGAGTGCCCAGTTGGCTCTGATGAACCGCCATGGCGCCGGCCCGACGCGGTACGAAAGCTGAACCATGGACCTGATCCTGTGGCGCCATGCCGAGGCAGAGGAGTGGGTGGAAGGCTGCGATGACCTGGCGCGCGCACTCACCCCGCGTGGCGAGAAACAGGCCGCGCGCATGGCTGGCTGGCTCGACCGCCAGGTGCCCGAGGGCGCGCGAGTGATGTCCAGCCCGGCTCGGCGCTGCGAGCAGACCGTGCTGGCGGTGGGGCGCAAGTACAAGCTGCGGGATGAACTGTCACCCATGGCCTCCGCCGAAGAACTGCTGGAGCTGGTGAAATGGCCGAATGGCAAAGGCACTTTGCTGGTGGTGGGCCACCAGCCTACGCTGGGGCTGGTCATCACCCGCCTGGCCGGTCTGCAGGAAGGCGCGTGCGCCGTTCGCAAGGGCGCGGTCTGGTGGCTGCGCAGCCGCGAGCGGGGCGAAAGCCTGCAAACCGTCGTGGTCACGGTCCAGTCACCAGACATGCTGTAGCCGTGTCAACGCAAACCGCGTGGCGCCATCGTGGCAGCAACCAGGGACTGGGTTGATGTGTTTCCTGCGCGAGAGGTGAGTCCCATGAAACCAGCGGCACGCGTTCGCCGCCCGGAAGAAATCGAGCTCAAGCTGGCGCTGACCACGTCCGAGCCGACGGGCTTGGCCGGGCGACTGGCACGTACCCCGTTGCTGGCCAGACGCCAGGCGACACGCCAGCGGCTGCACAACATCTACTACGACACGCCCGAACAGAGCTTGCGCAAGGCGCATGTCGCGCTTCGTTTGCGGCGGGTGGGCAGTGGGGCGAACGCGCAGTGGCTGCAAACCCTCAAGACGGCAGGCGAGGGTGTGTCAGCGCTGAGCCGGCGCGGAGAATGGGAAACTCCTGTTGCCGGACCGGCGCTTGAATGGGGCGCCATGGAGGGCAGTCCCTGGCTGGTCATTGATCCTGATGGGGTCGTTTTCCCGGCGCTGCGGCCCTGCTTCGTGACAGACTTTGAACGTACCCGCTGGGTGGTGCACAGGCGCGACAGGAGCGTGGTGGAAGTGGCGCTGGATGTGGGTGAAATAGCGGTGGGCGACCGGCGCGCCCCTGTTTGTGAACTGGAGTTCGAGCTGCTGGCGGGCGAACCGTCGGCGCTGTTCGAACTCGCCGGACAGATTGCCCACGGCATGGCGGTGCTGCCATCCAGCATGAGCAAGGCGGAGCGCGGCTACGCGCTGGCGCAACAGACGCTGGACGCGCCGCTGCGCGCCCAGCCGCCCAGGCTGTCAGCCGGACTGGCGTTGTCCGACGCGTCCCGGCTGGTCTTGTGCGAAATGTTTGGCCAGTTCATTGCCAATCTGAATGTGCTGCGCGGTTCGGACGACCCGGAGGTGGTACACCAGGCGCGGATCGGTTGGCGACGTTTCAAAGGTGCCTGTCGGCTGTTCGGGCCGGTGCCGGCGGGCGCGGGCGCGCCACCCTCGCTGCCTTTGCGGTCGCTGGTGACCCTGCTGGGCGAACTGCGCGACCTTGATGTGGCGCTGACCGAGACGTTGCCGCCGCTTGCTGACGCCTACATGGGCGGCGACACCCGTCGTACCGAGGCGTGGCAGGCGCTGGTTCATGCGCTGTCGGAAGCTGCCACGCTCCAGCGCAAGGCCGTGCGCTACGCGCTGGAAGAACCGGGTGTCGGCGCTGCGCTGCTGGCGATCACGCAGTGGCTGGAAGGCAGTGTGGAGCGGTCCGGACCGGAGAGTGCCGCCGCCGAGCAAAAGCTGACTGCACGGCGCTGGGCCAGGCACCGCATGACGCAACTGCACAAGCGTTTGCGGCAGGCCCGAAAGGTTGCGGGCGACGCTGCCAGCCAGCATCGGGTGCGCATCCTCGCCAAACGGCTGCGCTACAGCATCGAAGCGCTGCGAAACCTGCTGCCCAAGCACCGCGCGCAACGCTGGCTGGAGGAAGCCGAGGGCCTGCAGGCGAGCCTCGGGGCTGACCGCGACGTGACCCAGGTGGCGGTGATCGCTGCAAGCCTGGACGTTGACGCGGGGGTCGTTGAGTTCCTCCGGGGTGTCGCACTGGGCCGCAAAACTGCTGAATAACCCCATTTGGCAGGGAGGTATGGCCGGGAGTTGTGGTCCATGGGAAGGGCGGTTTACCATCTGTCCCCTTCTCGAGGAGCCTTCCGATGATCCGACATGTTGACAACCTGAAGCGGCTGTTTGGCAAATTGCAGGCTCGATACGGTTCTGATGACCCGTTGGTTCTGCAAGTCAAGGATGAACTGGATTCCACCCTGGCGATGGAATCCAGGTTTCAGGAATCGCTCCAGCCGCTAAACAGAGTCGAGCGGCCCGACGTTTCCCGGTCGCATACCTTGAACTGATCAGCCGGCGGCCAGCTTGGGGCGCCCGGTCTTGATGGCGGGAACTGCCTTGAGCGATGACAGGAATGCGGCGTCAGACTGGCTGGACAGCGCCTTGATGCCGGCGCGCAGCAGCTCGCTCTTTTTGACCGGCTGAGCCAGCTTGAGGGCGCGTTGCTTGAGCGCCGCCAACGCTTCGTACTCGGCCTTGGGAATGGTGAAGCTGTCGCGCACCAGCTTGGGTTTTTTGGGTTTGGAAGCTTTGTCGGCCTTGGTGGGGCCTTTGACTGGCGCTTTGACCGGATTGGCTTTGGCGGCCGGTGCGCGGGCTGTCACGGGGGCAGGTTTCGTCGGCGGCTTGGAGGCGGCCTTCCTGACGGCAGCCTTGATGCTTTTTGGGGTTACGGCTTTCTGCTTTGCGGTTGCCATCGGCAAACTCCTGAAGGGTTAAACGTATAAACAGTTTATACGGTTTAAAAGGAAGTTGGAAATAGCGGTTTTCCCACCCATGTGCCGCCGTATCGTGATGAATCGAAGCGCGACCGGTCGATGGCTGGTCAGGCCAGCACGAACGCCCAGGGCATCTTTTGCCAGGCGGCCACTTCTTCGCGCAGCAGGTGCGCCGATTGGGGGTAGGCCAGCGCCCAGTCCGGGCGCACCGTCATCGTGACACGGCGGTCCTGGGCGTTGGCTTCCAGCCGCATCCCTTTGAGATCCGGCTCGCGCCGCGCATGGCACAGGATCACGGCCAGCCGAAGGGCCAGGAGCTGTTGCACAAACACTTCGTCCTCAAAGTCGGCATCCAACTTGCGCAGCTTGCCGCGGTGACCCAGCACAAGCAAGCTGAGCCGGTGCAACTCGGGCTGCGAGAAACCTGGCGCGTCAGCGTTGTCCAGGATGTAGGCGCCGTGCTTGTGGTAGTCGCTGTGCGACACCAGGCTGCCGATCTCATGCAGACGCGCCGCCCACATCAGCTTGCGGCGGAAGCGTTCAGGTTTGTGGGCCGAGGTGTTGGGGAACAGCTGGCCGAACAGCTCGCCCGCCACCTTGCCGACGCGCTGCGTATGCGCGGCGTCCACCGCGAACTTGAGGGCCAGCCGCTCCACCGTGCTGGATCGCAAGTCGGTCTGGGCCTCTTCCCGATCCAGCAGGTCATACAGCACGCCATGCCGCAAGGCGCCCTGGGCGGCGTGCATCTCTGTGATATCCAACAGGTCGAAGACGGCGCGCAGCACGCTGACACCGCCGCCGATCACGGCGCGCCGGTCTTCCTTCAGGCCATCGATCCGGATCCGGTCCGCGTTCTGCGCCTTCAGCAGCCGATCCAGCAGCCAGTTCAGGCCGTCGCGGCTGACGATGCCCGGCGGGCCGCCCACCGTCGCCAGCACGTCGGCCACGGCACCCACGGTGCCCGAGGAGCCGTAGGCCACATCCCATGCATCGCGCCGGTAGGCGTTGAGCGCTTCGTCCAGCACGGCCTTGGCGGCGATCTCGGCAAGCTGAAAGGCCTTTGCGGTGAACTCGCCGTCTTGAAAGTACTTCATCGACCACGCGACGCTGCCCACGCGGTACGACTCCATGACCTGCGCCTCGAAGTGGTGACCCAGGATCAGTTCGGTCGAGCGTCCGCCGATATCCACCACCAGGCGGCGCTCGTCAGACTGGGGCAGCAGGCGCGCCACACCCTGGTAGATCAGCCGCGCTTCTTCCCGGCCGGAAATCACGTCAATCGGAAAGCCCAGCACCTCGCAGGCGCGCTTGAGAAAGGGGTCGCGGTTGCGCGCCTCGCGCAAGGTCTGGGTGGCGACGGCTCGCACCTGGAATTTGCGGAATCCCGCCAGCCGTTCCGCAAAGCGCGCCAGGCAATCCCAGCCGCGCTGCATGGCCGCTTCAGTCAGGTTGCGGTCGCTGTCCAGGCCGTTGCCCTGGCGCACCGTCTCCTTCAGGTATTCGGTTCGGTGGATCTGGCCATGGTCAAGGCGGCCAATTTCCAGCCGGTAGCTGTTGGAGCCGAGGTCCACGGCGGCCAGCAGGGTTCCGTTTTGCATCTGAGTCCTGAAGGTATTTCTGACAGCATAGCATCGGGTGTCGGACTATTTCCGCGACGCGCCCGCGCGCACCCCCAACTCAGCCGACGACGCGGCCATCGCTTGTCACCATGCTTTGGGTCACGTACCCGGCACTGCGGCGTTGCGCGTCAAAGCTGACCGGAAAACCGCCGATGCTGCGTTGGGTACGGCGCTGGAAAGCTGCCAGGACACTGGCTCTGCTTGGTACACCTTCGATTTCGTTCAGCACCTCAAACGTGAAGCGGGCGGCGATGAATCCCGCAAGGCTCAGTGGTGCCGGGGGCTCGTCGAACAGCCGCGACATCACTTCGCGGTACGAACGCACGATGGGCTGACTTGACGTAACGACTGGCACGCACTGGGTGGCAATGATGGGCGTGTTGCGCAGTGCGCCCATCTGCAGGACGGTCTGCAGGTTTACGTCGGCAAGCGCCACCACGTAACGCTGGCGGGTCTGTTTGCCGACTCCCTGTGTGAATTGAGCCAGTTCCGGTGTGCCGCCCAGAAAGAGCAGGATCGCCGGCGCGGCCGCCGGAAGCCGCAGCCCGAGTTGGGTCAATTCGTTGTCGGACGCCGACGGGGCGTAGGGCTTGAGCGTCAGCTTGAGCGCAGCCGCGATGGATTCGAGCTCAGTGCGGTTGCGCGCCATGTCGATCCCCGACGCAAACACGGCGCCCACTTCCGTGACACCCATCGCGGAAAGGTTTCGCAGCGCATGCGCGATCTGCTCCTGGCGCCCGGCGAAGATGGGGAAGGTTTGTTCATCGATGTCCACGCTGGCGCTCTGGAGCCATGGCGCGACATGGGCCCAGCCCATGCGGTCCCGCCGCAATTGCGCAGCAACGAGCGTCGCCGCAGTGTTCCCCGCCGTGCCCGACAGGGCCAGGCAGCCTGGGTCGTCGCGGACCGATTTCAGCACCTCGGCGAGGGCGTCGGGTGTGCCATCAAACTCCACCGTCTGGTGCTGTATCCGGCGGCCGCGAATGCCGCCGCGGGTATTGATGTCCTGCCAGGCTGCGCGCGAGCCGATCAGGAAATCCTTGGACACATCCTGCTGGCCAGATGACGTGTCCACCACCTGAACCACGCTTAAGTTGCGGGCGCCCGGGTCGGGCTTGGCGTGGCTGGACCATGGCAGAGCAATGCCGGCGCCCGCGGCTACAGCATCGACAATGAGCGATCGGCGACCGACAAGGTTCAAGGGTCTCTCCAACGGTGCAAGGGGCATGGGCTCGGGGCTGCCGATTTGCTATTAAATGTGTAGCTTACTTTGACCTATTGGCAAGGACAAAGAGCAGAAAACACCAATGACTGCACCTTCTGACGCGCTGTGCGCCGGTCCAGGGCAGGTTCACAGGTCAGCGACGAACGGGAGGGATCAATACCCGATCCACCGTGTGGACCACGCCATTGGTGGCCCTGATGTCTGCCGTCTGGACCATGGCGTCTTCAACGGTGACGAACTGGCCTGCTTTGGACAGCGCAACGTCAGCGCCGTTCACGGTCTTGCTGGGGCCGTTCTTCACGTTGGCCGCAACTACCTTGGCCGGCACCACGTGGTAGGCCAGCACCGCTTTCAGGCGCGCCGGATCGTTGGCGATCTCGTCCAGCGTTTTGGCCGGCACGGCCTTGAATGCGTCATTGGTGGGCGCGAAGACGGTGAACGGGCCCGTGCCCTTGAGCGTGTCGGTCAAGCCAGCTTTGACCACCAGACCATTGAGCGTGCTCAGCGACGGGTTGGCCGCGATGGTGTCGGCAACGGAAACCGGGGTCGGCGTCGTGGCGCAGCCCGCGAGGGCGGTAACGGCGAGGGCAGCTAAAGCCAGTCGACGGGCGTGGAACGGGTACATGGCAGATCCTTTTGGCGCGGTGAAATATCCAAAAGATACCGGGATGTCATGACAGAAGTGTGACATTTTCATGTCGACACCATGACCAAGAATCCGGGATAAGCTTTACCAATCAACAGCTTATGCCAAACAGGGGTGTCACGCCGTTGTCACATTGGGTTCGTACAGTCTTGGCATCGACCAACCCGCTTGAAAAGGTGACCCCATGAAATTCAACGCCTCTTTTTCGACCTTTGGCCTCGCCGCGGCGATGCTGTCGGCTGCCGCCACGGGCCACGCACAGGAAGTAACGGGCGCCGGCGCCACCTTCCCCGCGCCGCTGTATGCCAAATGGGCCTCGGACTACAACAAGGCGACTGGCGTCAAAATCAATTACCAATCCGTGGGTTCGGGTGCCGGCCTTCGGCAGATCGATGCCAAAACCGTGGATTTCGGCGCATCTGACATGCCCCTGAAAGATGATGAACTCACAGCCAAAGGACTGATGCAGTTCCCGACCGTAATCGGTGGGGTGGTGCCGGTCATCAACGTCAAGGGCATCAGTCCCGGCCAACTCAAGCTCACCGGGCAAGTGCTTGGAGATATTTATCTCGGGAAGATTACCAAGTGGAACGACGCTGCGATCTCGGCACTGAATCCCGGCGTGCCACTGCCCGATGCCGCAATCGCACCAGTGCGGCGGGCCGACGGCTCCGGAACGACTTTCATATTTACCAACTACCTGAGCAAGGTGAATCCTGAGTGGAAGAGCAAGGTCGGCGAAGGCACCGCAGTCAACTGGCCAGCCGGCGCTGGCGGTAAGGGTAATGAGGGCGTCGCGGCCTTCGTCGGTCGTCTGCCTAATTCGATTGGGTACGTGGAATACGCGTACGTTAAGCAGAACAAGATGACGTTTGCGCAAATGCAGAATTCTGCGGGCATGTTCGTTGTGCCGGATGACACTGCATTTAAGGCGGCCGCCGCAGGCGCGGATTGGGCAAAAACCTTCTACCAGATTCTGACTAACCAGCCTGGGAAGGACGCTTGGCCTATCACCGGTGCAACTTTCATCATGATGCATAAGAAGCAGGACAAACCTGCAAGTGCAGCCGCCACGCTCAAGTTCTTCGACTGGGCCTACAAGAACGGCGACAAGACGTCGGACGACCTGGACTACGTTCCGATGCCCGCCAGCGTGAAGGCCGTGATCGAAAAGTCGTGGGCCGAGATCAAGGACGGCTCGGGCAAGGTTGTGGCGTTCAAATAGGGCGTTGATCGTCATTCATCCGCCGGGTCGCCTCGATCGGCCCGGCGCTTCTAAAAAAGATCAAAACTGAGGGTGGTCCGCGTGTCCTCTACACTTCCAGCGAACAATGCGCCGTTCGAGCTCAAGCCGGCGGCTTCTGATCGCGTCATGACCAATCCTCCACCTGCCAAGCTCAAGACCTCGGGCGGCTGGGCCGATCGCCTGTTCGGCTGGGCCGCCAAATCCGCCGCGCTGCTGACGCTCGCCCTTTTGTTTGGCATTTTGCTGTCGCTCGTGGTGGGCGCCTGGCCCGCGATTGAGAAGTACGGCTTGGGTTTCCTGACCAACAGCGTCTGGGACCCGGTGCAAAACGAGTACGGCGGTCTGGTCATGATCTACGGTACGCTGGCCACGTCATTCATTGCGCTGCTGATCGCGGTGCCGGTCAGTTTCGGCATCGCGCTGTTCCTCACCGAGTTGTCGCCCGCCTGGCTCAAGCGGCCCCTGGGCACGGCCATTGAGCTGCTGGCGGCGGTACCCTCCATCGTGTACGGCATGTGGGGCCTGCTGGTGTTCGGTCCGATCCTGGCCACGTATGTCCAGCAGCCACTGCAGACGCTGTTTGGCAGCGTGCCCTACCTCGGCGCGCTTTTTTCCGGCCCACCGGTGGGGATCGGCATTCTGTCGGCTGGCATCATCCTCGCGATCATGGTTATTCCGTTCATTGCCTCGGTGATGCGGGATGTGTTCGAGGTGACACCGACCCTGCTCAAGGAGTCCGCTTACGGCTTGGGCGCAACCACCTGGGAGGTCGTCTTCAAGGTGGTCTTGCCTTACACCAAAGCGGGTGTGGTGGGTGCCATCATGCTCGGGCTTGGCCGGGCATTGGGCGAAACGATGGCGGTGACGTTCGTGATCGGCAACTTCAACCAGCTCGATTCGCTGAGTCTGTTCCAGGCGGCCAACAGCATCACCTCGGCCCTGGCCAACGAATTCGCGGAAGCCGCCAGCGGCCTGCACCAAGCCGCGCTGATCTACCTCGGGCTGGTGCTGTTCTTCATCACGTTTGTGGTGCTGGCGCTGTCCAAGCTGCTGCTCGCCCAACTGCGCAAAGGCGAAGGAGCCAAAACATGAGCGTCGCGCCAGGCTGCCCCAGGCAAGCTCGCACCAACATGCGGAGCACGGAGATTTTCGAATGACCACCAGCGAAATGCTGTTGCAAAAGGCGCAGGACGAGCAATCGCGCGAAGCCAAGTATGCGTCGCGCAAGCGCGTCAACGGAATTGCATTGACGCTGTCGCTCGCGGCCATGGTGTTCGGCCTGTTCTGGCTGGCGTGGATCCTGTGGGAGACCATCCGTCTCGGCGTGGGCGGCCTGACCATCGCCACCCTGACCGAGATGACGCCACCGCCGAACGAAACGGGCGGCATCGCCAACGCGATCTACGGCTCGTTCCTGATGGTGTGCCTTGCGACGTTTGTCGGCACGCCGATCGGCGTGATGGCTGGCGTTTACCTGGCGGAATACGACACCAAGAGCTGGTTGGCCTCGACCACGCGCTTCGTGAACGACATCTTGTTGTCGGCGCCGTCCATCGTGATCGGGCTGTTTGTCTATGCGGTGATCGTGGCGCGGTTCAAGTCGTTTTCAGGCTGGGCCGGCGTGATGGCGCTCGCGCTGATCGTGATCCCGGTGGTGATCCGCACGACAGAGAACATGCTGCAGCTGATCCCGCCCGGCCTGCGCGAGGCGGCCTACGCGCTGGGTGCCCCGAAATGGAAAGTCATCACCAGCATCACCCTGAAGGCAGCTCGCGCAGGCGTGGTGACGGGCATCCTGCTGGCGGTCGCGCGCATTGCAGGCGAGACGGCGCCCTTGCTGTTTACCGCGCTCAACAACCAGTTCTGGACCTCCAGCCTGGGCGAGCCGATGGCGAGCCTCCCGGTCACGATCTTCAAGTTTGCGATGAGCCCGTACGAGAACTGGCAACAACTCGCCTGGGCTGGCGTGTTCCTGATCACCATGGCGGTGCTCGGTCTGAACATCCTGGCCCGTGTGTTGACGCGCGCCAAGATCTGACGCCCTGACCCCTTCAAAATAATCGAGAACCCCGTCATGGAAACCACCTTTTCCCCCAGCGAGCCACCGAAGATTTCGGTCAAGGACCTCAACTTTTACTACGGCAAGTTCCATGCCTTGAAGGGCATCAACCTCAACATCCCCGAGAAGAAGGTGACCGCGTTCATCGGCCCGTCGGGCTGCGGCAAATCAACGCTGCTGCGCATCTTCAACCGCATGTACGAGCTCTACCCCGACCAGCGGGCCGAGGGCGAGATCATGTTCGACGGCGAGAACCTGCTGACGTCCAAAAAGGACGTCGCGCTGATTCGCGCCAAGGTCGGCATGGTGTTCCAGAAACCCACTCCGTTTCCGATGTCGATCTATGACAACATTGCGTTTGGCGTGAAGCTGTTTGAGAGCCTGAACGCAACGGACATGGACGAGCGTGTCGAATGGGCATTGCGGAAGGCGGCGCTGTGGAATGAGGTCAAGGACAAGCTCAACCAGAACGGTTCCAGCCTGTCTGGCGGTCAGCAGCAACGGCTGTGTATCGCGCGCGGCATTGCCATCAAGCCCGAGGTGTTGCTGCTGGATGAGCCTTGTTCGGCGCTGGATCCGATCTCGACCGCAAAAATCGAGGAACTCATTGCCGAACTGAAGAACGAATACACAGTGGTGATCGTGACGCACAACATGCAGCAGGCGGCCCGGTGCAGCGACTACACCGCCTACATGTACCTGGGCGACCTGGTCGAGTTCGGGTCCACAGAGCAACTGTTCTTCAAGCCCAGGCGCAAGGAAACGGAAGACTACATCACCGGACGCTTCGGCTGATCCGCCAGCATCGACAGACTGCACAGCAACGCACCGGGGAGTACTTTATGCCCGACAAACATCTATCCACTCAGTTTGACAGCGAGCTCAACGGCGTATCGTCCCGCGTCATGGAGCTCGGCGGACTGGTCGAGTCGCAGATCCGCCAGGCCATATACGCGCTGTCGCAGTTCAGTTCGGAAGCGGCCGACGAGGTCACCGAGATGGAAAGCCGCGTCAACGCCATGGAAATCGAGATCGACCGCGAACTCTCGTCGATCATCGCCCGGCGGCAGCCAACGGCCCGCGACCTGCGCCTGCTGATCGCCATCTCCAAGACGACCGCCAATCTGGAGCGCGTGGGCGACGAAGCCGAAAAAATAGCCCGCATGGTGCGCTCCATCATCAACAGCGGCTCGGCCCGCGCGCTGCCGTCATCGGAGTTGCGCGTTGCCGCCGACCTGGCATCGGGTCTGCTACGCAAGGCGCTGGACGCATTTGCCCGGCTGGATACCGCGGTTGCAGTGTCCATCCTCAAGGAAGACGACCTGATCGACAAGGAGTTCGACGGGTTTGTACGCAAGCTGATCACCTACATGATGGAAGACCCGCGCACGATTTCAGCCAGCCTTGATCTGCTTTTTCTGGCCAAGGCCATTGAGCGGATCGGCGATCACGCCAAGAATATTGCCGAGTTCATCATCTACATCGTCAAGGGTGCCGATGTCCGGCATACCTCGATGGCGCAGATAGAGTCCGCTGTCAAATAGCACCATGAAGAACGTGCCACGAGTCCTGGTCGTTGAAGACGAACCCGCGATTGCGGAACTTCTCGCCGTCAATTTGCGCCACAACGGCTTTCAGCCGATCTGGGCTGAAGATGGCGTGTCTGCGCAGCGCGAACTGGACGCCGTGCTGCCCGACGTGATCCTGTTGGACTGGATGCTGCCTGGGCAGAGCGGCGTTGTGCTGGCGCGCAAGTGGCGGGCCGACGCCCGTACGCGCGGGGTACCTATCCTCATGCTGACCGCCAGAGGTGACGAGCCGGACAAGGTCACTGGCCTCGACGCCGGTGCTGATGACTACATCACCAAGCCATTTTCCACGCAGGAAATGCTCGCGCGCATCCGTGCGGTGCTGCGGCGACGGGCGCCCGAGCAGGTGGTGGACAGTGTCACGATCGGCGATCTGGTGCTCGATGCTGCCACCTACCGCGTCACCTTCAAGGGGCAGTTGCTCAAGGTGGGGCCGACTGAGTTCAAGCTTCTCAACTACCTGATGAAGCACTGTGAACGGGTCCATAGCCGCTCCCAGTTGCTCGACAAGGTCTGGGGCGACCACGTCTTCATCGAGGAGCGCACGGTGGATGTGCACGTCAAGCGCCTGCGAAGCGCTGGGCGCGGCCGGCGCGATGGTGGAAACGGTGCGTGGCGCCGGCTACCGGTTGACGGCGCAGCCCCAGGCTATCGCAGCCGCGTGAGGTCATGACAAGCAGGGAGTGTGGCCCGTCTTTGTGACGCGCCACAATGTGCACATGTTGTGGCGTCTGAGCAGTTTCGCGTTGGCCCAGCTCCTCGGTGGGCTGGCAGGCTATTGGGCCGGCCATTATGTGGGTGCGATCGTTGGGCTGGTCTCTGCGTCAATCATCTGGTTCGTGGCGGATCTGATGCGCGGTGTGCGCGTGATGCGGTGGCTGCGTCAGGGTGATCTGGCCGATGCCCCGGCCATGAGTGGTTTGTGGGGTGAGGTGGCAGACCGGACGCGGCGGCTACTGCGGCTGCGGTCCGGGGAGACGCTGGAGAGCAACGCGCGGCTGCAGGAGTTTCTGGCGGCGATCCAGGCTTCCCCGAACGGTGTGGTGCTGTTGGACGCCCAGGGGCGCATCGAGTGGTGCAACCAGACGGCGGCCGAGCATTTCAACTTTGATTCGCAGCGCGATGTGCTGCAGCACATTGGCAATCTGGTTCGAGATCCGGAGTTCGCCGCCTACTACGCCAGCGAGGACTACCTGCGCGAGATCGTTATCGTCGGCCGCGCCAGCCGGGCGTCGCGGCCGGTGAAACTGTCGGTCCACCTCCACCCGTACGGGGAAGGGCGCAAGTTGCTGCTGTCGCGTGACGTTACGGCCGTGGAGCAGGCCGAGACCATGCGCCGCGATTTCGTGGCCAATGTTTCGCATGAGATTCGCACCCCCCTGACGGTGCTGACCGGGTTCGTCGAAACCTTGCAGACCCTGCCGCTCGGCGAGCATGACCGTGCGCGTTACCTGGCGCTGATGGCGCAGCAGGCCAGCCGCATGCAGACACTGGTCAATGACTTGCTTACGCTGTCCAGGCTGGAAGGCAGTCCGCTGCCGGGTGTTGCTGAATGGGTGTCGGTGCAGACGCTGCTGAACCTGTGTGAGCACGAAGCGCGGGCGCTGTCGGCAGTGCTGACGCAAGAACAGCCGAAGCGCCATGAGATCACTTTCACGCCGGGACCGCGACCGGGCCTTCGGGGCGAGATCGCCGGTTCGCAGCATGAGTTGCTGAGTGCCATGTCCAACCTGGTGATCAACTCCATCCGCTATACCCCCGCGGGTGGTCAGATTGACGTCAACTGGCAATCACAACCGGATGGTTCGGCGGTGTTTTCGGTGCGCGACACGGGGCCTGGCATCGCACCCGAGCACCTGTCGCGCCTGACCGAGCGCTTCTACCGCGTTGACCGCAGCCGCTCACGCGAAACCGGAGGAACAGGCCTTGGGCTGGCCATTGTCAAGCACGTGGTGCAGCGCCACGGGGGTGAGCTCATCGTGGACAGTACCTTGGGCGTGGGATCGTGCTTCTCCATCCGGTTTCCTGCCAGCCGGCTCCGCCCCTCCAGCATCGAGCAATCAGGGTTGCCTGCGTCGATCACCGCCGCCGAGCTACCTGCCACAGAATGACGACGAAGATCGCTGCGGTCAGCCAGAGGGCGACGACGCTGGATACCCAGAACGCCGCAGGCGACAGGCGCAGGGGCCCGAGCAGGGTACTGTCGTAGGCCAGTACGTAGCCACCGGCCAACCCGAGTCCCCACAGCAGGACGCTGTAAACCAGCAGTGGCGCGAACGTGACGCGGTAGCAGCGCAGCACAAACACACAGAGCGCCTGGACCGCGTCCGCCAAGTGATAGACCGCCACCCAGACCAGCAGGGTGGCCGCCAGCGCGGCCACGGCCGAACCAGGCGTGTAAATGGCCGCCAATGGCTGGCGCAGCATCAGTAGCACCCCGGCGAGCAGCACGGCTGCCCCCACGGTCAAGATGAACCCGGTACGGACCACGCGGCGAGCCTGCGTCGGATCACCCGCGCCCAGCCAGAAACTCACGCGTGCGCTGGTGGCAATCGACAGCGACAGCGGCACCATGTACAGCACCGCAGCCAGGTTCGATGCGATCTGATGGCTGGCCGCGGCCTGGGTGCCCATTCGCGCAATGAACAGCGCCATGAGGGTGAATGACGTCACCTCGACCATGATGGCCAACCCGCCGGGCACGCCGATGCGCGCGAAGTGACGAATCTGGGCCCAGTCCGGTGATTCGGGTCGCTGCCAGATGCGGTACGGTGTGTACAGCGGTTGCGTGCGCAACAGCCAGGCTGCCACGGCCAGCATCGCGTAGTTGACGACCAGCGTGGCCCAGGCGCAGCCGACGGCGCCCTGGGCTGGCAGCGTCACGCCGGCAAATGAACCTCCAAACGCGAACGCTATCGACAACGGAACCTTGATGAACAGCGAGCCGATCTGCAGCCAGGTGACCAGCAAGGGTTTGCCCAGACTCTGGTTGAGCGTGCTGTACAGGCGAAACAGCAGCGCGGGCGCCAGCGCCAGCGCGAGCACCGCGAGGTACCGCTCGACGTCACCCTGTAAAGCCACCGGAACGCCCGTCCAGCGCAGCAACGGGCCCGGAAAGAGCAGGGCGGCCACGCCGGCCACGATGGTGAACGCGCACAGGTACAGCGCTTGCCGTACCGACCGGCCGACGGCGATCGGCTGGCGCGCGCCGTGCAGCTCAGCCCAGATCGGCAACAGGGCCTGCATCACGCCCATCAGCGCAACATAGACGCTGATGTAGATGGCAGAACCCACCGACAACGCCGCAAGTGCTGCCTCAGAGTAGCGGCCGGCCACGATGGTGTCGGTGATGCCGAACGCCATCACGGCCAGTTGCCCGACCAGCACGGTGGCCGCGTGCCGGCCAATGGTCTTCAGTTCCCGCAAGGGGTCAGTTCCCCGATCGGCGGTACAGCATCACGTCTTCGTTGCTGTCGGTCGGGCGCCTGACAGTGGCTTGCAGCGACCATTGGCGCAGGTTGACCGATTTAGGCAACGTACCCCTGGCGTCTGCATCGACCATCAGCCACGGGCATTGCGCGCGGGATGTCGCGGGCATCAGGTTCAGCTTGCCGTGGAAGTTGAAGGCAGCAATCTGGGCGCGGCTGAGGCCATAGATCTCGACGCAGACAGGCCGCCCGATGATGGCCGACACGCGTTGAACCTGCGGCGCGTAGCTGCGCGCAAAGTCGAGCAAGGGCAGCCACAGCGTCATCAGCAACAGCCAGCACAAGGCGGCGCCTCCGGCCGGCAACACCAGGCTGCGCCAGATCGCGGTGCGGTGCCGCCCCACCCGCCATTTGACCAGCCAGGCCCAGGTCAGGGTGGCGACCAGCGCCACGCCGAATGCCAGCCATGAAAAACTGGGCTCGAACCCCGGCGCGAGTTTGGCCACGTTGGCGGCGGGTTGCCGGGGGACGCCGGTTTGCATCGCGATCCAGATCACCCAGATGAACACAGAGCAGCCCGTGAAAAAAAGCAGCGTGAACCAGTCAATCAGGGCGGCGACGCTGCGGCGCAGCGTTGGCAAGGCAAACGCCGCCAGCGTGGCCAGTGCAGGCAGGCCGAGCAGCAGCGTGCGGTCGGCGGGCTGGGTGAACACCGCCGAGCCAATGGCCACGGCCGCAAACCAGATCGGCAGCATCACGTGCCGCCCGGGTGCGCGCAGCGAGAGCTGGCGGCGCCAGCGCCAGAGCGTCCACAGCGCGAGCGGCCAAGCCGGCCAGGTGAACCACAACAGCAGACGGCCGATGCTCTTCCAGGTCGCCAGGCTGTCCTGGCCGATCAGGGGTGGCAGCGCAATGCGCCAGCGCCACAGTTCTAGCATCCACGCCAACGCGGCGACTAGCAGCGTTGCCGCCGCGATCCCCGCCGCGCAGTAACGCAGGCGAACACGCTCGTCGGCCTCGGACGTGGTGCCAAGCAGGTAGAGCAGGGCGCTGCCCGCCCCCAGCAGGGTGGCCATCGCTGGCGCGCCACTCAATACCAGGGCGGCCAAGCCGCCCAGCAGCGCCATAGATGGCACAACCGTGCGGTAAGGCATCGCGGCCATGGCATAGAAGGTGACGGCGGTTGCGCACACCTGGGCGAGCGCGGGAGTGGTCTCATGGGACAGTTGGGCCAGCCCGAGCGAGGCGATCAGTGCAAGCAGCCCGCCGTCTGCCATCGCGCGCGCATAGTCCGGCGTCTGCGCCTCGCCGCCGAACGCGAAGGCGACCGGCTGGGCCTGCGGACTGCGCGCCAGGTAGTAAACGCCGTACCAAGTGGCAATCATTGTCAGCGCCAGCAGCAGCGCAAACGGGACGCGAACCGCAAAATCGGGCGCAACCCAGACGGGGGCGAGCTGGATGGCCCATGCCCCCAGCCAGTAGGGCAGCAGGCTGTCGGTCTCCACCGGCAACCCGGCGAGTTGCGGCAGGAGCCAGCTGCTCTGGCCACCGGCCAGCTCGAGCATGTAGCCGAAAGCGGTGACGTCGGCGTTCTTCCACGGGTCGCGGCCCAGAAAGCCCGGCAGCACATACGCCACGCACAGCAGCAGCAGTGCCAGCCGCGGCAGGCGGCGCACAGCGCTTTGGGGAACGATGGCGGGAGTGGGTTGGTTCACCAGCTGGAATCTAATCGATGGGCGTGTCGGGCCTTGTCGCAGGCCCTTCAGGCCCGACCACAAACAAAAAGGGCAGCCCGGTATTCCTGGCTGCCCTTTTGTCGGACGCTGACGGCAGGCAAATTTACTTGGCTGCGGTCTTGCCGAAACGGTTGCGGAACCGCTCGACGCGGCCACCCATGTTGTCCACCGACTTTTGCGTGCCAGTGTAGAACGGGTGCGATTCGCTCGACGTGTCGAGCTTGTACAGCGGCAGTTCGCGGCCGTCGTCCATCTTCACCATTTCCTTGGTGTTGGCGCACGATCGCGTGACAAATTTGAACCCGTTGGACAAATCCACGAAACAGACTTCGCGGTAGTTGGGGTGAATGCCTTCTTTCATGATGCTTCCTCGTTAGTTGCGGTAGCCACGCAGGACAACCCTGCACACTTTCCGCCAAGCCTTAAATTATCGCACAAAATCAACCACTTAGACAAATGAGCCGAGGTTAGCCGCCGCGCCGCATCATGTCGAAGAACTCGACGTTCGATTTGGTGGCTTTCATGCTCTCGAGCACCATTTCCATCGCCTCGATCTCGTCCATGTTGTACATGAACTGGCGCAGGATGCGGGTTTTTTGCAGGATTTCAGGTGCCAGCAACAGCTCTTCGCGGCGCGTGCCGCTGCGGTTGAGCTGGATCGACGGGAACACGCGCTTTTCGTACAGGCGGCGATCGAGGTGGATTTCTGAGTTGCCGGTGCCTTTGAACTCCTCGAAGATCACCTCGTCCATGCGGCTGCCGGTGTCGATCAGCGCGGTGGCGATGATGGTGAGCGAGCCGCCTTCTTCGACGTTGCGGGCCGCGCCGAGGAAGCGTTTGGGCCGCTGCAATGCGTTGGCGTCCACACCACCGGTGAGCACCTTGCCGGATGAAGGCACGACGTTGTTATAGGCGCGCGCCAGGCGGGTGATCGAGTCCAGCAGGATCACCACGTCTTTTTTCAGCTCAACCAGGCGCTTGGCGCGCTCGATCACCATCTCGGCCACGTGCACGTGGCGCGCGGCGGGCTCGTCGAAGGTGGACGCAATCACCTCGGCCTTGACCGAGCGCTGCATCTCGGTCACTTCTTCGGGCCGCTCATCCACCAGCAGCACCATCATGTAGCTGTCGGGATAGTTGGCGGCGATGTCGTGCGCCATGTGCTGCATCATCACCGTCTTGCCACTCTTGGGCGGCGCCACCAGCAGGGCGCGTTGGCCCTTGCCAATGGGCGCGATGATGTCGATCACGCGCCCGGTGATGTTCTCTTCGCTCTTGATGTCGCGCTCAAGCTTCATCTGCTCCTTGGGGAACAGCGGCGTGAGGTTTTCGAACATCACCTTGTGTTTGTTGTCTTCCGGCAGGCCGTCGTTGACCTTGTCGAGCTTGGTCAGCGCAAAGTAGCGCTCGCCGTCCTTGGGCGTACGCACTTCGCCTTCGATCATGTCGCCGGTGTGCAGGTTGAAACGGCGCACCTGGCTCGGGCTGATGTAGATGTCGTCGGTGCTGGCTGTGTAGCTGGTGTCGGGGCTGCGCAGAAAGCCGAAACCGTCGGGCAGGATTTCCAGCACGCCGTCGGCAAACACCTGTTCGCCGGCGCGCGCGCGCTTCTTGATGATGGCGAACATCAGCTCCTGCTTGCGCATGCGGCCGGTGTTTTCGATCTCAAGCGCTTCGGCCTGCTTCAAGACTTCAGACACGTGCAGTGCCTTGAGTTCGTTTAAGTGCATGGAGTTACCTGCGTGAACGACCCGGAACGGGTTCTGGACAACATCCCCTCGCGGGGTACTTTGAAATGGCTGGGGAAGGCTTCAAAAGAGGCGGGGCGATGGCCCCGCAAGCCGGATATTCGAACCGACCCGGACATGCAGGTCAGCGATTGAAGGAGATTATGACAGGAAATCGGGTGGCTGCCAGGGCGGCCCTGGCAGCGCGGGTGCCCCGGGGCTCAGGCCAGTTGCTGGTCGATGAACGCGGTCAGCTGGGCTTTGCCCAGCGCGCCGACTTTGGTGGCGGCCAGCTGGCCGTCCTTGAACAGCATCAACGTGGGGATGCCGCGGATGCCGAACTTGGCCGGGATGTCCCGGTTTTCATCGACGTTCATCTTGGCGATCTGCAGCTTGCCCGCGTACGTGGTGGCCACTTCGTCCAGGATAGGCGCAATCATCTTGCAAGGGCCGCACCATTCAGCCCAGTAGTCCACCAGCACAGGCTGGGTCGACTTGAGCACATCGGACTCAAAAGTCGCGTCGGATACATGTTTGATCAGGTCGCTGGCCATGGTGTGTTCCTTGTGACGACGGTTATGCAGCTAAAGTTGCGGCATTGTGACAGAAACCAAGTGGATGAGTCGGTAATGGGGCGGCTATGGGCGCGATAGCAAAAGACGTGGCGACCCCCGGTACAGCCGCGTCCGCCGATGCGGTTGTGCATGCCCATCCGCTGCGCGCGCGCTGGGTCGCACCACAGACTGGCCTGATCGCGCGCATCGCCGCGGCCCTGGCCGACGCCCAGGCCCACCCCGCGCGATCGGTCGTGTTGCTGCCGTATGCGCAGCTGATGCCGCTGGCACGCCAGTTTTGGGCCGAGGCGATGCCCAACGGCTTTGCTCCGCGCTTTGAGACCACGCTGAACTGGGCGCAGGCGCGCCGGCCATTCGCACCCACGCCCGAAGACATCAGTGGTGATGTGGCGCGCGATACGCTGGCAGCCCAGGCGTGGATCGAGCGTGCCGGCCTGCGCGCGCGGGGCGATGCGCTGACCGGCCGGCTGGTGGACGCCGCGCACCAGCTCGCGCCGGCCGCTGCGGCTGTGCCACCCGCCGAACGTGCCGCTTGGGCGGCCCGCGCGCGCGCCACGCTCGCCGGGCCGGCCGACGCGCCCTTGCTGGCGATCGAATCGGCGCTGGCCCGCATCGCGCTCGAATGGGCGGCCGTGTCGCGCTACGCCACCGACAGTCTGTTTGACGACCGCACACTCCCCGCGCTGGACTGCCTGGTGGTGCTCGACGGCTTTCGCACCGAGCCGCTCGCGGTGGCGCTGCAGGTACGCCTGGGCGCCCGTGCCCACACCATCGCGCTGGACGCGGCGCTGGACGTCGCGCAAGCCCATGAATCGGCTGACCCGACGGCCGTTGTGTCACTCCACGGTGCACGCGATGCCGAAGACGAAGCCCAGCGCGCCGCCGCGTGCGTGTTGCGCCACCTCGAAGCGGGCCGGCAGCCCGTGGCGCTGGTTGCGACCGACCGGGCCCTGACCCGCCGCATCCGTGCGGCGCTGGCTGCGCACGACGTGGTGATGCGCGATGAAACCGGCTGGAAACTCTCGACCACGCGCGTCGCCGCCGATGTGATGGCGGGCTTGCGGGCCTGCCCGTGGGACGCCAGCGCCGATGCGGTGCTCGATGGGCTGAAGCACGCGCCCGCGTTCCGCCGGGAAACGGTCATTCAGCTGGAAAAAGTGCTCAGAAGGCTAAAAGTCCAAGTGTGGCGATCATTTGTTGCTATTCATCATGTAGCAAATGACAGCGTGTCTGAAGTGACCGGGCGTATCGAAACCGCCCGCCAGACGATGCGCGAGGCGCGTCCACTGCCGGCCTGGCTCGACGCGCTGCGCGCGTTGCTGGTCACCACCGGACAATGGGAGCCGCTGAGCCACGACGCGGCGGGCGTCACCCTGTGCGACGTGCTGCGCCTCAACGAGGGCGCGGCCGCCGAGCTGCAGGCCTGGCCTTCCGCCGCGCGCCGCATCAGCCTGGCCGATTTCACCGGCTGGGTGCAAGACGTGCTGGAGGCTGCCAGCTTTGTGCCGCGCCATCCTGTGGATGAACAGGTGGTGATCCTGCCGCTGAGCCAGCTGCTGGCGCGGCCTGTCGGCGCGGTGGTGCTGCCCGGCTGCGACGAGGTGCGCTTGCCGGCGTCGCCCGAGCCGCCCGGCCACTGGACGGCGGCGCAGCGCACCGTGCTCGGGTTGCCGCTGCGCGAGGCGCTGGAGCAAGCCCAGCGCGGGGCCTGGCGCTACCTGCTGGCCCTGCCCACCGCCGGTGTGCCCTGCGACGTGCTGTGGCGCGGCAGCGATGGCGGCGGCGAGCC
>JANOBJ010000022.1:0-9782 GCA_031411575.1 Betaproteobacteria bacterium | reverse complement strand
TCATGTCGATCTGGTTTTTTGAAGAGCAAAAGCATTCGCTGGTGCTGATGGAATACCTCAGGCGCTTTCGCCCCGAGCTGGCGCCGACCGAGCAGGAACTGCACGAGGTGCGCTTCGAGTTTGAACCGGCGCCGGCGCTGGAAACCCTGATGCTGCATTTTTGCGGCGAAATCCGCCTGAACCATTGGTACCGCCGCGCTGCCGAATGGCATTCCGAGCCGGTCATCAAAACCATTTACACCAAGCTCAGCCAGGACGAAGCCCGCCACGGCGGCGCCTACCTGCGCTACATGAAGCGCGCCATCAACACCTTTGGCAACGAAGCCAAGGCCGCCTTCACCAAGGTGGGCGTGCTGATGGCCAGCGCGCGCCGCACCGCGCAGGCGCTGCACCCGACCAACCTGCACGTGAACAAGGCGCTGTTCCCGCGCGACACCATCCAGAGCCGCCTGCCCAACCCCGAGTGGCTGGAGCACTGGCTCGACACGCAGATCAAGTTTGACGCGGTATGGGAGAGCAAGGTGGTCGAGCGCATCCTGCACAACATGAGCCTCCTGATGGACCGCAGCTTCAAGAGCGTGCAGGAGCTCAACCGCTACCGCAAGGAACTGTCGAAAGAGATCGCCGGCACGCTGGCGCCGGGGGCCGCGCCGCAGGCGCTTTGACAGAGTTGCAGGCGCTTTGACAGGGTTGCAGGCGCTTTGAAGGGTTCGCAGGCGCCCTGGCTGGCGCACCGCTGCACGCCTCGGCATGCTGCGCCGCACAAGACGCGTCCGGAGCCAATTTTCAAGCCAAATCGGCCCGTTGTCCGCATCAGTTGGTCATAGTTTGCTACTATTTTAGGAGCAATTCGAACCATCACGCGGCACGTTGACCCCCGCATTTCACCACCCCGCGCGGCGCGGAAGTCACGCACAATCCGCATCAGCACCGGTCTGGCGCCCAGCGCCTGCACCGGCCTGCACTTCCCACCCAGAAGGAGACAACTGATGCGCCCGCTTCCCCGTTTGACCACCCGCCGTGCCGCCCTGCTGTCATTGACCGTCCTTGCCGCGCTGGCTGGCAACGGCAACGCCCTGGCCGCCGACTACCCGACCCGTCCGATCAAATGGATCGTGCCTTACCCGCCGGGCGGCACCACCGACGTGCTGGCGCGCATCATGGCCACCTGGCTCACCGAAAAGCTCGGCCAGGCCGTGGTGGTGGAGAACAAGCCCGGCGCCGGCAACAACCTGGGCACCGAGGCCGTGGTGACCGCGCCACCCGATGGCTACACCATGCTGCTGGTCAACCCGGCCAACGGCATCAACGCGTCGCTGTACAAAAAGCTCAACTACAACTTCATGCGCGACATCACGCCCGTGGCCGGCATCGTGCGCACCCCCAACGTGATGGTGGTGACCAACGGCCTGCCGGTGAAAACCGTGCCCGAGTTCATCGCCTACTGCAAGGCCAATCCCGGCAAGGTCAACATGGCGTCATCAGGCAGCGGCACCTCCACCCACCTGTCGGGCGAGCTGTTCAAGACCATGACCGGCTGCAACATGGTCCACGTGCCGTACAAGGGCGCTGGCCCGGTGCTGACCGACCTGATCGGCGGCCAGGTGCAGGTGTTTTTTGACAACCTGCCCTCGTCGGCCCCACACATCAAGGGCAACAGCATCCGCGCGCTGGCCGTCACCTCCGCCGCGCGCGAACCATCGATGCCCGGCACCCCCACCGTCGGCGACGCCGTACCCGGCTACGAAGCCACCGCCTGGTTCGGCATCGGCATGCCCAAAGGCACGCCGCGCGAGGCCATCGACAAGATCAACGCCGAAGTCAACAAAGCCCTGGCCGACCCGAAAATGCGCGAACGCCTGGCCGCCCTGGGCGGCGTGCCCATCAACGGTTCGCCCGAAGACTTCGGCAAGGTGATTGCCGCCGAAACCGAGAAGTGGGCCAAGGTGGTGGCGGCTTCGGGGGCGACGGTGGATTGAGGGGCGCCGGCCCTGACGACAAGCGTCAGAGTCTGACCCACATGTTTCAGGCGCGGCCAGACTTCATTCCACCCCGGGTCCTGCTTGGAGTGCAACGGGGATGGAGTCATGAAGCGCGGCCGCCAGCATCAGTGGACTAGAGCGTTTGTTTGAACCCGAACCAGCTTAGTGCAAGTGATCAGACTATCAGCACGGACCAGACATGCTGGGTCGTTGTTATTACTGAGTAGTTTGACTGGGCATCCAGAAAATGTTGCCGACCTACGATGTCAAGGCCATCAGGAATCGCGGCCTTCTCTATGGTCTTTACGTAGCTGGCCAGCACCCGTAAATGTTTGGCAATGGCCCAAGTCCGCACAGCACCGTAAATGGGAACCGTCGAAGGCAATAGCCATGCAATCCGTGCCAAGTCTTCTAGGAGTTCTTGCGTCGCGGCCCACGTGAACGCCACTGCAACAACCAAAACGCAGTTCCGCTCAAGCTGAGGCAATGAAGCGACAACCATTTCGATTTCCTTCCGCATGGAAAGATATTCCGCTTTGAGGATGTTGAAGTCGGTCGACATGTTCATCCTTGAAATGGTTTTTTCGCCCGGAGCATGGGGCAGATTCAGCTTGGTCTGATCGCTGTGTGCGGTGTTGCCGAAGTGAATGGTCCGACTTTACCCGGCAGAGCTGTTGCGTGTGATCCGCCGGGCCGCGCGGAGTGCGCCGAGACCGCACACCCCGACTCCCAGCCAGGCAGCGGGCAATCGGCGCATTACTGAATAGTCCGAAAACACGGGCGACTGAACGAAGACTTGATGATGAATCAGCCCTGAGAATCCACAGCGAGGGCATGCTGTGCAATCATTTCAAGAGGCGGTTGAGCAGGTGAAATCTATTCATGAATCATTTCATGAATAGGCTGTTGATGACTATAAGTCTTTGATTTACATAGGTTTCATGGAGAAAATCGTTATATAAATCATTTCACGCATTCGCACGAACCTCAACAATTGGCGTCAACGACGCGAGCCGTCAGCAAGTGCTCATTGGGGAATCTTGCAGCAGTCCCAATTTGGGACTAAACTGCATTTATGCGCGTCATCGCCGTGGCTTTTCTCCGGGATTTTTGGGCCAAGGCCGACTACCGTGATGCCGAGCAGCCGTTGCGGGCCTGGTACCAGGAGGTGTCCAAGGCCGCATGGACGCAGCCGGCGGACGTGAAGGCGCAGTACCGCAACGCGAGCATCCTGAAGAACCGGCGCGTGGTGTTCAACATCAAGGGCAACGATTACCGGCTGGTGGTGGCGGTGTCTTACAAGCTGCAGATTGTGTTTGTGAAGTTCGTTGGCACGCACCGGCAATACGACGCCATTGACGCTGAAACCGTTGATCCTGATTGATGCGCGAGAAGGGAACCCCCATGGAAATTCGACCGATTCGAACCGCGCAAGACCACCGGGCCGCCCTGCGCGAAATTGCCGCGCTGATGGCGCAAGACCCGGACGCGGCCACGCCCGAGGGCGAGCGGCTGGATGTGCTGGCCACGCTGGTGCAGGCCTACGAGGCGCGCCACCACCCGATGGACCCGCCCGATCCGGTGGAGGCCATCAAGTTCCGGCTGGAGCAAAGCGGGCTGGCCATCAAGGACCTCGAACCCATGATTGGCCGCAGCAACCGCGTCTATGAGGTGCTGGCCCGCACGCGGCCGCTCACCCTGCCGATGATCCGGCGCCTGCACAAGGGTCTGGGGATTCCGGCCGAGGTGCTGATCGCCAAAGCGGACGACGGCGCTTCCCTGGCGACTTAAGTGCGACGGTGCAAGGGTGCGTCGCGGGCACTCGCGCGCGTCAACCGGCCGAACGCGCGTGCGACGCACCCGCCAGCACATGCACCACCACCCCACACCCCGCCCCCACCAGCGCGCCGCCCAAATGCGCGGCGACGACGACGTTGAAGCCCCAGTTGGGGTCAAACACCATGGGTTGTGACCAGGCGTGCTCGGTCAGCAGCTTCAGGCCCATGCCAGCGAGCAGTACGAGCGACCATCGTTTTGCTACTGAATGTATAGCTAACAATGACCACAGGATAAGCACCTGGGCATGAATCAGGCCTGAAAGTCCGCTGTAGTGGCCAATCTGCGGCCAGGCCAGCAGGGTCAAGGTGGTGAGCGGCCAGGCGAGCAGCAGGGCGATCGTGGCGGGGCGGCCGGCGTGCAGGGCGCGGCCCAGCACGGCCAGCGCGGCCAGGGCCAGAGCGTTGGCGGCCTGGTGCACGCCGCTCAGGTGCACCAGCGGCGCGGTCCACAGCGTCCAGGGGCGCTGCCACCAGCTGCCGGGCTGCCACACCAGGCGCGCGGCGGGTGAGGTGTCGTCCA
This sequence comes from Betaproteobacteria bacterium, assembly GCA_031411575.1. Lineage (GTDB taxonomy): Bacteria > Pseudomonadota > Gammaproteobacteria > Burkholderiales > Burkholderiaceae_C > JANOBJ01. The sequence continues at coordinate 5,442 of JANOBJ010000022.1, read as the reverse complement.
TCGCCGGGCCGCCCAGCAGCCACACCGCCACGCTGGCGGCGCCCAGCAACGCACACAGCGCCGGCCAAGCCCACAGGCCGGCGGTCGGCAGCTCGCGCGTGCGCAGCTCGGGTATGGGCAGCTCGCGGGTTGGCAACTCAGCGATCGGCAGTTCGGGGGCCGGCACCTCAGGCTTTGGCGGCGGCGTCGGCGGGGGGCGTGCCCAGCGCAGGCGTATCGGCGCCCGCCTGCGGCGGGGCATCGTGGTGCCGCAGGCGCCGGAACTGCCGCGTGAACCATTCGCCGATGTCGTCGATGTAGGTGAACACGGCCGGAATCACCAGCAGGCTCAAAAAGGTGGAGGTGATCAGCCCGCCGATCACCGCCACCGCCATCGGCGAGCGAACGCTCGAATCGGCCGCGCCCCAGCCGAACGCAATCGGCAGCATGCCCGCGCCCATGGCCAGCGTGGTCATGATGATGGGCCGCGCGCGCTTGTGGCAGGCGTCCAGCAGCGCGTCCCAGCGCGTCATGCCATGCTCTCGCCGCGCCAAAATGGCGTACTCGACCAGCAGAATCGAGTTCTTGGTGGCGATGCCCATCAGCATGATCAGCCCGATCAGCGACGGCATCGAAAAGCTCTTCTGCGCGAGCAGCAGGCCCACAAACGCGCCGCCCAACGACAGCGGCAGCGCGGCCAGAATCGTCACCGGATGCAGGAAGCTCTTGAACAGCAGCACCAGCACGATGTAGATGCACAGCACGCCGGTCAGCATGGCCAGGCCAAAGCTCGCAAACAGCTCGCCCATCACTTCGGCGTCGCCGATTTCCACCACCTTCACGCCCGGTGGCAGCGTCTTCACCGCGGGCAGCTCTTGTACCGCCTTGGCCACGTCGCCCAGCGGCAGGCCCGACAGCTCGATCTCGAAGTTGATGTTGCGCGCACGGTCGTACCGGTCGATCACGGCCGGGCCGCCGCTGAACTCAAGTGTCGCCACCTGGCCCAGCATCACCGGCCCTTTGATGCCCGGCACGGCCAGGCGCGACAGCAGATCCAGGTCTTGCCGCGCCGCGTCTTCCAGCTTCACCACGATCGGCACCTGCCGCTGTGACAGGTTCAGCTTGGGCAGCGAGGTGTCGTAGTCGCCCACGGTGGCGATGCGCAGCGTTTCGCCGATGGCGCTGCTGGTCACGCCCAGGTCGGCGGCCCGGGCAAAGTCGGGCCGCACCGCGATCTCGGGCCGCACCAGGCTGGCGGTGGACGCCACGCTGCCCAGGCCGGGAATGGTGCGCAGGTCTTTCTCCACGGCCAGCGCCGCGGTCTGCAGTGCCTGCGCGTCGGCACCGGTCAGCACCAGCACGTATTTCTCGCCCGAGCCGCCCAGGCCGACCTTGCTGCGCGCGCCTGGCAGTTGTTCCAGCGCGGTGCGCAGCTGGTTCTCGATCACCTGCTTGCGCGGGCGTTCGCCGCGCTCGCTCATCTGGATGGTGAGCGTGGCCTTGCGCGCCTCGACCGCGCCCTGCGGTGCAAACGGGTCGCTGCCCGCGGCGCCGCCGCCAATGGTGGTGTACACGCTCTGGATGTGGTTGACCTTGGCCACCAGCACGCGCGCCTGCTCGGCGGCCACGCGTGTCTGCGCCAGCGTGGCGCCGGGCGGCAGCTCCAGGTACACCTGCGTTTGCGAGTTGTCGTCCGGCGGGATGAAGCCGGTCGGCAGCAGCGGAATCAGCGCCAGCGAGCCGACGAAGAACGCGCCTGCCGCCAGCGCGGTGATGAAGCGGTGCTTCACGCACCAGGCGGCCCAGCGCAGGTAGGTGGCCATCCAGATCGGCTCGGTGTGCTCGCCCTTGGGCGGCTTCATGAGGTAGGCCGCCATCATGGGTGTGAGCACGCGCGCCACGATCAGCGAGGCAAACACCGCGAGCGAGGCGGTCCAGCCAAACTGCTTGAAGAACTTGCCCGCCACACCGCTCATGAAGGCGGTGGGCAAAAACACCGCAATCAGCGTGAAGGTGGTGGCAATCACGGCCAGGCCAATCTCGTCAGCCGCTTCCATCGCGGCCTGCAGCGGCGTCTTGCCCATGCGCAGGTGGCGCACGATGTTCTCCACCTCCACAATCGCGTCGTCCACCAGAATGCCGACCACCAGGCTCAATGCCAGCAGCGTCACCACGTTGATCGAAAAGCCCAGGTAGTGCATGCCGATGAAGGCCGGAATCACCGACAGCGGCAGCGCCACCGCCGAGACAAAGGTGGCCCGCAGGTCGCGCAAAAACAGCCACACCACCAGCACCGCCAGGATGGCGCCTTCGTACAGCAGCACCATCGAGCCGTCGTACTCTTCTTCCACCGGCTTCACAAAGTTGAACGACTCGGTGATCTGCACATCCGGGTGCGCCGCGCGCAGCTCGGCCAGCGCCTTCTGCACCGCAGCGCCCACCTCGACCTCGCTGGCGCCGCGGCTGCGCGCCACCTCAAAGCCCACCACCGGCTTGCCGTTGAGCAGGGCCGCCGAACGCGGCTCGGCAAAACTGTCCTTGATGGTGGCCACCTGGTCGAGCCGGATGCGCCGGCCATCGGCCAGCGCCAGTTGCAGGTTGGCCAGCTCCTGCGCTGACTGCACCGTGGCCAGCGTGCGCACCGGTTGCTCGCCGCCGCCAATGTCGGTGCGGCCGCCCGCGCTTTCGGTCTGCACCTGGCGCAGCTGGCGCGAGATGTCGGCGGCACTGGCGCCCAGCGCCTGCAGTCTGGCCGGGTCGAGCAGCACCTGCACCTCGCGGTTGACGCCGCCCACGCGATTGACCGCGCCCACGCCGCTGACGGCCAGCAGCTTCTTGGAGACGTCGTTGTCCACAAACCAGCTGAGGGCCTCGTCGTCCATGCCTGGCCCGGCAGGCCCCTTCGGTAGCGAGCCAATGGTGAACGCCAGCACCGGCGAGCCCGCCAGATCGACCTTGGTCACGATCGGGTCGCGCAGGTCGCCGGGCAAATCGGCACGCACCCGCGCCACCGCCGAGCGCACGTCGTCCACGGCTTCCTGCACCGGTTTTTCCAGCCGGAACTCGGCGGTGATGGTGACGCCACCGTCCTGCACCTTGGTGTAGATGTGCTTCAGGCCCTGCAGCGTGGCCAGCGCGTTCTCGATCTTGCGCGCCACGTCGTTCTCGAGCTGCGCGGGCGCGGCACCCGGCAGCGACGCGCTGACAGTGACGGTGGGCAGATCGAGGTCAGGGAAATTCTGCACCTTCATGGCGTTGAAGCTCAGCAGACCGGCAAAGGTCAGCATCACAAACAGCATGAGGGCGGGGATCGGGTTCTTGATCGACCAGGCGGAGACGTTCACGGTGCCTCCTGCCGAGCCGCCTCAAAGGAGGCAAGCGCCCCCTCGGGGGGCAGCGAACGGATGTGAGCGTGGGGGTTCATATTGCCTCCTGGGGTTACTTGGCCGCCGCAGGTGCCGCGGTGGCAGGCGCCACGCCCGCCGCCGACGCCACGGGTGCCACGGCGTCCACCGCCACCCGCACCACGTCGCCTTCATTCAGAAAGCCCGCGCCCTTGACGGCCACGGTCGCGCCCGCCTCCAGCCCGCGTGTGATCTCCACCCGGTCGCCGATGCGGCGGCCGGCCTCTACCTTGAGCTGGGTGACCCGGTTGTCCGGGCCCACCTGAAACAGGTAGCTGAAGCCGTCGCGCATCACCAGCGCCTGCTGCGGCACGGTCAGCGCGTCACTGGCGCCAATCTCGAAGTCACCGCGCGCAAACATGCCGGGCAACGCCCCCACGCTTGTCACTGCGTGTACTGCGCTGCCCCCCGAGGGGGCCTTCGCGCCCGCGTTGCCGGAGGCTGCGCTTTGCTTGCCTCGCGGCCCGGCGACGCTCATGGCTGGCAAATCGACGTAGACCAGCGCCGCGCGCGTCTGCACGTCCACCGTTGGCGCCACCATGCGCACCCGCCCCTTGACCGCGCCGCCACCCGGCAGCGTGACCGCCACCGGCGTACCGGTGCTGATGCGGCCCAGCTCGGCGGAGGTCACTTCGGCGCGCCATTCGAGCCGGCCCTGGCGGATCAGCCGGAACAGCTCGGTGCCCGCGCCGACCACGGCACCTACCGTGGCGCTGCGCGACGAGATCACGCCGGCGTCGGGCGCCACCACCTGGGTGTGGTTCAGCCGCAGCTGTTGCGCGGCCAATGTGGCGCGCGCGGCATCGACGCGCGCCCTGGCGGTTTTTTCGGCGGTGAAGAACTGGTTGATCTGCTGCGCGCTCAGCGCGCCACTGGCCTGCAGCGTGCGCGCGCGTTCGGCGTTGGCGGCGGCCTCGCTGGCATTGGCCTCGGCCTCGACCAGGGCGGCGCGCGTCTGCGCCACGTCGGCGGCCACGCTCTCGGGCGCGAAGGTGGCCAGCACCTGGCCGGCCTTGACCGCGTCGCCTACATTGACGCGCACGGAGGCCAGCTTGAGGCCGCTGGATTCCGAGCCGATGCTGGCTTCCTGCCAGGCCGCCACGGTGCCGTTGGCCGTCAGTTTGAGCGGCAGGCTGGCGCGCTGCGGCTGGGCGGTGGTCACGGTCAGCGCGGGTTTGGCGGTGGCCTTGGCGCCCTTCGCCGCGCTCGCAGTGGCCGCGCTGCCAGCGGCCGGCGCCGGATCATCCGCGGCCTTTGATTTCATGCCCAATACGGCGAAGGTCCCCGCCGCCAGCACGCCGACAGCTATTAAAACAATAGCAACAGATTTGAGTGTGAACGAGGCCATGGTGGTGCGAATCCGATAAACAACAGGTTGACAAACCGCGGCGCTTCAGGCCGCGGCGGGTTCAGCGCGCGGTGGCGGCGGCGGTGTTGGCGTTGGGCGTCCAGCCGCCGCCGGCGGCGCGGTACAGCGCGATCCAGGCGGCAATGCGTTCGCGTTGCAGCTGCACCAGCGTGGTCTGCGCGGCCAGCGCCGTGCGGCGCGAGTCTTCCAGCTCGACCAGGCTGGCCAGCCCGCCCTTGTAGCGCGCCTCGGTGGCGGTGAACGACTGGCGGTAGCCCTCGACCGCGGTGTTGGCGTCGTCGTTGCGCGCGCCGGTACTCTGCAGGTTGACCAGCGCCTCCTCAACCTCGCGCACCGCCTGGCGCACCCGGCCGCGGTAGCTGGCGGCGGCCTCGTCGTAGCGGGCCCGGGCCGCGTCCACGTCGGCCGCGCGGCGTCCGCCGTCATACAGCGGCAGCGTAAGCGCCAGCGGGCCGATCGACCAGGTGGTGAGGTCACTGCTGACGCCGCCCGCGCGTACATTGAGCGCGCCGACCGAGCCGCTGAGCGACAGGCGCGGGTAGCGTTGTGCGTGCGCGCTGCCTACCTCGGCGCTGGCGGCCGCCACCTCGCGCTCGGCGTTGAACACGTCGGGCCGTTGCGCCAGCGTCTGTGCCGGCAGCGATGCTATTGAAATCATAGCTTTATAAGGCCATTCGGCGCGCACATCGG
>JANOBJ010000021.1:0-20756 GCA_031411575.1 Betaproteobacteria bacterium | reverse complement strand
ACGCTGAGCAACGGAGACGTGCGCACCTTCACGCTGGGCAACCTGGCGCCGGGGCAAAGCGTGACGCAAAGCTTCACCACCACGGTGCCGGCCAGCACGGCCACGACCGTGCTCAGCGCCACCAGCACGGTGGCCACCTCGACACCTGAACAGAACACGGCCAACAATACCGCTACGGACCAGCTTGCTATTGGTCTGGCCCCGAACGCCACAGTTTCAGGCAAGGCGTTCTACGACATCAACCGCAGCCGATTCTTTGAGCCAGCAACCGATCAACCGCTCCCAGGGTTCCGGGTCGAACTGCTGCGCGTGACGGGCACCAACACGGCGATTGTGGGGACTGCAACTACTGACGCCAACGGTAACTATGCGATCGGTGGCCAGTTGCCTGGCACGGGTTACCGCGTTCAGTTCCGCGACCCGACGGGTAACGTGCTCTATGGAACGCCCTTCAATCAGGCGACATTGACTCAGGGTGGGCAACCGTCAACGGGGAACAACTCGCTGACAAGCGCCGTATCACCATCCCAGACGGTCACCGTGGCTGGCTTCATCGACAACATCACGCTCTATGCGGGCGACAACACGATCAGTCAGAACTTGCCCCTTGATCCAAGTGGTGTGGTGTACGACGCAATTGTCCGGGCTCCGATTGCTGGTGCGACCGTGCGGCTTATTGCGCCAGCAGGGTTCGACCCGGCCATTCATTTGCTGGATCCGAAAAACCTTGTGCAGCTGACGCCAGCATCCGGGCTCTACCAGTATGTGTTTGTCAACAACCCGCCATCCGGTGTTTATTCCCTGCAGGTCACGCCGCCGAACGGGTACGCCGTCGGCCCAGCGACACAAGGCGGGGTTGCGCTCCCGCAGGGCACATTTGCCGTCCCCGCAGGCAACACGGACATACAGAGCCAGGCCACCGCGCCTGCGGTTGGCGTCAATGGCGTCGGTCCGGTCGGGGGTCTTGGCACGCAGTACTTCCTGTCATTCCAGTTCAACATACCGGGCTCTGGCAACGTCTTCAACAACCATATCCCGCTGGATCCCTTGGTGTCAGGCGCGATTCTGGTCAGCAAAACTGGTAACAAGACAGTTGCTGAGGTGGGCGACTCCGTCCAATACACGATTCGCATCCGGAATACGACGGGTGTGCCAATTGCCGGCGTCACGCTGGAGGACTTGCTGCCCGCAGGATTCCGCTACATCCTTGAAACGGCGCGCCTGAACGGTTCGGTTGTGCCCAATCCTGCTGGTGGGGTCGGACGTGCGCTGACATTCAACGTGGGTACGGTTGCAGCCAATGCGACGTCTGAGCTCACCTACTTTGTCCGTCTGGGTGTCGGTTCACAGCAAGGCGATGGCATTAACCGCGCCACCGGCGTGTTCCCCGGTGCAGGTGGAGCCCCGATTCGTTCAAACACGGCAACCTACAAAGTCAACGTCCAGGGCGGTGTCTTCAGCAACGAAGGCTGCATCATCGGCAAGGTCTACGTAGATTGCGATGGCAACCACGCGCAAAACAACGCCAGTGGCTCGCGTGAGGTGGGTATTCCTGGCGTGAGGCTGGTCATGCTCGACGGCACTTACATCATCACGGACAGCGAAGGCAAGTACAGCATCTGTGGCGTGAAGTCGCAGACACATGTCATCAAGGCCGACCGGACGACGCTGCCAAAGGGCTCGCGCATGGTGCCATCGAGCAACCGCAACGCCGGTGTTGGCGACAGCATCTTCGTGGACCTCAAAGGTGGCGAAATGGCAAGAGCCGACTTCATTGAAGGCTCCTGCAGCCCCGAGGTGATGGATCAGGTCAAGGCGCGCCGGGCACAAGGGGGCGTACTGTCCGTTGATACCGAGAAGGACAAGCCGCTGAAGATCGACAATGAACCTTCCGGGCCGCGGCAACAAATACTGCCCACCCCCCGCCAGATTGAAATGCCACCCGCCGGCACAGGGGTGACAAGACCATGAGCCCGATCAAACCCTTCAGAATGAACTCGATGTTCATGGTGCGGCAGACGCAGGTCGCCTTGGCTGTGGCATTGATGCACGGCACTGCCGCCCTGGCCCAGCCAGCGTTGAACACCACCAGTGCCGATACGCCTGATGCCAAGAGTCTTTTTGAGTCGGGCGGTCAGCAGGGTATCGGTCCGCGGCCGTTTACGTCGTTTCTCCAGCGCTTATCGACCCCGGTCGAAAAAATCACCATCAAGGTCGCCGGAGACAATCTGGCTGCGGACGGCGTGAGTGGCACCGATGTGTCGGTGCAGCTGCTCGATATCAACGGAGGTGCCGTAAAAGCAGACGTTGACGTGACTATTGAAGTCGATGGGGGCGCGCGTGTCCTGCTTCCTGGGCGGCTGACGTCTGAGTCGGCAGCCGACAAGGGGGATGTTGACCGCATTCAGCCCGGCATCCAGGCGGTGGTCAAAGACGGCGTACTTAACTTCAAGTTGATTGCACCCTATAAGCCAGACCCAGTCACGCTGCGGATTTCAGTCAAAGGCGTCGCTGAGAAAGTGGTGGTGCGCTATGTACCCGACTTGCGCGACATGATTGCCGTCGGCCTGATAGAAGGGCGCTTGCGGTCCGACAAGTTTGACCCCCGTCAGATCGTGCCTGTTCGCGAGAAAGATGGCTTCGACGAAGAGCTGCGCGGATTCACCAAAGACTTCAACGGCGGCAAGACCAATTTTGGTGCACGTGCTGCGATGTACCTCAAGGGCAAGGTCAAGGGCGACTACCTGCTGACGCTCGCCTATGACTCCGACAAAGACACCCGGAAGAAGCTGTTCCAGGACATCGACCCCAATGCGTTTTACCCGGTATACGGCGATTCCAGCATTCGTGGTGTTGACGCGCAGAGCACCAGCAAGCTCTATGTGCGCCTCGACAACGGCCTGAGTTACCTGCTGTGGGGCGACTACACCACGCAGGATGGCAACCCGGCCCGCCAATTGAGCCAGTACAGCCGCACACTGTCCGGCCTGCGCGGGCACTATGAAGAAGGCAGGATCGTTGCCAACGGCTTTGTGGCGCGGGAATCCTTGCGCCAGGTCATTGACGAGTTCCCGGCGCGCGGTGTGTCAGGACCATATGGAGTGTCCAACCCGAACGGTGTTTCGGGGACCGAAAAAATCGAGATCGTTGTACGTGACCGCAATCGGCCAGCGTTGGTTCTGAAGACCACGCCACTCGCGCGCAACTCTGACTACGAATTCGAGCCCTTCAGCGGACAGATACTGTTCAGAGCGCCGGTACCCAGTTTTGATGATCAGCTCAATCCGGTGTCGATCCGTGTCACGTATGAGGTGGAGCAGGGCGGCCAGCGGTTCAACGTATTCGGCGGCGACGCGCAACTCAAGCTGTCCGATTCGTTGTCGGTGGGCGTGGCAGCCGCCAAAGATGAGAATCCTGCGGCGCCGTACCAGGTCATCGGTGCCAACATCCAGCTCAAGCTCAGCAAGAACACCGAGCTGATCGCCGAGGTGGCTCGGACCAACAGCGTGGTCAACACCGGCGTCAGTGGCTTCAACTCCAACATCAGCAACAACTTCGTCGGGCAGACCGGCGAGGTGTCGGGCAGCGCCGCCCGTGTCGAGATCCGCCATTCGGACGAAGACCTTCGCCTTCGCGGCTATGCGGTGCGCGCTGGCGAGGGGTTTAACAACTCCTCCAGCGGTATCACAGGTGGCAAGACGGAACTCGGTGCGTCGGGTGCCTACCAGGTCAACAAACAGCTTTCTGTCAACGCCGAGATCACACGGTCCGAAGACCGCATTCTCAATACCAAGACGGATGCCGCTGCCGTTGGCGCCGACCTGAAGATCAGTGATCGGCTCACCGTAGGCGGCGGCGTTCGTCGGGTCTCGCAGGATTCAGTCACCCTCAGCTCGTTGATTGGCAATACCTGCTCGAATGGCACGACCGCCAGCAGCACCGGCTACAACACGGGCTTTGGCATCAGCCAGCAAGGCAACCAGCAAATCGATCCTGCTACCGGCCTGCCGGTGGTGTGCTCGCCAACTGCTTTGTCGTCCACCGTGCCAACGGCGCCGACATCCCTGGACCGTACCTCGGTGTTTGGGCGTGCCAGCTACCGCCTGACCGACACGGTGACCTTGCTGGGCGAGCTGCAGCGCGAGCTGGGTGACGACAGCACGACTCTGTATCGCCTTGGCGCTGATTGGCAAGTGGCAGACAAGACACGCGTCTACTCCCGCTATGAGCATTCCCGAATGTGGGGAGGTGCGTACGGTTTGGGCGTTGGCGAGGCCGCCAACTCATTTGCGATCGGCATTGACACCCAGTACATGCAGGACGGCTCGCTCTACAGCGAGTATCGGTTGCGCGATGCGAGTGGTGGGCGCGATGTGCAGGCGGCGCTGGGTCTTCGCAATGGCTGGCGGCTGGCAGAAGGCATTCGTCTTGTCACCAACGTGGAGCGACTGTCCGCGACCACCGGTGACGCCACAGCCGCGGGCGTAGGCCTCGAATACACCGCCAGCGAACTCTGGAAAGGCTCTGGCCGGGTTGAATGGCGCGAAGACACCAACAACACCAACTGGCTGTTGACGGCGGGTCTCGCGCGCAAACTCGACCGCAACTGGACACTGCTCGCGCGCGACTATGCGAGCCTGGTGAAGCCGCGCACGGCCGGCGCTGCCGACAAGTACCAGAACCGCTTCCAGGTCGGGTTTGCGTACCGCCCGGTTGACAACAACCGCTTCGACGCTCTCGGCCTGTACGAGCGCAAGATGGACCGCGACCGGGCCGCCGGCCTGGACAGCGACACCGACATCATCAGCCTGCGCGCCAATTACCACCCCAACCGGGCCTGGTGGCTGTCAGGTCGTTACGCCTACAAGAACGTCAACGAATTGCTCGCTGGCACGGTCAACGACAGCTACCGTGCGCAACTGTTTGGTGGCCGCGTGACGTATGACGTCACCAACCGCTGGTCGGTGGGTGCACTGGTCTCTGTACTACAGGGCCAGGGCGGTGCCAAACAGTACGCCTACGGACTTGAGGTTGGCTACATCCTGGTTGACAACCTCTATCTCACGCTGGGCTACAACTGGCGCGGTTTCCGTGACGACGACCTGACCGGAAGCGACTACGCCAACCGCGGTTGGGTGCTTGGAGTCCGCTACAAATTTGACGAAGACCTGTTCAAGAAGAACGACTCTGCCGTGAACAAAACGCTCAACCCCACCGTGGCACCTGCCAAACCGTGACGAGGATGGCCATGTCCAAGCTAATTCCAATGACTTTTCTGGCGCTGGTCCTCGCGGGATGTGGCTCAGGCGCTATCAAGAATGAAGCGCCCGGTGCGGCGTCCGCCGCTGCTGGCCTCAATCCGCAGCAAGCGCGCATCTCGGACAGCCGCATCCTTGCTGACCGCGAAACCATCGAAGCCGTGCAAAAGCGCCTTCGCAAGCTGAACGAGGGCGGCATTCCGCAGAACAACTACTCGCTAGCCAAGGCTCAATGCTGGCTCGATACTGCGAAGACGCAGTACCATGAAAATGACCGCACGGGCTACATCGAGGAGTCACTGACCGAGTCGATGAAGATCGTCCAGGCACTTGAAGCGGACCGCAATGCCAAAGCTGGCTATGACACCCCGCTGGTGGCTCGGAGCAGCAAGCTGCGCGATGACTTGTGGGCCACGCTCGGCAACTACAAATCGCAGGCTTCCACCTTGTCTTGCACGGCACGCACCGTGGCCTGCGCCGAGGTACGGCTGGTGCGCGCGGGCCATGCCGAGGAACAAACGGGTTGGCGTCAGGCCACGCCGCACGTCCAGATGGTCGAAGACGCTGTCCGCAGGGCCGGCATCGAGGCAGCGAGCTGTGCGCAACCCGCCGCCCCGCTGCCAGTGGCGGCTGCCGCCGGACCCGGGCCCGCATCGGCAACTGCCGCGCAAGGTGTCTCACGAGAAACCTATGTCATCCTGGCCGACACGCTCTTCATGTTTGACAAGTTCGGGCGCGACCAGATGTTGCCTGGCGGTTTACAGCGCCTTGGCGCTGTGGCCGATCGCCTGAAGGCCTACAAGTCCATCCAGACACTCACCATCGTCGGCCATACTGACCGGCTCGGCGGCAACGACTACAACGACAAGTTGTCCAAGTCCCGGGCCGACACGGTCAAGGCGTATCTGTACTCCCTGGGTGTGAAGGCCGAGAAGTTCGACGCGCGCGGCGCCGGCGAGCGCGAGCCGGTCACCAAGGACTGTCGCGACACGCAGTCCCGCGCGAGTCTGATCCAGTGCCTGCAGCCTGATCGCCGCGTGACCATCGAAGTCACTGGCGTTGCCAAGTAAGCGTTGTGTTCAGATAGGCGCCGCGTATCGGTGTCCGGACCCTTGCCCTCACGGCTGGTCGGGAACCACAGCGGTGACTTCAATCTCCACTTTGGCCCGCGCCTCCATCAGCGCCGACACTTCCACGCAACTCATGGCCGGAAAGTTGCGCCCCATCGCCTCGCGGTAGACGGCGCCCAACTCATTCAACCGGGCGTTGTACTCCACCCGGTCCACCACGTACCACGTCATGCGCACCATGTGCTCCGGCCCCGCACCGCCCTCGGCTAGCACGGCGGCCACATTGCGCAGCGCCTGCGCCGTCTGGGCAATGAAATCGTCCGATTCGAACTGCTGGGTGGCGTTCCAGCCGATCTGCCCGCCGACGAACACCAGCGTGCCGCGCGCCGCGATGCCGTTCGCGTAGCCTTTGGGTGCGGTCCAGCCCGCGGGTTGCAGCAGTCGTCTCACGGGTTCTCTTTCCGAAAGAGCGCTGGCGTGGCGTTCTGGCGCAGCCGGAACCGCTGCAGTTTGCCCGTCTCGGTCCGCGGCAGCTGTGCCACGAACTCAATCTCGCGCGGGTACTTGTAGGGCGCGATGGTGGCCTTTACATGGTCCTGCAGCGCTTTCACCATGGCTTGGTCACCCGCATGGCCTGCCTTGAGCACGCAGAACGCCTTGACGATCGTGCCGCGCTCGGCATCGGGTTGGCCAATGACGCCGCACTCGGCTACCGCCGGGTGCCGGAGCAGGGCGTCTTCCACCTCGGGGCCACCCACGTTGTAGCCGGCGGTGATGATCATGTCGTCATCGCGTGCCTGGAAGAAAAAATAGCCGTCGGCATCCTGCAGGAAGGCGTCACCGGGGTAGTTCCAGCCTGCCTTGACGTAGTTGGCCTGACGCGGATCGTCCAGGTATTTGCAGCCGGTCGGGCCCACCACGGACAGCTTGCCCACGGTGCCGCGCGGTACTTCGTGGCCCGACTCATCCACCACCCGGGCGGTATAGCCCGGAACGACCTGGCCAATGGCCCCGCGCCGCACCTGCGCGCCGGCTGATGAGATGAAGATATGAAACATCTCGGTCGCGCCAATGCCGTCCACCATCTCGATGCCGGTCGATTCCTTCCAGAGCTGGCGCGTCGCATCCGGCAGCCCTTCGCCGGCGCTCACGCAGATGCGCAGGCTGGGCAAACCGTGCTGTCGGGCGAACGGCGCCATCTGCCGGTAAAAGGTGGGCGCCGTGTAGCAGATGGTGGCGCCGACGGCCTTGATCCGCTGCACCATGGCTTCCGGCGTGTATGGGATGTCAGGGAAGTACACCGATGCCCCAGCCCACATCGGAAACACCAGCAGCCCGCCGAGACCGAAGGTGAAGGCCAGCGGTGGCGAGCCGACCACGATGTCATCAGGCACGGCCTTGAGAATATGCCGCGGCCAGGCTTCACAGGCCGCCAGCACATCGCGGTGCGTGTGTATCGCCGCCTTTGGCTTGCCCGTGGTGCCCGAGGTGAACGCCATCAAAGCAATATCGTCCGCTGCGGTTGGACAGGGATGGAAATCACCATTCTTCTGCGCCGACAACACCGCCAGTGAACCCGGCTCGTTCATCAGGTTGAACGGCACGATGGTCTGCAACACGGGGTGCTCGGCTTGGGCTGACTTCAGCTCGTCCAAAAGCTTGGCGTCACACACGGCCACGGTAGGTTGTGATTTTTCAATGATGTCGCCCAACTCCCGGGCGCGCAGCAGCGGCATCGTCGCCACCGAGATCAAGCCGGCTTTCACCACCGCGAGCCAGGCCAGCGCCATGCCGATCGAATTGCCGCCGCGCAGCAGCACGCGGTTGCCGGGAACCAGCCCCAGGTCTTCCACCAGCACCTGGGCAATGCGGTCCACCCGCGCTTGTGCGTCGGCGTAGGTCAGCGTGATGCGGTCTGATCGCAGCATCGGGCGGTCCGCCCAACCTTTGCTGGCGGCGCCATCCAGCAGCGCCGCGACCAGATTGACGCGATCAGCGATCTGGAGCTCGGGTCGCTCGTAGCGCAGCTCAGGCCACTGCTCGCGCGGAGGCAGCCGGTCATGCACGAAACGATCGGTCTGTGCACTGTACGGCGTGGTGGCGGAAGCAGCCATGTCAGACCCCTTGCAGCACCGATTTGCCGATGATGAGCTGCTGCACCTCGGTGGCGCCTTCGTAGATGCGCAGCGAACGGATGTCGCGGTAAAGGCTTTCCACCCGCGTGCCGACCTTCACGCCCAGCCCGCCATGCATCTGCAGCGCCATGTCGATCACGCGCTGGGCGTTCTCGGTGGCCGTCATCTTGGCCATCGCTGCAGCAACGCTGCGCGCCCGCAGCGAGGCCGCATCGGCGGTGGCGCCGGAGCGTTCATCCTCGTCGCGCAGCCAGGCCGCGCGGTACGTCAGCAGCGCAGCCGCGTCGATCAATGCCGCCATCTCACCCAGCTTGGCCTGGGTCAGCTGAAAATCGGCCAGCGTGTGCCCGAACATCTTGCGCTGCTTGGCGTGGGCAACGGCTTCGGCCACCGCGCGTCGTGCGAAGCCGAGCGCGGCGGCCGCGACTGAGGCACGAAAGATGTCCAGCGTCTGCATGGCCAGCTTGAAGCCGCCGTTGAGCGGGCCCAGCTGCGCGCTTGCACCGATGCGGCAGTCGTTGAATTGCAGCGTGGCCAGCGGGTGGGGCGCCATCACGGCAATGTGTTCAGACGCATCAAGCCCCGGCGTGGCCGCGTCCACGATGAAAGCGGTGATGCCGCGGGTGCCGGCATCCACGTCAGTCTTGGCAAACACGCAGTAAAAATCCGCGATGCCGCCGTTGCTGATCCAGGTTTTGCTTCCATTCAACAAATAAGCATCAAATGTGCCCGGAGTCCGCTCTGGATGGTCATTAGTTGCTACTGTTTTCATAGCACCTGCATCCGAGCCTGCATCGGCTTCGCTCAACGCGAACGCGGCGATCTTGTCGCCACGCGCCACGGCTGGCAGGTACGCGGCTTGCTGCTCGGCCGTGCCAGCCAGCGTGATGGCGCCGCTGCCCAGCCCCTGCATCGCAAACGCAAAATCAGCCAGCGGCGAGTGAAAGGCCAGCGTTTCGCGCAGCACCACCAACGCGCGCGAGTCAAGGCGTTCCAGCGCGCCGCCATGCTGCGCGGGCACGCAGTAGCGCAGCCAACCCCCCGCGCCCAGGCGCCGCACCCAGTCCCGGCAGGCGCGGCGGTCATCGGTCTCGTCCACCTGCTGCAGGGGCGCCCAGGCCACCAGTTCACGCGCCAGGTCGCGGTGTTCCGGGCCGAAGAAAGGCAGCGTGAGATGGGCGGTGGACGGCACGACGGTGTTCGCCGGCAGTGCGTCCAGGTCAAGGGCCTGCATGGGGTCAGTCTCCGCCGAACACCGGCTTCTGCTTGGCAGCAAACGCCTCGTAGGCGCGCCGGAAGTCTTCGGTCTGCATGCAGATGGCCTGCGCCTGCGCCTCGGCCTCAATGGCCTGCTCGATCGTCATGCTCCACTCCTGGCTCAGCATGGTTTTGGTCATGCCGTGCGCGAAGGTGGGGCCGTCGGCCAGCTCGCGCGCCAGCGCCTGCGCGCGCGGCAGCAGGTCGGCGCTGTCGTGCAGGGCATTGAAGAAGCCCCAGGCCAGGCCTTCAGTCGCGGTCATGGCGCGGCCGGTGAACAGCAGCTCTGACGCGCGGCCCTGGCCGATCATGCGTGGCAACAGTGCGCAGGCGCCCATGTCGGCGCCGGCCAAGCCGACGCGCGTGAACAGGAAGGCGGTTTTGGCAGCGGGCGTGCCCAGTCGCAGGTCGCAAGCCAGCGCCACCATGGCGCCAGCACCGGCACAGATACCGTCGATCGCGCCGATCACCGGTTGCGGGCACTGTCGCATGGCTTTCACCAGATCGCCCGTCATGCGCGTGAATTCCAGCATTTCGGGCATGCTCATCCGGGTGAGCGGACCGATGATCTCGTGCACATCGCCGCCCGAACAGAAGTTGCCGCCCGCACCGGTGACCACGATCACCCGCACGTCGGTCGCGTAGGTCAGCGCGCGGAACAGGTCGCGCAGCTCGGCGTACGAGTCAAAGGTGAGCGGGTTCTTGCGCTCGGGCCGGTTCAGGGTGATGGTACCGGTGCCGTTCTCATAGCTCCAGGCAAAGTGGCGCGCCTGGTAGGCCGCCTTGGCGTCAAACTGCGCGCGCATTGGGTTGTCGGCGCCAATGTATTGCTTCATGCTGTCTCCAGAAAATGTGCTTTCACCTTGCCGAGCAACCGGTGCAGGGTGGCAATGTCCTTGTCGTTGAGCCCGCCCAGCGCATCGACGATCCAGCCCTCGTGCTCATGCGCCATGTCATTGAACTGGGTGCGGCCCTTGGGCGTGAGCCGCACGCGGTAGGCGCGGCGGTCGCCGGCCACGTCGACCCGTTCGACCAGACCCTCGGCCACCAGCTGGTCGGTGATGCCGGTGACGTTGCCGCCGGTCACCATCATGCGGCGCGACAGCTCGTTCATCTTGAGGCCGTCGGGTGCGCGCTCCAGCTGAGCCATCAGGTCAAACCGCGGCAAGGTGGTGTCGAACTGCTCGCGCAGGCCGCTGCGCACCTGCTTTTCGATGAGCTGGGTGCAGGTCAGCAGGCGCAGCCACAGCCGCAGCGCCTCGGGGTGCTCGCTGGGCGTGGTGCCGTGCATGCGGGCTTCCAGATCCATGCTCAGCCTCCTTCTTCAGATGCTATTAAATTAATAGCTAAAGATGACCCACTGACGACGACCTGAGCCTGTTTTTGCTTCAAAACCTCGCGGTACAGCTGATCCCGGCCGCTCAGGTACTGCGGCGGCCAGTCGACCGCGCGGCTGTCAAGTTTGGCGGCCTCGTGCAGCGTCCAGGCCGGGTCGGCCAGGTGCGGCCGGGCGATAGCGCACAGATCGGCACGGCCCGCAGCAATGATGCTGTTGGCGTGATCGGCCTCGCTGATCGCGCCGACCGCGATGGTCTGAATACCCACTTCGTTGCGGATGCGGTCGGCAAATGGCGTCTGGTACATGCGGCCGTACACCGGCTTGGCGGCGCGCGTGGTCTGGCCGGACGATACATCGATCATGTCGCAGCCGGCGGCCTTGAACAGCCGGGCAATCTCGACCGCGTCCGCGTCGGTATTGCCGCCCGGCGCCCAGTCATGCGCCGAGATGCGCACGCTCATGGGCAGGTCTTGTGGCCAGAGTTCGCGCACCGCGCGGAACACCTCCAGCGGGTAGCGGCAGCGGTTCTCCAGACTGCCGCCATAGTCATCCGTGCGCCGGTTGGTCAGCGGTGTGATGAAGCTCGACAGCAGGTAGCCGTGCGCGCAATGCAGCTCCAGCCAGTCAAACCCGGCTTGCGCGGCGCGCCGCGTGGCGTCCACAAACTGCTGCGTCAGCGCCGCCATGTCTGAGCGAGTCATGGCCTGCGGCGTCTGGTTCTGCTCGCCATACGCGACCGCGCTGGCCGCCAGCACCGGCCAGTTTGGCGCGGCGTCGGGGCGCCCCCCGGGCGCGGGCAGCGGCTCGTCGGTGGTTTCCCAGCCGAGTTGCGTCGAGCCCTTGGGGCCGCTGTGACCCAGTTGCAAGCCAATCTTCGCGGTCGTCTGGCTGTGAACGAAATCCACAATCCGCTTGAAGGCGGCGCTTTGCGCATCGTTCCACAGGCCGGTGCAGCCCGGCGTGATGCGGCCTTCGGCGGTCGGGCTGGTCATCTCCACCATCACCAGGCCGGCGCCGCCGAGCGCCCGCGCGCCCAGGTGCACGAGGTGAAAATCCTGCGGCACGCCGTCGACCGCGCTGTAGGTGGCCATGGGCGAACACACGATGCGGTTCTTCAGTTGCATGCCGCGCACCTTGAGCGGCGTGAGCATCGGCGGCACTACCGGGCCACCCGACAGCCAGGCTTCATAGCCTTCCAGCCATCTGGCGTCGCGCAGGCGCAGGTTTTCGTGGCTGATGCGCTGCGACCGCGTCAACAGCGAGTAGGCAAACTGCTCAATCTCCATGCCACTGTAGCGGTTGACGTTCTCGAACCACTCAGTCGAGTTGCGCGCGGCGTTCTGGATCTTCAGTACCTCGACGCTGCGCCGCGCTTCGTAGCCGTGCAGCACGGTATCCATGTCGTGGCCCGTGGCGAATTCGTTGGCCAGATCAATCGCGTCTTCCAGCGCCAGCTTGGTGCCGCTGCCGATCGAGAAGTGCGCGGTGTGCGCGGCGTCCCCCATCAACACGATGGGTACGCTTTTCCCGCCGATCTGTTCGCGGTGCACCCAGGTCTTGCACACCACGCGCGGAAAGCGGATCCAGATGGCCGAGCCGCGCAGGTGCGACGCGTTGCTCATCAGCGTGTGGCCATCGAGGTATTTTGCAAACAGGCGCTCACAAAACGCCACGGCCTCGACCTGCTCCAGCTGGTCCAGCCCATGGGCTTTCCACACCGCCTCGGGCGTCTCGACGATGAAGGTGGAGGTGTCTTCGTTGAACTTGTAGGCATGCGCCTGAAACCAGCCGTGCTCGGTCTGCTCGAAGGCGAAGGTGAAGGCGTCAAACGTCTTTTTGGTGCCCAGCCAGACAAAGCGGCACTGGCGCAGATCGACATCGGGCTCAAACGTGCTGGCGTACCGGTTGCGGATGCGGCTGTTGAGCCCGTCACTGGCGATCACCAGATCGGCCTGGTACTGCGCGGCCAGTTCCTGGTCGTCCGCCACGTCGGTCTCAAACACCAGCTCCACGCCCAGCGCCAAACACCGGTCCTGCAGGATGTTGAGCAGTTGCTTGCGGCCGATACCGCAAAAGCCATGACCGCCCGAGCGCACGCTGCGGCCCTTGAAAAACACCTCGATATCGTCCCAGTGGTTGAAGGCGTCGCCAATCAGTTGCGCGCTGGGGCCGTCGGCCGCGCGCAGGTTGCCAAGCGTCTGGTCCGACAGCACCACGCCCCAGCCGAAGGTGTCAAATGGCCGGTTGCGCTCGACCACCACCACCCGGTGCGCCGGGTTTTGCTGCTTCATGAGGAGCGCGAAGTACAGCCCCGAGGGGCCGCCGCCGATGCACAGGATGTTCATGGGAAAATAGTTTAAATCTAAACTAAATGCTGTCAAGCCCCGCTAGCGCCGCGGCCGCCGTCATCCGGGATTGAATACATCCGGGTTAACTGCGCCGGGTTTGCGCCAACCGGGTTGACGCCGCCCGCCGGATCGGCCAAGAATCAGCCCATGAACATGCTGGTTCGCACGGTTGAGTCCCAACTGGCGGGTCTGCCGGTGCCGGTAGCCCTGCAGTTGCCGGGGGGGCAACGGTGCGGGCATGCCAACGCCAAGCTCACGCTCACGCTGGCCGACTGGGCGGGCGTGGCCACGCTCGCGGCCGGGCAGATCGGTGCGCTGGCTGAGGGCTATGTGGAAGGCCGCATCGAGTTTGACGGGACCATGCGCGACCTGATGGTCACCGCCGCGCGGCTGTTGCCGGGCGAGCCAATGGAGAGCGACACGACCTGGTGGACCCAGCTGCTGCGGCGCGCGCGTTCGCTGGCGGCGCACTCGCTGGACCGCGATGCGGCGCAGATCCGCTTTCACTACGACGTTTCTGATGCTTTCTTTGCGCTCTGGCTCGACCCGCGCCGCGTCTATTCCTGCGCCTACTACCGCGATGTGGACATGACGCTCGCGCAGGCTCAGGAGGCCAAGCTCGACCACATCTGCCGCAAGCTGAAGCTCGAGCCCGGCTTGCGCTTTCTGGATATCGGGGCGGGCTGGGGCGGCCTGCTGTTCTGGGCTGCGGAGCATTACGGCGTACGCGCCACGGGCATCACGCTGTCGCGCAACCAGCACGCGCACCTGGAGCGCCTGATCGATGAGAAAGGCCTGACGGGTCGGGTGCGCGCCCAGTTGCTGGATTACCGCGAACTGAATGCAGCCAACAGCTTCGACCGCATCGCCTCCGTGGGCATGTTCGAGCACGTCGGGCGGGCCAACATGCGCGGGTATTTCCGCAAAATCCACAGCCTGCTGGCGCCGGGCGGGCTGGTCATGAACCACGGCATCACGGCCGGTGGCGTGGACAACGACCAGCTTGGCGCCGGCATGGGCGACTTCATTGAGAAATACATCTTCCCTGGTGGCGAGCTGCTGCACGCGAGCCGGCTGCTGCAGAACATGGCGGCCGCGGGCCTGGAGATGGTGGACACCGAAAACCTGAGGCCGCACTACGCGCGCACGCTATGGGCCTGGTCGGACGCGCTGGAGTCTCGGCTGGACGAGGCGGTGCGCGTACTGTCGGCCACATCAGGCGCGGCGCAGGCGGCGAAAATCCTGCGCGCCTACCGCTTGTACCTGGCCGGCAGCGCCATGAGTTTCGAGCAGGGCTGGATTTCGCTGCACCAGTTTCTTGCCACCCGGCCCAGCGGCGATGTCACCGAGGGCGCCCTCGCAGGCGCACAATCGGCCTATCCTTTCCAGCGCGACTACATCTACCGATAGGCCTGCCGCATCATGCTCTACAAATTCAAATCCAAGGCCGCTGGCGACCTGATCATGCTCGAGCCCAGCGGGCGGCGCGTGCTGGGCATCATTGGCAAGGACGCCGGCCCGACCGGCATCATCCTGCCGGTGCAAATGGGTGCGGCCATCAGCGCGCTGGAGTCGGCGATTGCCAAGGACGAAGCCGACCAGAAAGCCGCCGCCGAGCAGGCCCGCGCCGAGGGCGTGAAGCCGCCCCCCACGGAGGCCATCAGCCTGCGTCAGCGCGCCGTGCCGTTCATTGACATGCTGCGACGCAGCGAGAAAGCGGAAGTCGAGATCGTCTGGGGAGTCTGATGACTAATCCACCTTGGCGCCCGACACCTTCACCACCTGCGCCCACTTCTTGATTTCGCTGTCGATCAGCTTGGCAAACTCGGCCGGTGAATTGCCGCTGGGAATCGCGCCCTGAGCCTGCAGGCGCTCCTTGATGGCCGGGCTGTTCAGCGCCTTGGCCACCTCCTGCTGGAGCCGGTTCACCACCTCGGGCGGCGTGCCTGCGGGGGCTAGCAAGCCAAACCACGAACTCGCCTCGAAGCCCTTGAGCTTGCCGGCTTCTTCGATGGTCGGCACATCGGGCAGCGCGGTTGAACGCTGTGCGCTGGTCACCGCCAGCGCCTTGAGCTTGCCGGACTTGATGTGTGGCATCGAAGACGGCAGGTTGTCGAACATCACGTCCATGTTGCCGCCGATCAGGTCGAGCAGCGCCGGCCCCGAGCCACGGTACGGAAAGTGAACCATGAAGGTCCCGCTCATGCTCTTGAACAATTCGCCAGCCAGATGGATCGACGTGCCGTTGCCGCTGGAGGCCATGTTCAGCTTGCCAGGCTGCGTCTTGGCCACGCGAATGAAATCCGCCACGCTGTTGATGCCCAGCGCCTTGGCTTTGTCGGTGTTCATCACCATCACATTGGGCACACCCGCCACCAGCGTGATCGGCGCAAAGTCTTTTTGCGGGTCAAACGGCATGCGTTCGTACAGCGCCTTGTTGATGCCGTGGGTGCCCACCGTGCCCATGAGCAGGGTGTAGCCATCCGCTGGTGACTTGGCCACCACCTCGGCACCCAGGTTGCCGCCCGCGCCAGCGCGGTTCTCCACCACGAACTGCTGGCCGAAGGCGCGCGAGAGTTCTGGCGCAACCGCACGTGCCAGGATGTCGGTGGTGCCGCCGGGTGCGAACGGCACCACGATCTTCACGGGCTTGGTCGGCCAGCTGGTCTGCGCACTAACGCCAAATGCTATAAAAACAGTAGCAAACAATGACCAAATGACAAGGACTTGGCGGCGATTTGGTTTGAAAATGGGCTGCATGAGTGTCTCCGGAAGTAAAGCGGTCTAGGGCTGGATCAAGGGCTGTACCGCCGCCTGGCACGGCTGGCCTTGGCGCAGGCCGAGTGCGGCCGCTGCGGCGTTCATATGGTTGATGATGCCATCGGCCAGCGTGCTGTGCGCTTCGCCGATGCGGGCACTGGTGTGGGCCACGGTACAAGCCGCCAGCCCATGCGCCTGCAGCAGCGCCAGCGCGGCCAGCCCGGCGTTGTCCCGGCCACCACCGGCATCGTTGAAGACACTGAGCTGGGGCCGCGCCGCCAGTGCGTAACGCCCCGAACTCAGGCCACCGTGCGAGCCGCTGACGGCAATACAGCCCGCATCTGCGGCACCGAGCTCGGTGATGGAATCGACGATCCGCAACGGGTGCTGCCAGCCTGGAGAGGCCGTGTCAGAGCTCATGGCATCACGATGCCGCCATCCACCACCAGATTGGCGCCGTGCGTGAAACTGGCTTCGGGCGACAGCAAATAGACCACACCATGGGCGATCTCGGATGCCAGGCCAATGCGCCGCTGCGCGGCCAGGCCTTCGATGCGCGCGCGGTGCGCCGGGTTGCGCAGGGGCTCGGTGATCATCGGCGTGTCGGTTGCGCCGGGCGACAGGGTGTTGACGCGGATGCCGCGCTCGGCCAGCACGCGCGCGGCGTTCTTGGCCAGCGCAATCACGCCGCCCTTGCTGGCGGCATAGGCCGCTGTGCCCGACAGACCGCCGCCGCGCAGGCCCGCGATGCTGGCGATGGCGCAGATCGCGCTGCCTGGCGGCATGCTGCGCGCGGCCTCGCGCATACACAGCCAGGTGCCCAGCACATTGACGTCGTGTACCCGCCGGAACTGCGCGACGCTGATGTCCATGAAGGGTGTCATCTCGGCCACGCCGGCGCTGGTGACCAACGCATCCAGCCGGCCGAGGAAGGTGATGGCCTGGGCGAAGCCCGCTACCACCTGCGATTCCTCCGCCACATCGCAGGCCGTGCTGGCGTGGCGCGTGCCGGGCGCCTCCAGCGCCGCCTGCAGGGCCACGGCTTCGGCGCCGTCGACGTTGAGATCCAGCCCGAAGGTGCTGTAGCCGGCACGGGCCAGCGCCAGCACGGTGGCGGCGCCGATGCCGCTGGCCGAGCCGGTGACGATGCAGGTTCTGGATGGGGCGTTCATGCGCGCAGTTTAGGAGCAAACGCCGCGCGGGCAGACACACGCATTCCCCAATCCGCCGGCCGAAAAAAAGCCACCCGGAGGTGGCTGACGGATCAGGTTGGCGGTGCCGATCAGTCGGCGTAGACGCCCGCCGCCTTGATGATGGGGCTCCACTTGGCGATTTCGCCGGCGACGAACTTCTTGTGCTCGGCCGGTTCCACGCGTTTGTCGGCCACGACCACGGCGCCCAGGCCTTCCTGCTTCTTGACGAAATCGGGGTCCTTGAGGGCGACTTTCAGCGCGTCATTGATCTTTTTCTGCACATCGGCCGGCGTGCCCTTGGGTGCGTACAGGCCATGCCAGATGGTGACTTCAAATGCCTTCAAGCCAGATTCCTGCAGCGTGGGCAGGTCTTTCAACGCCGGGGTGGACAGGCGCTTGGCTGTCGTCACCGCGAACGCCTTGACCTTCTTGCCTTCGATCTGGCTCGTGGTGTTGGTGGTCTGGTCGCACATCAGGTCGATCTGGCCGCCGATCAGGTCGGTCATGGCGGGCGCCGTGCCTTTGTAGGGCACCGGGGTCATGTCCACCTGCAGCGCGTTCTGGAACAGCAGGCCGCACAGGTGCGAGGCCGAACCAACGCCGGCGTTGCCCAGGTTGATCTTGCCCTTGTTCTGGGCGATCCAGGTGGTCAGCTCCTTGTAGTTGGTGGCGGGCATCGCGGGCTTGGCGATCAGGGTCATCGGCACGTCGTTGATCATGCCGAGGTACTCAAAATCGCTCTCGACCTTGAACGGGATGTTGCGCACCAGCGTGGGCATGGTGGACATGCCGATGTGGTGAAGCAGCAGGGTGTGGCCGTCCGGACCGGCCTTGGCCACCTTGTTGGCGCCAATCGAGCCGCCGGCACCGGCGGCGTTGTCGACCAGCACGGTCGCGCCGCCCAGCGGCTTGCGCAGCGCCTCGGCCAAGTCGCGCGCGACGCGGTCGGTCGGCCCGCCAGCGGTGAACGGCACGATGATGGTGATCGGCTTGTCTTTGATGGGGAAGTCGGCGGCGACGGCGCCGAAGCTGGCGGCGGCGACCAGCGTCAGGGTCAAGAGTTTTTTCATGGATGCTCCGGGTTTGAAAGAGACGGCGCGCAAATGGTAGTCGCTGGTGGCGGGCGCTGCATCGCGGGAACTACTTACGGAGCGGGGGTAAAACCCTTTTGATTCAAAGGGTTACGTGCGAAACGCGGTTCGGGCCACGACCCATCCAAGCCCATCCAGGCCGCCCGGACCGGTTCACCGTGCCGGGTTGGCGCTTGTGTCCCGGCGCGGCTGCCGGGGGTCAATTTTCAAGCCAAATCGGCCAAAGGTCGGCTTCGGCTGGTCATAGTTTGCTATATATTTGCTAGCAATTTATTTGTAGCTTCGCGCATCCTCGATGACCTTGCCGTCGTTCGGCAAAGTGCCCGGCGCCACCAGTTCCACGTCGCCGCGCAGCTTGGTGACGTCGCGAATCGCTTCACCCAACTGGACCTCCAGCCCCTGCGGCGCCGAAGCGGTTTCAACCTTGAGCGTCATGAGGTCATTGGCCATCTCGCCGGTCACGACCAGCCGCGCTTTCACCACTTCGGGAAAGCGGCGCGCGATGTCAGCCACCTGGCCCGGGTGCACAAACATGCCGCGGATCTTGGTGGTCTGGTCGGCGCGGCCCATCCAGCCCTTGATGCGCGTGTTGGTTCGCCCGGTCGGGCATGGGCCGGGCAGCACGGCTGACAGGTCGCCGGTGCCAAAGCGGATCAGCGGGTAGTCGGGGTTGAGCGTGGTGACCACCATCTCGCCGACTTCACCCTCGGGCACCGGGTCGCCGGTGCCGGGGCGCACGATCTCGACGATCACGCCCTCGTCGAGCACCAGGCCTTCCCGGGCGCTGGTTTCATAGGCGATCAGGCCCAGGTCGGCGGTGGCATAGCTCTGGTAGATGGCCAGGCCGCGCTCGGTAAACCAGTCGCGCAGACTCGGCGGGAAGGCTTCGCCGCCCACCAAACCCTTCTTCAGGCTGGAGATGTCGCTCGCCGTTTCGGCCGCTTTTTCGACCAGGATGCGCAGGAAACTTGGCGTGCCCGTGTAGGCCGCGGGCTTGAGTTCGGCGATCGCCTGCAGCTGCTGCTCGGTTTGCCCGACACCGGCCGGAAACACCGTGCAGCCGATGGCGTGCGCGCCCGATTCCATGATGAACGCGCCAGGCGTCATGTGGTAGCTGAATGCGTTGTGCACCAGGTCGCCCGAGCGAAAGCCCGCCGCGTACAGGGCGCGGGCCGCGCGCCAGTAGTCGCGCGCGGTGCCTTCGGGTTCGTAGATGGGGCCGGGGGATGCGAACACGCGCGGCATGGCCTTACCACGCACCAATGCGGAGAAACCGCCAAACACGTCGTGCGCGCGCTGTTCCCGCTGGCGTTCGTGCAGCTCGTGCTTGCGCGTGACGGGCAAGCGCGCCAGCGCAGCGCGCGATGTGACGCCAGCGGCGTCCACGCCTTGCAAAATCGCGGCAAATGCGGCGGAGCGGGCTTGCGCGTGGGCAACCTGGCCCGGTAGCGCCGCCATCAGCTCGGCTTCACGCTCGGCGGGTGCACGCGCTTCCAGCGCGTCGTACAGCTCGTTCATGGGTCTTGACTCCTTCGCTCAGGCGAGCCAACGCTTGCGGCGCTTGTAGCTCTTCACGTCCTTGAAGCTCTTTTTCTCGCCGCCGCCGCCGGTGCCCAGGTAGAACTCTTTCACGTCTTCATTGGTGGCCAGCTCCTTGGCCGGGCCGTCCATCACGATACGCCCGCTCTCCATGATGTAGCCATAGTCGGCGTAGCGCAGCGCCATGTTGGTGTTCTGCTCGGCCAGCAGGAAGGTGACTTTTTCCTTCGTGTTCAGGTCTTTGACAATCTCGAAGACCTCCTCCACGATCTGCGGCGCCAGGCCCATTGAAGGTTCGTCCAGCAGCACCATGCTCGGGTTGGCCATCAGCGCGCGGCCAATCGCGCACATCTGCTGCTCGCCACCCGAGGTGTAGGCGGCCTGCGAGGTGCGGCGCGTCTTCAGGCGCGGGAAGTAGTTGTAGACCTTTTCCAGATTGCGGGCGATCTCGGCCTTGTCTTTGCGCGTGTACGAGCCCGTCAGCAGGTTTTCCTCGATCGTCAGGTGCGCGAAACAGTGGCGCCCTTCCATCACCTGCACCACGCCGCGCTCCACCAAATCCGCGGGCGACAGGTTCTCGATGCGTTCGCCACGCAGCTCGATCGAGCCCTTGGTCACCGCACCGCGTTCGCCCTTGAGCAGGTTGGACACCGCGCGCAGGGTGGTGGTCTTGCCGGCGCCGTTGCCGCCCAGGATGGCCACGATGCCCTGCTCGGGCACCTGCAGCGACACCCCTTTGAGCACCAGGATCACGTGGTTGTAGATG
>JANOBJ010000020.1:0-9850 GCA_031411575.1 Betaproteobacteria bacterium | reverse complement strand
TGCGGGCTTCGACATCTACCTTGGGCGACGCCAGAATCGCCTCGGCGGCCTTCAGCGACGGCTCGCGCAGCGCCAGGTACAGGCCGTGAAAGCCTTTGGGGTCGCGTGTGTTGGGGTCGAACCCGCGCTGCAGCAGCTCGGTGATGGCTTTCGGGTTGTCCTGCTTGATGGCGACAAAGTAATCTTCATACGAACCCGCCTGAGCCACCGAAAATCCAGCCATGACAGCCAGATACAGCAGTTTTTTAAAGTGTTTTCTCATGATTATCTTCATGACTTTACCGTTGAGAACAGCCGGTCGAAGTTGGCGCTGGTGGCCTCGGCGACCGCTTCCACCGGCAGCTGCCGGATGGCCGCGATCTGCTGCGCCACAAACGGCACGTAGGACGGATTATTGGTCTTGCCACGGTACGGCACCGGTGCCAGATACGGGCTGTCGGTCTCGATCAGCAGCCGGTCCAGCGGCACAAAGGCGGCCACGTCGCGCAGGTCTTGCGCGTTCTTGAACGTCAAAATGCCCGAAAACGAAATATAGAAGCCCAGATCAAGCGCGGCACGGGCCACCTGCGCGGTCTCGGTGAAGCAGTGGAACACCCCGCGGGCCGGGGCTGTGGGGCCGCCCTCGCCCTCCTCCTTCAGGATGGCCAGCGTGTCGTCCGACGCGCTGCGGGTGTGGATCACCAGCGGCAGGCCGGTCTGGCGCGCGGCGCGGATGTGGATGCGGTAGCGCTCGCGCTGCCAGCCCAGGTCGGCGATGCTGCGGCCGCCCTTGCGGGTGTCCATGCCGTAGTAATCCAGCCCGGTTTCGCCAATCGCCACCACGCGCGGGAGGGCGGCGCGCTGCAGAAGGTCGGCCAGCGTCGGTTCGGTCACGCCTTCGTTGTCGGGGTGAACGCCCACGGTGGCCCAGAAGTTGTCGTAGCCGGTGGCCAGCGCATGCACCTCGGCAAACTCTTCCAGCGTGGTGCAGATGCACAGCGCGCGCGTGACGTGGGCCTCGGCCATGGCCTGGCGAATCTCGGGCAGCCGGGCTGCCAGCTCGGGAAAAGTCAGGTGGCAGTGGGAATCGGTAAACATGGCCAATTATGAGTCAAATCGGCTGCTGGTGCGCTCTGCGTGGTCATTGTTTGCTATCAATTATATAGCAATCCCGGAATGACGCCAAGCCTGCGCCGCAGATCACGCCCGCTGGCCGACGGACCGCCTCAGATGGTCTGCGTGGTCCGGTCGGACGACAGCGTGCTGCCCAGCAGTTCTTCGATCTTGAGTTTGAGCAGACGCGATTTCTCGTCGGCCGGAAAGCGGATGCCGACGCCCTGCGTGCGGTTGCCGGCGGCACGGGCCGGCGTGACCCAGGCCACCTTGCCGGCCACCGGGTAACGCTGCGGGTCGTCCGGCAGCGACAGCAGCACGTACACGTCGTCACCCAGCTTGTACTCCCGCGTGGTCGGGATGAAGATGCCACCCTCGCTGAACACCGGGATGTAGGCCGCGTACAGCGCGGCCTTCTCCTTGATGGCCAGCTGAACGACGCTGGGCCGCGCTGTGGTCGGTGGTGCGGTACTCATGACTCCCCGGGCGGGGCTCCCTTGCAGTTTGTTACCGTGAGTTTAGGGCGATTCGGGCTTCACTCACAAGCGCTTCAAGCATCAGGCCCGCATTAAACGGGTGCTCTGCGGTGCGCGCGCTACGCGCCAGCGCCCGCGACCACTGCGTCAGCGCCGCCAGCGAGGCCATGGCCGGCACCCCGGCGGCTATCTCGGCCGCGTCAAAAAACCGGGGTGTGGCACCGCTTTTGACGGCCAGCGCATCGTGGCAAAGCTTTTGCAGCGCGTCCACCGCCTGCGCAGGCGCCCAGTCGGCCAGCGCCGCCACGTCGCCACGCGCCACCGCTTTGGGGAACAGCGCCCAGGCCCGGGCGTCGCGCCCGCCTGCGGCCAATGCCAGCGCGTCGGCCGGGCGGCCGCCGGCGGCGCGCAGCACCACTTTGGCGTCGGCCGCCGGCAGGCCCTGCGCCGCCAGCCAGGCCAGCGCGGCAGCCGGCTCGGGCCAGTGCAGCGCGTGGGCCTGGCAGCGGCTGCGGATGGTGGGCAACAGCTGGTGCGCGGCCTCGCTGGCCAGCACAAAGCGGGTGTCGCCGGGCGGCTCTTCCAGCGTTTTCAGCAGCGCGTTGGCGGTGACGTGGTTCATGCGCTCGGCCGGGTACACCAGCACCGCCGTGCCACGCCCGCGCGCGCTGGTGCGCTGGGCAAATTCGACCGTGCCGCGCATCGCGTCCACCCGGATCTCCTTGCTGGGCTTGCGTTTCTTGTTGTCGATCTCGGTTTGTGCGGCTTCCGACAGCGGCCAGCCCAACGCCAGCATCACGGTCTCGGGCATCAGCACGGCCAGGTCGGGGTGGGCGCGCTTAACGATCAGGTGGCAGCTGCCGCAAAGGCCGCAGGCGCCCTGCTCTGTCGGGTGTTCACACAGCCAGGCCCGCGCGAGCGCCAGGCCCAGCTCGTACTGGCCCAGGCCCGACGGCCCCTGCAGCAGCCAGGCGTGCCCGCGCTGGGCCAACAGGCCAGTCAACTGGCCCTGCAGCCAGGGCGCGAGCGGGGCCGGGCGGCCGTCGTCGGGGGCGGTGTCGTTCATGCGGGGAACTGCTCGTGGTGAAGGCTTGGCGCGCCCTACTTCGGGCCGCTGTTGGCCGCCACCATGATCGACAGCCAGCCCCGGCGCACGCAGGTGGCGGTGATTTGCTGCCAGACCTGGTGGCGGGTCCTGGCGGCGTCGATACGCGCAAAGCGCTGCGGCGCGGCGGCGGCGCGCGCGGCGTAGCCGGCGGCCACGCGGCGGAAAAATTCGACCGGCTGGGCCTCGAACTTGTCGGGCACACGGGCACCGGCCAGCCGCTCGGCCGCCACTTCGGGCGCCAGGTCGAACCACAGGGTCAGGTCGGGCTGGCGCAGGGTGTTGACGGCGGAATCGGCCTGTGGTGAAGGCAGCGCCTGCACCCATTGCTCCAGTGTTGCGAGCACGGCCAGGTCAAACCCGCGCCCGCCGCCCTGGTAGGCAAAGGTGGCGTCGGTGAAGCGGTCGCACAGCACCGCGTCGCCGCGCGCCAGCGCCGGCTCGATGACGTGCAGCAGGTGGTCGCGCCGCGCGGCAAAGATCAAGAGCGCCTCGGTCAGCGCGTCCATCGGGTCGTTCAGCACCATGGCGCGCAGTTTTTCGGCCAGTGGCGTGCCGCCGGGCTCGCGCGTGAGCGTGACGGTGCGGCCCTGCGCCCGAAAGGCCGCGGCCAGGCCCTCGATATGGGTCGATTTGCCGGCGCCGTCGATGCCTTCGAAGCTGATGAACAGCCCGGCCCGGCTGGGGGTTGCCCCGTTGGGGGCCGGGGTGGCTTGGCCTGTCGGAAGGGTCATGGGTGGGGAGAGCGGGGTGGGGACGCAGGGTAAGGGGAAAAGCGGCGTGCAGTCAGCCCGTCACTGCCCGCGCTGGAACTTGTTGACCGCGCGGTTGTGCTCGTCCAGCGTGGCGCTGAAGTGGCTGGTGCCGTCGCCGCGTGCCACGAAGTACAGCGCCTTGGTCGGCTCGGGGTTGACGGCGGCCAGCAGCGCGGCCTTGCCTGGCATGGCAATCGGCGTCGGCGGCAGGCCGAGGCGGGTGTAGGTGTTGTAGGGGGTGTCGGCCTGCAGGTCGCGTCGGCGCAGATTGCCGTCAAACTTGTCGCCCAGGCCGTAGATCACGGTCGGGTCGGTCTGCAGCAGCATGTTGATGCGCAAGCGGTTGGCAAATACGCCCGCGATCTGGCCCCGGTCGGCCGCTTTGCCGGTTTCTTTTTCGACGATGCTGGCCAGCACCAGCGCCTCGTCGGGCGATTTGAGCGGTACCGTGGGCGCGCGCTGGGCCCAGGCTGCGTCGAGCTTCTTGTCCATGGCGCGCAGCGCGCGGCGCAGCACGGCAACGTCGCTTGAACCCTTGGCAAAGGTATACGTATCGGGGAAAAAGCGGCCCTCGGGGTGCACGCCCGGGCGCTCCAGCAGCGTCATGATGGCCTCGCCGGTCAGGCCGGTGGTGTCGGCCTTCAGGTGCTCTTCACGCGCCATCGCGGCGCGCACCTGGTTGAACGTCCAGCCCTCGACGAAGGTCACGGCGCGCAGTGCCTGGTCGCCGCGCACCAGCATCTGCAGCAGGCTGCGCGGGGTGGCGCCACGCTCGATCTCGTAGCTGCCGGCCTTGATCTGGCGCGCGCTGCCCGACAGGCGGAACCACCAGAACAGCAGCTCGGGGCTGGTCTGCACGCCCGCATCCACCAGCGCCTGCGCCACGCCGCGCGCGGCGGTGCCGGGCTCGATCGACACATCAAGCTGCTGGCCGGGCCGGGCGCCGGCCATGCGCAGCGGCTGGTGCACCCACCAGGCGCCCGCCCCTGCCAGCAAGGCCGCCACCACGATTCCGATCACCAGCAAACGACGCACAGCCTTACAACCTTTGTGAAACCCGTGGGCGATGATAATTCACGCATGATCGCTCCCCTGCTGCTCCAAGGTGTGGCCCCGCTCTCCAGCTGGGGCGTGATCCGCGTCGAAGGCGCCGACGCCGCCGCGTTTTTGCATGGCCAGCTGACGCAGGATTTCGCGCTGCTCGGCCTGGGCGAGGCGCGGCTGGCGGCGTTTTGCACCGCCAAGGGCCGCATGCTGGCGAGTTTTATTGGCTTCAAGCGCAGCCCGACCGAGATTGTGCTGCTGTGCAGCCGCGACCTGCTGGCGCCCACGCTCAAGCGGTTGAGCATGTTCGTGCTGCGCTCCAAAGCCAAACTGACCGACGCAACGGCCGATTTCCAGATCTGGGGTCTGGCCGGTGATGCTATTAAATTAATAGCTAAAGATGACCATCCGGCGTGGACAACAGGCACATTTGGCACTCAAAACCTGATTTTTCTGTATCCGGCGGACGGCCAGCCCCGCGCCCTGCTGGTGGCGCCTGCCGGCGAGCCCTTGCCCGCCGCCCTGGCAGCGGCGCCCGTGCTGAGCGAGGCGCTGTGGCACTGGGGCGAGGTGCGCAGCGGCATCGCCACGCTGAGCGCCCCGATTGCCGAAGCCTTTGTGCCACAGATGCTGAATTACGAATCGATCGGCGGCGTGAGCTTCAAGAAAGGCTGCTACCCCGGCCAGGAAATCGTGGCGCGCAGCCAGTTTCGCGGCACCCTGAAGCGCCGCGCGTTCCTCGCCCATGTGGCGCCCGACGACGCCGCGCCCGCCCCCGGCCACGAAGTCTTCCACAGCAGCGACCCCGACCAGCCCGCCGGTTTGGTGGCTGACGCCGCCCGCGCGCCCTGCGGCGGCTGGGATGTGATCGTGTCGCTGCAACTGGCGGCGACAGAAGGCGGTACTTTGGCGCTTGGCAGCCCGCAAGGCCCGGCGCTGGCGTTGCAGGCGCTGCCGTATGCGCTGCTGGCGGATGTTTGAAGCCCGGAGCGAGCGGCATTGAGCAAGTCCGCACCTGTGCCGGCCGACCCCGCCCTGCTGGCGGCCTTGACCGTCGGCGAACGCGACCTGATTGCCCGCATCCGGGCTGAAAAGCTCAGCTACCTGTCCGACACCAAGCTCGCCAGCCTCGCCCAGACCTGTCGATCCATTCAGCAGGCGCAAGTGCCGGGGCTGTTCCTGGAGGCTGGCTGCGCACTTGGCGGCTCGGCCATCTTCATCGCATCGCTGAAAAGCCCCGACCGCGAACTGCGCATCTACGACGTGTTCGCCATGATTCCCCCGCCCACCGGCAACGACCCGCCCAGCGTGCACGACCGCTACCAAGCCATCGCCGCGGGCCGGTCCAAAGGCATCGGTGGTGACCGCTACTACGGCTACGTGGACAACCTGTACGAGGTGGTGCAGGCCAATCTGGCACGGATGGGCATCGACTGCGCGGCGCAGCGCGTGTCGCTGATCAAGGGCCTGGTGCAAGACACCCTGCATTTCGACGCCATGCAGCCAGTGGCCTTTGCGCATCTGGATGTGGACTGGTACGAATCGGTGATGACCTGCCTGCAACGGATCTTTCCCCGGCTCGCGATCGGCGGCAGCATCATTCTGGATGACTACTTTTTCTGGGACGGCTGCCGCAAGGCCACCGATGAATACCTGGCAAGCGTGGCTGGCCAAGTGGTGCTGGACGGGTCTGCAGGATCCATGAAAGTCACGCGAATCGGGGTCTGATGGCCGCCACTCGACGCAGGCCGCAGACGTCAACGCGCACCCACCCCGCGCCAGCGCCCGAATCCGGGATGAAGCGTCGTTTGAGCCGCGCCTCCCTGTTGCCCAAACCCCACGCCTGGGTGTGGCAACGCACAGACGCTCCGGTGCCTTGCCCGCATCCTCGGGGGCAGGAGAACAGCCATGGCACGCACCTCTTTCCACTCTCGTTTCGCAGGCAATCTGGCATGAGCGCGCTGTGGGCTTCGTCCCAGCCGATTCCGCTGCGCGGGGTGGTGGATCGGCCCCATCGCCGGGATCAGCCCGTGGTGTCGCTGCCGATGGCTGACGGCGACATCCCGGACATCCGCAACCCGCGCGACCGCGACGTGGCGGCGATGCGCGTGGCCTACCGCGACACGGGTGGCACCGCCCGCTCGGACAATCTGGCTCGTCTGCTGGCCAACCACCAGCCGGGCCGGCACGCCTCTCTGTCTGAACTGGTGATTTCGGGCCGGATCTTCAGTTTTGAGTGGCATGACGTGCACTGGATTCCGATGTTCCAGTTCGAGCTGCGCGACCTGTCCGTCCACCGGGGCGCGCGCAAGGTCGTCACTGAGCTGGGCCGCGCGTTCGATGGCTGGTCTCTCGCGGTCTGGTTTGCCTACCCCAACTCGTGGATCGGCCACCGCGCGCCGGTCGAACTGCTGGATTGGGACCTGCCCATCGTGCTGGACGCGGCCCGTGCTGACCGGTACATCGCGAACGGCTGAACCCGCTACTTGGGCCGGGGCCGCGACAACACCGGCTGCACCGCCTGAAGCCGGCCTGCGCGCAGTTCCTCCACCGCCTTGGCCACCGCGCGCGCCACGTTGCGGGCTTCTTCCTGCAGCGCGGTGTCGGCGTCGAGCGCGTCGTGGCTGTTGGCATACGGCTCGTAGTAGCCGATATAGCGGTCCAGCCGGGCCTGCACACCGGCGTCGATAAAACCCATCCAGTCGAGCCAGTCGGACAGCGCGCGGCGCGAGCCCTCGATGCCGGCCACGTCGCCGTGTACCAGCAGGCCGTAGGCACGCCCGGCCAGGTGCTGCGGGAAATCCCAGCCGGCCATCTCGAGCGTCTTGGCCTTGTCCGCCTTCTTGCCGCCGGTGGAGGTGGGGTCGGCGTTGCCACCGTCGGCGCAGACCAGCCGGTCGATCATCAGCTTCAGCGGGCTCGGGCTTTGGTACCAGTAGACCGGCGTGACGATGATCACCGCGTGCGCGGCGGTCCAGCGCTCGTAGATTTCGGCCATCCAGTCGTTGGTCTGGTTGAGCGCATGGTTCGGGTAGCAGCTGCACGGCCAGTGGCACAGCGGCATCGCGGTCGAGGCGCAGCCCTTGCACGGGTGGATGTGGCGGCCGTAGTCCGAGGTGATCAGGCTCAGGTCCAGCACATCGGCCTGGATGCCGGCCTGCTCCAGTGGCTCGCGCGCGGTGCCCAGCAGCCGGAAGGTCTTGGACATCTCGCCCGGGCAGGTCCCGTCGTTGCGGGCCGAGCCGCAGATCAGCAGCACCCGTGACGGCGCCGCCGGGTCGGCCCAGGCCACCTGGGCGGCGTCGATGCGCTTCCTGGTGGCGACCCACTCGGTGGACAGCTCATAGTCGGGGTCGGCGTAGCCCGGGCCCGCCTTCTGGGTGAAGGGCGCCTTGCGGCCCTCGGTATAGGCTTCCCAGGCGACGGCTTCCAGCCGCGTGATGGAGGTGTCTTCCGCCCGGAACGCCGGGTCGATGAACGAAGCCCGAAACCGCTCGCTGAACTGCGCGCGCGCCAGCGGTGCCGGCGCCTGGCCCTTGCGGATTTCAATCGTGGCAGACGTTCGCGGCTTCACGGGCGCGGGCGATCGGATAGCGGTGGGGTTCGGTGGGGTCACGGGTCGATCCTTGTTGAGGCGCTGGACGGGCCCACAGAGGGCCAAAGGTCGTCGATTGACCACCCACCGCCCAGCGGCTCCAAACTACCCGACGGGCGCTTCCAGTGTCTGTTCGCTTACGAACATAATGGGCCAGCCTGGCGTTGCCCCTGTCGCGCGGGTGTCGGGCGCGGCGCGCGCATCGGCTTGAAAATACCGGGTTGCCCATCAGCCCCGAGGAGACCGCGATGAACCACCTGAGTGGCCTGGACGCCATGTTCCTGCACCTGGAGTCGCCCGAGATGCCGATGCACATCGGCTCGCTCAATGTGATCGACCTGCCGCCGGGCTACACCGGCGATTTTTTCGAGGACGCCAAGGCGCGCGTGGCCGAGCGCATGCACCTGGCCGATCTGTTCACGCGCAAGCTCGCGCTGATGCCGTTTGATCTGTCCAACCCGGTCTGGGTGGAAGACGAGGACATCGACCTCGATTACCACGTGCGCCACGTCACCCTGCCCCGCCCCGGCAGCAACCGGCAGTTGCAGCAGTACGTGGCGCGGCTGCATTCCAGCCTGCTCGACCGGAGCCGCCCGCTGTGGGAGTTTTTCGTGATCGATGGCCTCAAGAGCGGCCAGGTGGCGCTGTACGTCAAGGCGCATCACGCGGGCATGGACGGCCAGGCCGGCGTGGCCGTGGCGCAGGCGGTGTTTGACCTGGAACCGACTGGCCGCGTGGTCAAGCCACCGCGCCCGCGCGTGCGTCGCCACCAGTACCAGCTGGGCATCGCCGAGCTGGGCGGCGCTGCGCTGCGCAACACCGGCCAGCAGCTGGTGAAGCTGGTGCAGACCGCGCCGGCCATGCTGCGCGCCCTGCGCGACGTGGTGGTGCCCGAGAAAGACGCCGACGGCAAACGCCACTGGGGCCTGCCGCAAAACCTTAAATTGTTTGGCCCGCGCACGCTGCTGAACGTGAGCATCACGAACCAGCGCGCCTTTGCCGGCCGCACCATCCCGCTGGCCGAGGCCAAACTGATCGGCAAGACGCTGGGCGGCTCGCTCAACGACGTTGTGATGGCCACCACCGCGGGCGCGCTGCGCCGTTACCTGCGAGAGCACAACAACCTGCCGGCCAAGCCGCTGCTGGCGGCCGTGCCGGTGAGTCTGCGCAGCGCGGGCGATGCGTCGGCCAACAACCAGGTCAGCATGCTGACCATGACGCTCGCAACCGACGTGGACGACCCGCTGGAGCGGCTGCGCACCATCAACGAAGCCTCGGGCGCCACCAAGGCGATGCTGGGCCGCGTCAAGACCGCCATCCCGACTGACTTTCCGCTGTTTGGCGCGCCCTGGCTGATGTCGGGCCTGGCGTCGATCGTGTCGCGCTCGCGGCTGCTGAACGCGTTGCCGCCGCTGGCCAACGTCGTGATTTCCAACGTGCCCGGCAGCCCGGTGCCGATGTACTTTGCGGGCGCCCGGCTGGTGTGCTACTACCCGGTGTCGATCGTGGCGCACAGCATGGCGCTGAACGTGACGGTGCAAAGCTACGCCGGCCGGCTGGACTACGGCCTGATCGCCTGCCGCCGCGCCGTGCCCGACCTGAACGACCTGGGCGACTACTTGCTGGCCGAGCACCAAACCCTGCTGGCGCTGGCCCAGGCGCAGGCCGGCCGCACGGTCGAGGCGCCCGCCGCCGCTGCCGCGCCTGCGGGCAGTGCCAAGCCGGCGCGCAAGCCCGCTGCGGCCAAGCGCCCGGCCGCGGCCAAGCGCCCGGTGGCCGCGCC
>JANOBJ010000019.1:0-20283 GCA_031411575.1 Betaproteobacteria bacterium | reverse complement strand
GAGCCGGGTCGCTGCGCGTAAACGCACCCAGTTGGCTGGGTGCCATGCTCATCGGCCCGCTTTGCTTCAGCAGGTACTCCAGCCCGATTGCTGCCTTGCCCCAGAGCGAGTTGGCCAGCGTGTTGAGCGTTTTCACGCCCTTCACTTTGAACACCGCGCGGATCTGCAAATGGTCCTGCAGGTTGGCGCCCACGCCCGGCAGGTCCACCACCGGGGTGATGCCGTGCTGCTGCAACAATGCAGCCGGCCCGATGCCGGACAGCTGCAATATCTGCGGCGAACCGATGCTGCCCGCACACAGGATCACCTCGCGCGTGGCCGCAGCGGTGACCATGCCGTCGCCTGTCCACACCTGCGCGCCGGTGCAGCGCTGCTGGCCATCGGAGCCGGTTTCCAGGGTGAGACGCGCCACCTGCGCCGCCGTCCACATCTCGAAGTTGGGCCGCGCGTAGCAGGTGGGCCGCAAAAAGGCCTTGGCAGTGTTCCAGCGCCAGCCGGCTTTCTGGTTCACCTCGAAATAGCCCACGCCTTCGTTGCTGCCCCGGTTGAAGTCATCGGTGGCCGGAATACCGGCCTGCTGCGCGGCTTGCGCAAACGCATCCAGCACGTCCCAGCGCAAACGCTGCTTTTCCACCCGCCATTCGCCGCCCGCGTTGCGGTGGCGCAGCACCTGGGCGTAGCCGTCGCTCTTGTCGGCCATCAGCTCGGGTGCGGTGCCGCGCGCGCCGTGCAGCGCATCGACGCCCTTGTAGTGGTCTTCGTGCAGCTTGAAGTACGGCAGGCTGCGCTGCCACGTCCAGGTGTCGTCGCCGGTGAGCTGCGCCCACTGGTCGTAGTCGCGCGACTGGCCGCGCATGTAGATCATGCCGTTGATGCTGGAGCTTCCGCCCAGCGTCTTGCCGCGCGGGTAGCGCAGCGAGCGGCCGTTCAAACCCGCATCCGGCTCGGTGTGGTACAGCCAGTCGGTGCGCGGGTTGCCGATGCAGTACAGGTAGCCCACGGGAATGTGAATCCAGTGGTAGTCGTCCTTGCGACCCGCCTCGATCAGCAGCACGCGCTTGGAGGCGTCGGCCGAAAGGCGGTTGGCCAGCAGGCAGCCGGCGGTGCCGGCGCCGATGATCACATAGTCAAAAGTGGTGTCACTCATTGGCTCCCCCCCGACGCGGCCGTTGGCCGCCTCCCCCTCAAGGGGGCGCAGCCAGCGGCCCGGCGAAGCCGGTTCTGCGGCTGCCCCGCGAATGTATTGGCGCTCCTCACTTTGAAGTTGGCATAACGAACTCAGCGCCTTTACCAATCGATTCGGGCCAGCGCTGCATGATGCTCTTTTGCTTGGTGTAGAACCGCACGCCTTCCTCGCCGTAGGCATGCATGTCGCCGAACAGGCTGCGCTTCCAGCCGCCGAAGCCGTGCCAGGCCATGGGCACGGGAATCGGCACGTTGATGCCGACCATGCCCACCTGCACGCGGCGGCTGAATTCGCGGGCCACGTTGCCATCGCGGGTGAAGCAGCTCACGCCGTTGCCGAACTCGTGGTCGTTGACCAGCTTCAAGGCGGCGCCGAAGTCGGGCGCGCGCACGCAGGCCAGCACCGGGCCGAAGATTTCTTCCTTGTAGATGCGCATGTCGGGCGTGACGTGGTCAAACAGCGTGCCGCCCATCCAGAAGCCCTCGGCGCAGCCGTCGCCCGCCGCCGCGCCCTTGAAGCCGCGGCCGTCCACCAGCAGCTTCGCGCCTTCCTTGGCGCCGATGTCGATGTAGCCGGTGATGCGGTCGTGCGCCGCGCGCGTGACGATGGGGCCCATCTCGGCGGCGAGGTTGCTGCCGTTGAGCACCTTGAGCGTTTTGGTGCGTTCAATCAGCAGGGGGATGACCTTGTCGGCCACGTCGCCCACCAGCACGGCCACGCTGATCGCCATGCAGCGCTCGCCGGCCGAGCCGTAGGCGCTGCCGATCAGCGCATCCACGGTCTGGTCGATATCGGCGTCGGGCATCACCACCATGTGATTCTTGGCGCCGCCCAGCGCCTGCACGCGCTTGCCGTGGTGCGCGCCGGTCTCGTAGATGTAGTTGGCGATCGGCGTGGAGCCGACGAAGCTCACGGCGCGCACGTCGGGGTGCACCAGCAGTGCGTCCACGGCTTCCTTGTCGCCCTGCACCACGTTGAACACACCGTCGGGCAAGCCCGCCTCGCGCAGCAGCTCGCCCATCAGCAGGCTGGGGCTCGGGTCAATCGGGCTGGGTTTCAGTACAAAGGTGTTGCCCGCAGCAATCGCTACCGGGAACATCCACATCGGCACCATGACCGGGAAGTTGAACGGCGTGATGCCGGCCACCACGCCGAGCGGCTGGCGCAGCGTCCAGTTGTCGATGCCGGTGCTCACCTGGTCGGTGAAGTCACCCTTGAGCAACTGCGGGATGCCGCAGGCGAATTCCACAATGTCGATGCCGCGCGTGACCTCGCCCTGCGCGTCGGTGAACACCTTGCCGTGCTCGGCGGTGATGAGGCGCGCCAGGTCGTCCTTGCGCTGGTTCAGCAACTCCAGAAAATTGAACAGGATCCGCGCGCGACGGATCGGCGGCGTGTCGGCCCAGGCCGGGAACGCGGCCTGCGCGGCGGCCACGGCGGCGCCCACATCGGCGCTGCTGGCCAGCGCCACCTTGCCCGTCACGGCGCCGGTGGCGGGGTTGAACACGTGCTGCGAACGGTCTGAATGGCCGGGGGCCACACGGCCATTGATGAAGTGGTCAATCGGGGTGATATTCATGATCAATGTCTCCAAAGCTGGACGGAGTGTGCCCCGTCAAAAGGCCAATCCCCATCAAATCGCCAAAAAAAGGGGCGTACAAACCGCAAGTATGGCTGCGCCACGCGACCCGCAGCCCGACAGCCCGGCAGGCTGCGGTTTCTGTGGCCAAAGAGGGCAATGTAGCGCGCGCGGGGCCAGGGCACAGGCGGCGAGGTGTCAGAGCCCCTGGCCCGCGGGAATTCAGCCGTCGGCTTCCACCTCGGCCCGCTCCGGGCGTTTGGGCCAAATTTCAAGCCAAAAGTGCCAGATGTCCTCGTCGGATGGTCATAGTTTGCTATATAAATAATAGCAATTTGTCTCGCCTGTCCTCTACCCGTTTACGTGCCGCGTCGTCGCATCGGCTCGTTGGTGGCCGATGATGTCCCGGTTGCCGGCCACAA
Source organism: Betaproteobacteria bacterium (assembly GCA_031411575.1). Taxonomy (GTDB): domain Bacteria; phylum Pseudomonadota; class Gammaproteobacteria; order Burkholderiales; family Burkholderiaceae_C; genus JANOBJ01. Next base: position 17,096 of record JANOBJ010000019.1, on the reverse strand, counting down.
TCGGATTCTGCGCGATCGACCCCCCAAAATGACCCCCTGGAGACTCACCATGCACATCGATGGCGGCTGCCACTGCGGCCTGATCTCGTTCACCGCGCTGATTGACCCGGCGCGTGTGATGGTCTGCCATTGCGCGGACTGCCAGGTGTTGTCCGGCGCGCCGTTTCGCGCGGTGGTGGCGGCGTCCATCGACACGTTTGTACTGCGCGGTCAGCCCAAACAGTACGTCAAGGTGGCCGAGAGCGGCAATCGCCGCGCGCAGGTGTTCTGCCCCGAGTGCGCGACGCCGCTGTATGCCACCGCCCCCGAAAACGCCACCTCGGTCATCATCCGGCTGGGCTGTGTCCGGCAGCGCGCAGAACTCGTGCCGGCGGCGCAGATCTGGCAACATTCCGCGCTGCCGTGGCTGCGCGAACTGAGCCAGGTGCCGGGCTCGTTGGGGCAGCAGGCATTCCTGCCCGCGGTGCTGCCGCCCGCACCGTGATCGTCACGGCACGATGGTCGTGAACAGATAGACCGCAAAGATCACCAGGTGCACGGTGCCCTGCAGCACCGTGGTGCGGCCGGTGGCCAGTGACAGCGTGGCGACCAGCAGCGACAGCAGCAGCAGCACGGTGGATTTGAGGTCAATGCCCAGGATCAGCTGCCAGCCCGTCACCAGCGACACGATGGCCACCGCAGGAATCGTCAGGCCGATGCTGGCCAGAGCCGAGCCGAGCGCGAGGTTCAGGCTGGTCTGAAGCCGGTTGGCGCGGGCGGCGCGCAGGGCGGCCAGGCCTTCTGGCAGCAGCACCACGCTGGCGATGATGATGCCCACCAGCGCTTCGGGCGCGCCAATCGATGTCACGGCGCCTTCGAGCGCAGGCGCGAGCGACTTGGCCAGCAGCACCACCGCGCCCAAACTGACCAGCAATAACCCGCCGCTGGCGATGAAGGCGCGACGCGACGGCGGTGCGGCGTGCACGTCGGCACCAACGGCGCTGTCTGCCGGCAAAAAGTAGTCACGGTGCCGCACCGTCTGCACCAGCACGAAGGTCGTGTACAGCACCAGCGAGACGATGGCAATGAACGCCAACTGGCTCGGGCTGTAGACCGGGCCCGGCACGGTGGTGGTGTAGTTGGGTAACACCAGCGTGAGCACGGTGATGGCTGCGAGCGTGGCCAGCGAGGCGCTGACGCCGTACAGGCTGAAGGTCTGTTCGCCAAACCGTGTGGCGCCCACCAGCAGGCACACGCCCAATATGCCGTTCAAGATGATCATCACCGCCGCGAACACGGTGTCGCGCGCCAGCGCCGCCGTCTGGGGGCCGCCCGTGAGGATGAGCGAGACGATCAGCGCCACCTCGATCACCGTGATCGCCACGGCCAGCACCAGCGTGCCAAAAGGCTCGCCGACGCGATGCGCCACCACCTCGGCATGGTGCACCGCGGCCAGCACCGATGCAACCAGCCCGGCCGCCACCAGCGCCAGGTACAGCGGGCCAAGATTCAGTGCGGTGCCGGCCAGCAGGAGCCAGCCCACAAAGGGGGCGACGATGGTCCAGATCGGAAGGGGCGGGTTCGGCTTCATCCAGCCATGATAGGGGCGCTCTCACGCGTTCGAGATGGTCAGCCCTTCATGCGCGATCACGATGGTCTCGACCGCCACCTCGTTGCCCTGGGACTTGAGGTCGGTGCCGGTGATCTTGGTCGGCCAGGCGTTGGCCAGGGTCCAAACCATGGTGGGCTTGCCTTCCTCATCCAGCAGGCTGATGGTGATGTTCTTGCGCTTGACCGTGTTCATTTTGATCTCGTTGAACCAGTCCCAGAACTTGTTGTCGGACTTGAACACGCCCTTCTTCATCGTCACGTCGCTGTACTTCTTGATTCCCGGCATCTTGACGACCGAGAACGCCGGGCTGTCGCCGTGTCGGTACTCGATCGGCTGGGCTTCGACATCAAGGCCCGAGACTTCCTGGAACGACATCACGGCCGTGTCCCACTTCACCTCGAAGCGGAATTTGGGAATGGGCCACACGCTGGTGGATTGAGCGGAACCGTCGTCTGCCATGGCATTTCTCCGGTGAAGATGAATCGGGTTGCAACGAGGGTTTTGGCAGGGTTCAGGACTTCGACATCTGCTGCTGGAACGTGATTTCGATGAACTCCGCCGGTCGCACCATGGCGACCAGCACCGTCACGCGCAGCGTGCCTTCCAGCACGTCCTCGGGCGTCATGGTCTCGCCCAGGCCCACGTGCACGCTGAACGCGTCGTCAGGCGTCGCGCCGGCCAGCCCGCCGCGTTTCCAGATGCCGGTGAGGAAGTTCTGGATCATGCTCTTGATGGTGACCCAGGTGTTGGGCACGTTGGGCTCGAACACCATGGCCCTGGCCGCCAGACGGCACGACTCCTCCAGCATGATCATGGTGCGGCGCACGTTGATGTAGCGCCAGTCCAGGCTGTTGCCGTCCAGCGTGCGCGCGCCCCACACCAGCACGCCCTCGCCGATGAATGCGCGGATCGCGTTGATCGACTTGCCGCTGATCGTGACGTTCAGGTCTTCCTGCTCGTTGCTGGACAGGACGACCGCGGGCGACACCACGCCATTGATGCTGACGTTGGCGGGCGCCTTCCACACGCCGCGCGTGTTGTCCACCATGGTGTAGATGCCGGCCATCGCGGGGCTGGGCGGCATCAGGTTGAGCTGGCGCTTCGCTTCGGTCAGCAGGGTGCCGAACAGCGGGCTCATGGCCAAGAGGCTCTTGTTGAGCAAGGCCTTGTTGTAAGCGAGGGTGGCGGCGTCGGGCGCCGGCGTGCCTGCGGACCAGTCCTTGCGGATGTCGTCGATGGCCTGCACCTGCTGCTGCACCTTGGGCGGCGACGCGGGACCGGCCTGGTCAGGCAGGCCCAGATCGGCCTTCAGCAGCGCGACCAGCAGGTCGGCGCTGGCGATGTTCTCGAAGCCCAGGTCCTGGTCTTGCACCAGCGTTGTGTTCACCCAAGGGAAGTAGGCCGCTCCGAAGTCCAGGTGGTCAATGCCCAGTGAGTTCCGGAACCGCTCGACGCAGTTGCCGGACGCGTGCTGCAGGGGCAGGTGACCGCTCCAGATGTCCAGGATGGCGATGCGGTTGCGCAGGTGGCCGCAGTGGCTGAGCATGGCCTGCTGCACAGCGGTACAGCCGGGCAAGTCCAGCAGCATGGCGTCGGGAACGACCAGCATCGTGGCGTCGGGAACGACCAGCATCGTGGGTTCCTGCTCCTGCGTCAGCGTGTCGATGCCCGAGGTGAGCTTGTCGGCCTCCACCTCGTCGATGTAGCCGCCGACCGAGACCACGTAGCAAGGGCCACCACCGTTCTGGAAAAAGTGTTGCATGCCCAGGTACAGCAGAAAACGTCCGCCTGCCACGCCGGCCAGTTGCTTCAGCAGGTAGTCGGTTCCGCCGCTGCGAAAGGTGGCCGCCTGCGCCGGTTCGGTCTGCTTCACGATCTCAAAGCGCGGCGCAGGCCCGAAGCCGAAATACTGCTGGTACTCGGCCATCGAGCTGATGCGCCACGGCGTGTTTGTCAGCGGCCGTCCTTTGTTGTCGGCCCGCTGCGTGTGGCCGACGAACGCAGGCACCGCGGTGGCCACCTCGACCACCGAATTCGGAAACGCGTTCTTCTCGACGATGTAAACGCCGGGTGTTTTCATCACGGCCATGGTGTTGAACTCCGTCAGGGTTCCAATGACGCGACCGGTCTTCGCCGCCCGCTACCGGGCGCCAGCGTTCGGGCTGATCAGGAACTTGGTGCCTGTTGCGCGCCGGCCATAGGCCGCGATCGTGTCCAGTTGCAGCGCTTCGGACAGCGACACCTGCTTCGAATAGCCACTCTTGAAGGTGGTCTTGAGTTCCGCCGCTACCCGCGCCTTCAACGCCTGCACCGCGTCGGGCGTGAGTTTTTGCAGGAACGGAAACAGCAGCCAGCCGCCCATGCCCCAGGTCATGCCGAAGTTGCGCACGAAGGTGGTCGGCCCGGTGTCCAGCCCGCCGTAGATGTAGACCTGCTTGTGGGTGGTGGAGCCGTAGCGGCTGTACTCCTTGGCGGTGCGGTTCAGCGCGGCTTCCATGCCGCCGAGGATCTGCCCCGCCAGCTTGCCGCCGCCGGTGGCGTCAAACGCAATCGTCGCGCCAGTGGCCACGAGCGCATTCGTCAGGTCGTCCATGAAACTGGGCAGCGATGCGTCGCACACGTGCTGCGCGCCCATCGCCGTGAGCAGCGCGGCCTGTTCGGGCTTGCGCACGATATTCACCAGCGCGACGCCGTCTTTCTGGCAGATGCGGTTGAGCATCTGGCCCAGGTTGGACGCCGCAGCGGTGTGCACCAGCGCGGTGTGGCCCTCGCGCCGCATGGTTTCCACCATGCCCAAGGCCGTGAGCGGGTTCACAAAGCACGAGGCGCCTTCGGCCGCGGTGGCGTCCGAAGGCAGCAGCAGGCACTGCTCGGCCGGCACGCAGCGGAACTGCGAATACATCGCGCCGCCGAGTACGGCCACCTGTTTGCCGAGCAGCGCCTGCGCTGCGGGCGATGCGCCAGCGGCGACGACGGTGCCCGCGCCTTCGTTGCCCACGGGCATCGATTGCTCCAGCCGGCCCGCCATGCTTTTCATCGCGGCCTCGGGGATGCGCGCGGTGACCACGGGGCTGTCGGGCGTGCCCGATGCGGTGGCGGTGGCCATGTCGGCTGCGCCGAACAGCAGGCCGATGTCCGAAGGGTTGACCGGCGCGGCCTCCACGCGCACCACCACCTGGTCGGCAGCGGGCTCGGGCGTGGGCACGCTCACGAGCGAGAGTTCGAGTTCGCCGCTTTTCTTGACGAGGGAGCGCAGTTGCAGGCCGTTCGGTGCAGGGGGGGTGCTCATAGGCGGTCTCCGTGGGGGTGTCTTGGCCAGTATATGAAATCAACGCTGAACCCCGCAAAGAGGCGTCATCGCGCTGTCACCCAGCGTGCGTAAAACCTGCAGTGGACACGCCCGACCCGGCCCCACACAGCACGTCAAAGGAGTCTTCCATGTCAAATTTCAACGCCCCTCAATCTGCTTTCGTCGCCAGCGCGCAACCCGGACGCTGGGCGCTGGCGCTGCTGGCGCCCGTTCTGGCTCTGGCCTTGGCAGGGGCATCCGCTGCCGATGATCGCGATGACGACCGGCGCAACGACGACGCCTACGCCATTGGACTCTGGGGAGACTTGCCTTACTCGCCCGCCCAGGCAACTGTCGGTGTGCCCAACCTGATCGCGGACATGAATGCCCAGCGCCTGAAGTTCAGCGTTCATGACGGCGACCTCAAGGCCGGCTCCGGCAGTCCCTGCGATGAAAATCTGTACACCCAATCGCTGGCGTACTTCAACGCGTTGACGGCTCCCGCCATGTTCACCCCCGGCGACAACGACTGGACTGACTGTGACCGTGCCTCCAACGGCAGCTACAACTCGCGCGAACGCCTTGACCGCGAGCGCGCGGTATTCTTCTCTACCCCTTACTCGATGGGGCAGCGGCGCATGTGGCAAGACGTACAGAAAGGCGCGTTGTGCCTGGGTGTTGCTGGCTACGTTCCCTGCGTGGAGAACCGGCGCTGGACTGTGGGCCGCGTGACTTATGTGACCTTCAACATCCCCGGCTCGTGCAACAACCTGTGTGACACCGCGCCGGACATCGCTGAGTACGTCGCGCGCAACCTGGCCAACCTGCGCTGGTTGCAGGAGACCTTCGCGCATGCCCGGGAACACCGATCCGTCGCGGTCATGCTGATATCGCAAGCCAACCCCGGGTGGGATCAGTCCGACCCCACCCGCGCGCCACTGCGCGACCCCCGCACGCTGGTGCAAACCGACGGGCAACCCGACGGCTACGTCGAGTTCCTCACCGCGCTGCGCAATGAAGTCATCGCCTTCCGCCGGCCTGTGGCTTACGTGCACGGCGACTCGCACTACTACCGCGTGGACAAACCCCTGCTGGATGCTGCGGGCCGGCGCATTGAGAACTTCACCCGCGTCGAGACTTTCGGCAACAGTGCAGCCAACGGCACCAACGACGTGCAGTGGCTCAAGGTGAAGGTGGATCCGCGCAGCCGCGAGGTGTTCTCATATGAGGCCATGATTGTTCCTGGCAATCGGGTGGCGGTTCCGGCGCCATGAGCCCGCAACACGAGCGTGGCCAATGATCAAGCGGATCGCCGGTCTGCCCACTTGGTGGCGACCGGCGGTCCGATCAAGACGGCGCCCGGACTGGCATGGTCAACAAAATCTGCGCCATGCCCTTGCCTAACGGATCGTTACGCAGGCTGGCAATGCCGCCACCGTCCAGCGCGTCGGTGCAGACGAAGTTCAGCGCGTGTATGCCAGGAACATCGTAGCGGGTGACCGTGCCCTTCACCCGGTGCGCCAGCCACTCGGCCACGCGCGCTTCCGTCAATTCAGCCTTCAGCAGCGGCAGCCATTCGGGGCGGCGCGCGATCACACCGATGTTGGAGGTGTTGCCTTTGTCGCCGCTGCGGGCCCAGGCGAGTTGGATCAATGGAACCTCGACCATTTCCGTTCGGGCTGAGCCTGTCGAAGCCAGCAGCCCTTCGACAAGCTCAGGGCGAACGGAGTAACCGGTCGACGGCACGGACGTTGCAGTGGCCAACGACGCGCCCATCTCAACCTTCCGCGTTTCACCATCGATCGCCACCACCGGCGCCAACCGCCCCTTGTCGATCAGAAACGCAAACTGCTTGATGCACGGCGACGGGCTGGGCCGGCCGGAAGCGCCAGTGGTGCCGGGCGACCAGCTGGTGCCGGCGGGTGCGATCTCGCGCGCAAACAACTCCAGCGCTGCCTTCACCAGGTGCATCACCGCCAGGTGCAGCACCACCTCGCGCACGCCGCCGGTCTGCGCGTGCGGGCCGAAGTTGGCGCTCTCCGAGCCCAGTACCTCGATCGCGGTGCGGGTGTAGCCGGGCAGGCCAGCCGCCGCGAGCAGCTCCTGCGTGCGGGTCAGGATGGCCTCGCCGGTGCGCTGCGCCTTTTTCGCCGCGTCGATGCCCACGATGGTGAGTTGCGCGGTGCAGCGAAAGCCATCGATCCAGGTGGCCGAGACTTTGTACGCCGGCCCGGGCGGTGTGCCGCGCGCGCCCTGCACCCGCACGCGGTGCTCGCCCGTCTGCGCCATGGTCACTTGCGTGAAGTCGCACACCACGTCGGGCAGCAGGTAGCGGGCCGGGTCACCAATCTCGTACAGCATCTGCTCGCCCACGGTGGCGGTGCTCACCAGGCCACCGGTACCGGGCGGCTTGGTCACGGTGAAACTGCCGTCGGCCTCGCACTCGATCACCGGGTAGCCGATGTGCGCCCAGTCAGGCACGGCTTCCCAGTCGGTGTGCAGCCCGCCGGTGGCCTGGCAGCCGCATTCGATGATGTGGCCCGCCAGGCTGCCCTGTGCCAGCCGGTCAAAGTCGGTCAGCGACCAGTTGAACTCGTGCATCAGCGCGCCCAGCGTCACCGCGCTGTCCACGCAGCGTCCGGTGATGACGATCTGCGCGCCGGCATCCAGCGCCGCCTTGATCGGCAGCGCACCCAGGTAGGCGTTGGCCGTCAGCACCTTGGCGGGCAGCGGCGCGCCGCTTTGCAGCTCGGTCACGTGCTCTTCGCGCAGTTGCGGCAGCAGCGGCGTCACATCGTCGCCCAGCACCACGGCAATTTTCACGCTCAGGCCCTGCTCGGCAGCGAGCGCGGCCACCGCGTCGGCGCAGGCCTGCGGGTTCACGCCGCCGGCGTTGCTGATAACGCGAATACCCTTCGCCACCACGTCTTTCAGCACCTGCTTCATCGTCACCGACACAAAGTCGGTGGCGTAGCCCATGTCGGGGTTCTTCGCGCGCGCGGCCGCGAGAATCGACATGGTCAGCTCGGCCAGGTAGTCGAACACCAGGTAGTCGATGTTGCCGTGCTGCACCAGCTGCGGCGCGCCCACGCTGCTGTCGCCCCAGAAACCCGATGCGCCGCCGATGCGGACGGATGGTTTGCTCATCACTGCCCCGTCCAATTGGGCTTCCGTTTTTCTTGAAAAGCCTTTTGACCCTCTTTGGCATCGTCGGTCAGGGTGAACAGCGCGATCTGGCTTTCGGTGAAACTCATGCTTTCCTCGAACGCCATGGCTTCAATCTTCTTCATCGTGTACAGGCCGCGGCGGATGGCGGCGGGTGACTTGTCGAGCATCCGGTCGAGCAGCCATTGCAGTTTGGCGTCCACGTCGTCATCGACGTAATTGACCAGACCGCACTCCAGTGCCTGCGCCGACGTGATGGGCTCGCCGGTCAGGCACATTTCGGCCAGTTGCCGGCGCGGAATCAGGTGTTGCAGCACGCTCAGCACCTGCGCCGGAAAGACGCCCACCTTGACCTCGGGCAGACCAAACACCGCGTGGCGCGCCGCCACGGCCATGTCGCACATGGCCAGCAGACCCATGCCGCCAGCCATGCAGGCGCCGTTCACCCGCGCGACCAGCGGCACCGTGCTGGCCCGGGCCACGCGCAGCAGCTGCGCCAGATGGCCGTAGGGTTCGGAATAGTCGGTGGTGAAGACCTTGGCCGATTGCAGATCGGCGCCTGCACAAAACGCCTTGCTGCCGGCGCCGGTGATCACGATGGCGCGCACCGCACGGTCGGTCTGGGCGGTGGTGATGGCGGCGGCCATGCCGGCCAGCACCCCGTGGCTCATGGCGTTGCGCCGCTCCTCGCGGGTGATGGTGAGCCAGAGCGCCGGCCCGCGCTGTTCGGCCAGCAGGTCTGGCGGCGTGGGGGTGGGTTCGGTCATGGGGTCTCCTCGGCACGCTGGGCGCGTGGCGTCTGGTGTGTTTATACCCGCCGCGGCGGGCCTCGCGCTGTCACCGCAGCGCCATGCTGTCATCCTGTCATCCGGCCCGGTTTGTCAGACGCGGCACCGTCCTACAACATCTGACGCTACCATCCACCACTGGACCGCCACACACCACCCGCATGGAGGAATTCACCCCCCGCATCTCACAGCAGCGCACGCCGCAAGGTCCGTGTGTGATGGTGCTCGGGCGCTGGACGGCCGCACAACTCAGTTCGCCGCCCGCGTGGCGCACCATCACGCTCACGCTGGACGCGTTGCCGCCAGCAACCGAGGCACTGGCCCAGACCTGGGATTTGCGCGGTGCCGAGCAGATTGACCACATCGGCGCCCAACTGCTGTGGAAGCACTGGGGCCGTCGCTGGCCCGACAAGCTGGAGACGCTGCCCAGCCAGCGAGCCCTGCTGGAGCGCGTGGCGGGCTTTACGCTGGCCGAGCCGGTGGCCGCGCCGCCCCAGTCGCTGCTGCAGCAACTTGACGAACTCGGTGCCTGGGTGTTGCATGCGCTCGGGCACGTGAAAGACCTGACACGCTTGCTCGGGCAACTGCTGCTTGACCTGCTGCGGCTGGCGCGCCGCCCGCACGAAGGGCCGTGGCGCGATGTGTCGGGTCACCTGTACCACATCGGCGCACGCGCGCTGCCCATCACCGCGCTGGTGGGGTTCCTGATCGGCGTGGTGCTGGCCTACCTGACGTCGCAGCAACTGCGCCAGTTTGGCGCCGACTCGTTCATCGTGGACATCCTGGGCCTGTCGCTGATCCGCGAACTCGGGCCGGTGCTCGCGGCGGTGCTGATCGCGGGGCGCTCCGGCTCGGCCATCACCGCCCAGATTGGCGTGATGCGGGTGACCGAGGAGCTGGACGCCATGCGCGTCATGGGCATCGCGCACGGCTACCGGCTGGTGATGCCGCGCGCGCTGGCGCTGGCGCTCGCCATGCCGCTGATCACGGTCTGGACCACGCTGGCGGCGCTGGTCGGCGGCATGCTGGCGGCCGATCTGGCGCTGGGCATCACGCCCGAGTTTTTTGTGAACGCGCTGCCGCAGGCCGTGCAGTTTTCCAACCTGACGCTGGCGTTGGCGAAATCGATGGTCTTCGGCCTGTTGATCGCGGTGATCGGCTGCCACTACGGGCTGCGGGTCGAGCCCAATACCGAGAGCCTGGGCGCGGGCACCACGTCATCCGTGGTCACGTCGATCACGGTGGTCATCCTCGTTGATGCGCTGTTCGCCGTGGTGTTCAAGGACATCGGCGTATGAATACAGCCCCCACGGTCGCCCACTGCGTGTGGCTCCCTGCCCCCCGAGGTGGCCGTGTTTCGCCTTGGGGCGGCCCGGCGGCGAAACCATGACCGATGACGTCTCCCGCTTCGACGGCGCGTTCGTCGTCGACATCCAGAACCTGTGGACGGTGTTCCGCAACGGTAACCGTGATTTCGTGGTGCATGAAGATCTGAACCTGCAGATCGCCCGCGGCGAGGTGTTTTCACTGGTGGGGGGCTCGGGCACCGGCAAGACGGTGCTGCTGCGCCAGATGCTCGGGCTGGAGACGCCCACGCGCGGGCGCATCGAGGTACTGGGCCAGCCCGCATCGCGGCTGGGCGAGCGTGGCGCCGCCAGCCGCGTGGGCATGCTGTTCCAGCATGGCGCGCTGTTCTCGGCCTTCAACGTGATCGAGAACATCGCGTTTCCTCTGCGCGAGCTCAAGGTGCTGCCTGACGACATGATCCTGGACGCTGCGCTGGTGAAACTGCAGATGGTGGGTCTCGGCCCCGAGCACGCCACCAAGATGCCGTCCGACCTGTCGGGCGGCATGGTCAAGCGCGTGGCATTGGCGCGCGCGCTCATCATGGACCCACCACTGCTGCTGCTCGACGAACCCACCGCTGGTCTGGACCCGGACAGCTCGGACGGGTTCTGCGCGCTGCTGCGCTCGCTGCACCGCGAGCTGGGCCTGACCGTGGTGATGGTCACGCACGACCTGGACACCCTGTTTGAGTTGAGCACGCGCATTGCCGTGCTGGCTGACCGGCACGTGATCATTGCCGGCGCGCCGCGCGACGTGATTGCGTTTCCGCACCCCTTCATTCATGATTTTTTCCTTGGCGAACGGGGCCAGCGCGCGATGGAGCTGCTGCGCGAATACCCGTTCGTCGTCTAGAAAGGCACTGACCTATGGAAAACAAGGCACACGCCCTCGCAGCCGGCCTGTTCGTGCTGCTGATCGCCGCACTGACCGTGGCACTGGCGATCTGGCTCACGCGTGACGCCGGCGTTAAGAACGTTTACGAACTCACCTCGCGCGAGGCCGTCACCGGCCTGCAGCCGCAGGCGGCGGTGCGCTTCAAGGGCGTCTCGGTGGGCAAGGTGGTGTCAATCGGCTTCGACCCGAAAGTGGCCGGCAACGTGCTGGTGCGCATCTCGGTGGACGAGAGCACGCCCGTCACCACCTCCACCTTCGGCACGCTCGGATTCCAGGGCGTCACCGGGCTGGCGTTCATTGCGCTGGACGACAGCGGCGAATCCAAAACCGCGCTGGCCACCAGCCTGGACAACCCCACCCGCATTCCGCTGCGCCAGGGGCTGCTGAGCAAGCTCACCGACGCGGGCACGACCATGATCACGCAGGTGAGCGAGGCCACGCAGCGCGTCAACCAGCTGCTCAGCCCCGAGAACCAGAAAGAGCTGGTGGTGGCCGTGCAGCAACTGGGCACGGCGGCCAGCAGCGTCAGCACGCTGTCGGTGAACCTGGACGCCCTGCTCAAGGCCCAGCTCGGGCCGGACCGCGTCAACATCCCGCTGTTTGTGCAGGAGACGCGCAGCACCATGCGCGCGCTGCAAGGCGCCGCTACCGAGGCCGGCAGCACCGCAACCGAACTGCGCAAGACCGCCACCGAACTGACCCGCACCGCGCAGCGCTTCAATGACAAGGGCGGCCCGATCGACAAGTTGGCCGATGGCACCGACGCCTTTGCCGCCAGCGCCACCACGCTCAATGCCACCACACTGCCGCGCATCAACCGCGCCAGCAACGACGCCTCGCGCGCCGCGCGTCAGGCCAGCCGCGCGGTCAACAGCATCAATGACAACCCGCAGTCGCTGCTGTTCGGCAGCGGGGCGGTACCGCCCGGCCCTGGCGAACCCGGTTTTTCCGCCCCCGCAGCCAAGCCCTGAAGAAATGGCATTTGCTATGAAAATAATAGCTAAAAACAACCAGTGGAAGCGGACAACAGCCGCATTCGGCTTGATAACCGCGTTGCTGGGCGGTTGCGCGCTGCCCGAGAAGCCGCAGCGCGCCACGCTGTATGACTTTGGCCCCGGCCTGGTGGCTACGGCCCCGTCCACCCGGCTGGCGCCGCTGCCGCCCATCAGCCTCGCCGAGGTTGATGCCTCGCCCGCGTTTGACGGTAATGCCGTGCTGTACCGGCTGGCGTATACCGACGCCAACCAGCTGCGCCCTTACGCGCAGGCCCGCTGGAGCATGCCTCCGGCCCAGCTGGTGTACCAGCGCCTGCGCGCCGCTTTAAGCCAGCGCCGTGCCGTGCTGGGTGCTGACGAAGCCAGCGCACTGGCCACGCCCGATGGCGCGCGCCCGCGCATCCTGCGGGTGGATGTGGAAGAGTTCAGCCACCTGTTTGACGCGCCCGAGAAGAGCAACGGCCTGGTGCGGCTGCGCGCCACGCTGCTTGAGGCCACGCCCGGCGGCGAAAAGCTTCTGGCGCAACGCAGCGTGATCGCGCAGCGCCCGGCGCCCAGTGGCGACGCGCCGGGCGGCGTGCGCGCGCTGGCTGACGCCACCGACGCCGCGGTGCAAGAGCTGGTGCAGTGGCTCGAAACCGTGCCGGTCGCTTCCGCGCCGCCAGCCGCTCCCGCGCCGGCGCGCCAGCCCTGAGCCGCAGCGGGTTCAACCATGTCTGCCGTGATCAGCTGCACCGACACCCAGCGCGCCGCGCTGGAGGAAGCCGGGCTGGAGGTGCTGGGCCACTGCATCCGCCTGTCAGCACGCGGCCCGCAGATCACGCAGTCGCCGCTGCTGGAAGATTTCAGCCCGGCCGAGGTGGACACGCTGGGCGCCGTGATGCTGCAGGTCAAGGCGCAACCCGGCCAGGTGCTGATCGCCGAGGGCCAGCCCGGCGACTGGATGATGCTGGTGCTCAGCGGCACGGTCGACGTGACGCGGCGCAGCACAGTGCGCGGCGAGCCCAATGGCGGCACGGTGTCGCGGCTGGGCGTGGTCAAGGCCGGCGCCGCGGTGGGCGAAATGTCGATGCTGGACGGTGAGCCGCGCTACGCCACCTGCACCGCCATCGAGACGGTTGAGTTCGGCGTGCTGTGCCGCGCGGCGGTGGCGCATCTGATCCGCAGCGAACCCGCGGTGGGCGCCAAGCTGCTCGTCAAGATCACCCAGCTGCTCGCGCAGCGCCTGCGCAACACCAGCAACCAGCTCGTCAACTTGCTACAAAAACAGTAGCAAACTATGACCAGGGGAAGCGGACCTCGGGCCTGTTTGGCGTCAAATCAGCGTGCCAGGGCCGGAAACAGCTTGGACAGCCCGTCGGCCATCACCTCGACCGCCAGCGCCGCCAGGATCAGGCCCATCAGGCGCGTCATCACGTTGATGCCGGTCTTGCCGAGCACCCGCGCAATCGGGCCGGCCAGCGAGAAGCACAGCGCCGTGGCCAGGCCAATCACCACGCCGTAGCCCACCAGCGTCATGAGCTGCCAGAAGTGCTTGGCCTTCTCGGCGTAGATCACCACGGTGGACATGGTGGCCGGGCCGGTCAGCAGCGGAATCGTCAGCGGCACCACCGCGATGCTCGCGCCCATCGCGGCCTTGGCGGCACCTTCCTGCATCTCGTTGGTGTCGCGCTTGGCCTCGGCCGGCTGCGCGTTGAGCATGTTCATCGAACTGATCAGCAGCAGCATGCCGCCGCCGACCTGAAAGCTCGCCAGCGAGATGCTGAAGAACTCCAGAATCTGCAGGCCCAGCAGCGCGCTGGTGGCGATCACCGCGAACGCGCTGAACGCCGACACCTGGATGGTGTGGCGCCGCTGCTCGCGCGTGAAGCCCTGCGTGTAGTGGATGAAGAATGGCACGATGGCCAGCGGGTTGACGATTGCCAGCAGCGTGATCAGCGGTTTGAAATCCATGGGGGCCTATTGTGGGGGTGGGGCTGGGGATGAAGCTGGCAGGTGAGGCGCGCGTCCGTCAGCGCCCGCCCGACACATCCAGCAGCGACATCGTGGTGTAGCTGGCCTCGTCTGACAGCAGCCAGACGATGGCTTGCGCCACTTCTTCGGCGCTGCCGCCGCGCTGCATCGGCACCAGATGCTGCAGCTCGCGCACGCGGTTGGGCAGGCCGCCCGAGGCATGGATTTCGGTCTCAATCAGCCCCGGCCGCACCGCGTTGACGCGGATGCCTTCTGCCGCCACCTCTTTCGCCAGGCCGATGGTGAAGGTGTCGATCGCGCCCTTGGCCGCCGCGTAGTCCACGTACTGCCCGGGCGCGCCCAGCCGCGCGGCCGCGCTGGATACGTTGACGATGGTGCCGCCGCTGCCGCCGTGCCGCGTGCTCATGCGCCGCACCGCCTCGCGCGCGCACACGAAAGACCCCACCACGTTGATGTCAAACATGCGCCGCAGCCGCGCCACGCTCATCTCGTCCACCCGCGCCGTCGCATCCACCACGCCCGCGTTGTTGACCAGCGCGCCGAGCCGGCCCAGCCGGGCGTCGATGGTGGCAAACATCGCCAGCACCTGCGCCTCGTTGGCCACGTCGGCCTGCACGGCCAGCGCCGTGCCACCGCCTTCGGTGATGGCGCGCACCACCGCCTCGGCCGCGTCTGCGTTGGCGGTGTAGTTCACAGCCACCGCCCACCCTTTTTGCGCGGCCAGCAGCGCGGTTGCCGCGCCGATGCCACGGCTCGCGCCGGTGATCAAGGCCACCCGGTTCTCCACCCGGTTCGCCAGTTGGTTCATGCCCTGTCTCCTGCAGAATGTTGACGGTTCAGTTACAACCACAACCGCACCGGCATTACAACACCGAGGAGACGACCATGGGCTTGACGATCGACTACTACTTTTCGCCCCAAAGTCCATGGACGTATCTCGGCCACGCGCGCTTTGCCGCCATGGCCCAGGCGCATGGCGCCACCGTCCGGGTGAAGCCGGCCGACTACGGGAAGATTTTCGCCGTCTCGGGCGGCCTGCCGCTGGGCCAGCGCGCGCCGCAGCGCCAGGCCTACCGGCTGGTCGATCTGGCGCGCTTTCGTGATGCGATGGGCCTGCCGCTCAACGTGCAGCCCAAGTTTTTCCCGGTGGCGGGCGACCCGTCAGCCCGCGTGATCATCGCGGCCGACCTGCACGCTGGCGGGCCGGCCGCGCTGCGTCTGGCCGGCGCCGTGTTTGCCGCCGTGTGGGCGCAAGAGCGCGACATCGCCAACCCGGCCACGCTGGCCGAATTGCTGGTCGAATGCGGGCTGCCGGCCGTATTGGTCGAGCGCGCGCAAGAGCCGGCCGTGCAGGCCCGCTACGACGCCCACACCCGCGAGGCGATTGACGCCGGGGTGTTCGGTGCGCCAAGCTACGTGGTGGACGGCGAAATCTTCTGGGGCCAAGACCGGCTCGACTTTTTGCAGCGGCGGCTGGCGGCCTGAGGGCAGCACCACCACCACACCGATTTTTTTCAATCAAGGAGAATTTTCATGGGCAGTTTTATCGACCTCACCGCCGCCGACGGCACCGTTTTCCCGGCCTACGTGGCGCAACCCGTGGGCAAGGCCAAGGGCGGCATCGTGGTGCTGCAGGAGATCTTTGGCGTCAATTCGCACATCCGCTCGGTGGCCGATGGCTATGCGGCTGCCGGCTATCTGGCGGTGGCGCCGTCCACCTTTCACCGCGTCAAGCCCGGCGTGGACCTGGGCTATACCGAGGCCGACATGAACGCCGGCTTTGGCCTGAAGACCGCGGTCGAGGGCCTGCCTGCGCCCGGCGTCATGCCCGACATCCAGGCCGCCATCAACCACGCCGCGCAAGCCGGCAAGGTCGGCGTGGTGGGCTACTGCTGGGGCGGCCTGCTGACCTGGCGCAGCGCCTGCCTGCTGGACGGTATTGCCGCCGCCGCGCCCTATTACGGTGGCGGCATGACCGCGCCCGAGGAAGCCGCGCGCACGCCGAAGGTGCCCGTGCTCGCCCACTTTGGCGACCAGGACCACTGGATTCCGAACGACACAGTCGAGGCGTTTAAGAAGGCGCAGCCCAAGGTGCAGGTGCAGGTGTACGCCGCCAACCACGGCTTCAACTGCGACCAGCGCGGCTCGTACAACGAGGCCGCCGCCAAGCTCGCGCGCGAGCGCACGCTGGCGTTTTTTGCCCAGCACGTGGGTTGACCGTCGGCTGACTTCCGGCGGAAATCCGTGACCCCCGGCCGCTGGCCCGAAAGACCCTCATGACGCCATTTTTCAAGCGTTTTAGCCCTCAGGTCCTTGTCGGATGGTCATTGTTTGCTATTTATTCAATAGCATTCAATGCAACGGCACAGACCGCCGGCTACGGCGGCCCGCTGTTCGACGCGCACCTGCATTACAACGACGAAGCCCAATCGCCGCACCCGCTGGCTGACGTGCTGGCGCGCATGCAAAAAAGCGGCGTCAAGGCCATCATCGCCAACTCGCGGCCCAATGACGGTACCCGCGCGCTGGCCACCGCGCGCGCGCAGACGCAGGCCGCCGGCGTGACGGTGGTGCCCTTCATCCGCCTCTACCGCAACCGCGCCGACTACGACAACTGGTTCCGCGACGACAGCATCTACCAGATGGTTCTCGACGAACTGGCCCGCGGCACCCCCGCCGGCCCCTACCGCGGTATCGGTGAATTCCACCTCTACGACAGCACCAACGCCAACGGCCCCGTCGCCAAAAAACTCATGGCGCTGGCCGAGGAAAAAGGCCTCGCCGTACTGGCCCATGTGGACGACGCGGCGATTGACTTGCTGATGGCCAACACGCCCAGCAACGGTCAAAAGATGCGCCTGATCTGGGCGCACACCGGCATCGGCGGCGTGCCTGCGCCGCGCGTGAACGATCTGTTCGCCAAATACCCGCTGCTGATGGGCGAGCTGTCGTACCGCCCCGGCCTGACCTGCGAGGGCGGCAAGCTCTGCCCCGATTGGCGCGAACTGATCCTCAAATACCCCAACCGATTCCTGGTCGGCTCTGACACCTGG
>JANOBJ010000018.1:0-6412 GCA_031411575.1 Betaproteobacteria bacterium | reverse complement strand
GACAGCAGGTTCGGATCGACCTTGGCCCAGGCGCCCACCCATTGCGGCAACTGGTCAAACGGTGTCCCGATCAGCACCGTGAACACCTCGTATTTCACCAGCACCGCCAGGGCCGGTGCCGTGAAGTACAGCAGGAAGATGAAGAACAGCGACCAGCTCACCGATTCGCGCGCCTCCCTCACGCTGGGCGTGGTGTAGTAGCGCATCAGGATGTGCGGCAGCGCGGCCGTGCCCACCATCAGGCAGAAGATCAGCGCGAGGAAGTTGCGACGCGACTCGTCGTAGGTCTTCTTCGCGGCGGCATCGCCGTCCGGGTTGCCGGCAAACTGCTGCGCATGCGGCGGCATGCCATTGAGCGGGCGCGACTTGGCGTCGGCCGCTGCCTTGGCTGCCGTCCAGGCCCTGCGTGCGGCGGCTTCATCCTTGGGCATGGCCGAGAGCGCTTTCTCGGCGGCCACAATCTCGGAGGCAGCGCCGTTGGCGGCTTTCAGATCAGCAACCTTCTTCTCGGCGGCGGCCCGGTCAGCAGCCAGCGCGGCCTTCGGGTCTTTCAGCTTCTCGGCCAGATCAGCCGAGCGCTTCTTGAACACCTCGCGCACCTCGAGTTCCTTCGGGTCGTTGGCCAGCAGCTTTTCCTTGGCCGTGACTTTTTCCAATTGGTAGCCGTAGATCGCCTGCGGAATCGGCACGCTGGTCTGTTTGACCGACAGCCACACCACCGGAATCAGGTAAGCCACGATCAGGATGATGTACTGCGCCACCTGCGTCCACGTCACCGCGCGCATGCCACCCAGGAACGAGCACACCAGAATGCCGCCCAGACCCAGGAAAATCCCGAGCTCGAACGCCACGCCGGTCAGCCGCGAGGTGATCAGACCCACACCGTAAATCTGCGCCACCACATAGGTGAACGAGCACAGGATGGCCGCGACGATCCCGATGAAGCGCGGGGTGTTGCCACCGTAGCGCTCGCCCAGAAAGTCGGGAATCGTGAACTGGCCGAACTTGCGCAGGTAGGGCGCGAGAAACAGCGCTACCAGGCAGTAGCCGCCGGTCCAGCCCATGATGAAGGCCAGGCCGCTGTAGCCCGTGAGGTAGAGCGTTCCGGCCATGCCGATGAACGAGGCGGCCGACATCCAGTCAGCACCCGTAGCCATGCCGTTGTACACCGCAGGCACGCGTCGGCCCGCCACGTAGTACTCAGCGGCATCCGTGGTGCGGCTCATGATGCCGATACCCGCATACAGGCCAATCGTGGCCAGCAGGAAGATGAATCCGATCCACTGGCGCGACAGCCCCATCTGCTCCAGGACGGCCAGCACCACGACGAACACCAGGAAGCCACCCGTATACCAGGTGTAGACCTTGTTCAAGCCCTGCTTGAAAGCCTTGTTGGCGGCCGCCGAACCCGGGCCGGCAGCGTCATTTCCGAACATTCCAGCCATGATCAGGCCTCGCTTTCATCGACGTCGTGTTCGACATCCAGCTTGCCCATATAGCTGGCGTAAAACCAGATGATCAGGCAGTAGATGATCAAGGACCCTTGCGCTCCCATCCAGAAGCTGAAAGGCCATCCAAAGAAATTGAAGTTCAGATCGCGCGCATAGTAGCTCACGACGAACGTCACCACGAACCAGATCGCCAGCAGCACGGCTGTGATGTTGAGGTTCTTTCGCCAATAGCGGCGATGGCTGTCGGTCAACTGCATGTCACCTACCTCCAGGAACAAAACCCTCTCGGGCATTCCACGATCGCCGTCTCCACCACGGCCTGCAACCGGATCGCGTCTCGGGCCGCCGGACAGATGCCCCGGCGGCGAAGTGCCCGTTCAGCTGGATCACGCGGACGGCGCAGTGCGCAGTCCGGTCTCGCGTTCCAGCTGGGCGGCCACTTTGGGCTCGAACCCGCGGAGGTGGCGAATGATCTTCGCCGCCTCATCGGGCTCGTGCCGGTCCACATGAACCCGCGCAGCTGGTACCAGCCGTACGGGCTCATGGGTTGCAGTTCGGTGTTGCGCTTGAGCGCCTCGATCGCTTCGTCAAAGCGACGGTCGTGAATCAGCACCAGGGCCAGGCCGTACCAGGCCCGGTCCATCTTGGGTTCGATCTCAATAGCGCGGCGAAAGGCGTCTTCCGCCTCGGCATGTCGGCCCGCCTCTTCCTGCAGGTAGGCCAGGTTGAACCAGGCGGCCGACTGCCCCGGGTGCGCGGCAACCAGTGCCTGCAGGGCCCGGATCGCGGCCGGCTTGTCGCCCATTTCCGCCAGCACATGCGCGTGGCTGGCCAGCGCATAGCGGTCGTTCGGCGCGATCGCCAGCATCTGCTCAAACTTTGCCCTCGCCGCGGAACGCTGACCAAACACCAGCAAGGTCAGCGCTTGCAGCTTGAGAAACAGGTAGTCAGGCGAAAGACTCATTTGCACTGCTCCACACCGATCTGCAGGCAGATCGTGATCTTGTAGGCCGTCACCCCCAGCCACACAAAACCCAGGATCAGAAACGCCACCAGCGGCAGATGCCGGTCGAGCACCAGCTTGGGGGACACGAAACGCGCCAGCGAGACAAAGGGTTTGCCGACGATGGCCAGCAGCTGGTAGAACAGGTTCTGGTCTTTTTTGGCGCCGGCCAGCAGGCCGAGTACCCACTGGCCGAACAGGGCCAGCAGGGCAATCTCAACAATCAGTTTGACGGTACTGGCGATGGCAAGCATGAAAATGTGGGCTCGTTGCCCGCATTGTTCTTTGCATGCTTACGGTTTTCTTACAACAAGGACATCTGCCGCCAGCTTCCGGCTAAACACCAACAGGGTTATCCCGGATGCGCTGTGTTTGACAGGACAGCGTCACACCGTTGCTATGAAAAAAGTAGTACTCAGCCCGCCAGCAGCTTCCAGGTATCAATCACCGAATCCGGGTTCAGCGAGATGGAATGAATGCCCTGCTCTTGCAGCCACAGCGCAAAGTCGGGGTGGTCGCTCGGCCCTTGGCCGCAGATGCCGACGTACTTGCCCTGCGCCCGGCAGGCCGTGATGGCGCGCACCAGCATGGCCTTGACGGCCGGGTCGCGCTCGTCAAAGTCAGCCGCCAGCAGCTCCAGCCCCGAATCACGGTCAAGCCCCAGGGTCAACTGCGTCAGATCGTTCGAGCCAATCGAGAAGCCGTCAAAGTACTGCAAAAACTCGTCAGCCAGGATGGCGTTGCTGGGCACCTCGCACATCATGATCACCTTGAGCGCGGCATCCGCGCTGCCGCCACCTCCCTCCCCGCGCTTGAGCCCCTGCTGCGCCAGCAGCTGCGTCACGCGGTCGGCCTGCCCGAGCGTGCGCACGAACGGCACCATCACCTGCACATTGGTCAGCCCCATGTCGTGGCGCACGCGGCGCAGCGCCTCGCATTCCATGGCAAAGGCCTCGCGGAACTCGGCGCTGATGTAGCGCGCCGCGCCCCGAAAACCCAGCATCGGGTTTTCTTCTTCGGGCTCGTAGCGGCTGCCGCCGATCAGCTTGCGGTACTCGTTGCTCTTGAAGTCGCTCAGCCGCACGATCACCGGCTTGGGCCAGAACGCCGCCGCAATCGTGGCAATGCCCTCGGCCACCTTATCCACATAGAAAGCCCGTGGCGAGGCATGGCCGCGCGCCACGGATTCCACCGCTTTCTTCAAATCGGCGTCGACGTTGGGGTAGTCCAGAATCGCCTTGGGGTGCACGCCGATGTTGTTGTTGATGATGAATTCGAGCCGCGCCAGCCCCACGCCTTCGTTGGGCAACTGGCAGAAGTCAAACGCCAGCTGCGGGTTGCCCACGTTCATCATGATCTTGGTGGCGATCTTGGGCATCACGCCGCGCTGCACCTCGGTCACCTCGGTTTCCAGCAGGCCGTCATAGATGTGGCCGGTATCGCCCTCGGCGCAGCTCACGGTGACCAGAGTGCCGCTTTTCAGCCGCTCGGTGGCGTCGCCGCAGCCCACCACCGCCGGAATGCCCAGCTCGCGAGCGATGATGGCCGCGTGGCAGGTGCGCCCGCCACGGTTGGTGACGATGGCACTGGCGCGCTTCATCACCGGCTCCCAGTTCGGGTCGGTCATGTCGGTCACCAGCACGTCGCCGGGCTGCACTTGGTCCATCTCGGCGATGCTGTGCACCATCCGCACCGGGCCGGTACCGATCTTCTGGCCGATCGCGCGGCCTTCGGCCAGCACCGGGCCGCGGCCCTTGAGCGTGTAGCGCAGCTCAGCCTTGTCGCCCTGCTGGCTTTTCACGGTTTCGGGCCGCGCCTGCAGGATGTACAGCAGCCCGTCGGTGCCGTCCTTGCCCCATTCGATGTCCATCGGGCGGCCGTAGTGCTGCTCGATCACCAGCGCGTACCGGGCCAGCTGCTCCACATCGGCATCTGTGAGTGAATAGCGGTTGCGCTGCTCGGTCGGCACGTCGGTGGTCTTGACCAGCTTGCCAGTGGCCTCCTTTTCGTCGGCGCTGGCAAATTCCATCTGGATCAGCTTGCTGCCCAGGTTGCGGCGGATCACCGCGCGCTTGCCGGCCTTGAGCATCGGCTTGTGCACGTAAAACTCGTCGGGGTTGACCGCGCCCTGCACCACCGTCTCGCCCAGGCCGTAGCTGGAGGTGATGAACACCACGTCGCTAAAGCCCGATTCGGTGTCGATGGTGAACATCACGCCGGCCGCGCCCAGATCAGAGCGCACCATGCGCTGCACGCCGGCCGACAGGGCCACCACGTCGTGGGCAAACCCCTTGTGCACGCGGTAGCTGATGGCGCGGTCGTTGTAGAGGCTGGCAAACACCTCTTTCATCTTGTGCAGCACGTCGTCGACGCCGACCACGTTCAGGAAAGTCTCCTGCTGGCCGGCAAACGACGCGTCGGGCAGGTCTTCGGCGGTGGCCGACGAGCGCACCGCGAACGAGGCGGCCGGGTTGTCGCGGCTTAACCGTTCAAACGCGCCGTGGATGGCCTGCTGCAGATCGGCCGGAAACGGCTGCGCTTCGACCATGGCGCGGATTTCGGCGCCGGTGCTGGCCAGCGCCCGCACGTCTTCGGTGTCCAGCGCCGCCAGCCGGGCGCTGATGCGATCAGCCAGACCATCGTGGGCCAGGAATTGGCGGAACGCGTGCGCGGTGGTGGCAAAACCGGTGGGCACGCGCACGCCGGTGGGCAGCTGGGAGATCATCTCGCCGAGGCTGGCGTTCTTGCCGCCCACTACCTCGACGTCGGTCATCCTCAATTGTTCAAACGGAACCACCAGGGCGGTGGCCTCAAAACGTGGGGACATGGGAAAGCTCCAGAAGTAAAAACCGGGGCAGGATCCAGGCGCAGCGCTCGCGGGCTTTTGAGTTGTAGGTATGGGCCGGGCATGCGTGGATCAGAGTTTCGGATAATGCACTTGATTGTAGGCGCGGTCCGCTGTTGCCACGCTTGCAAGACGCTGACCCCGCCTGCCCCCTGAAGCCACCCCAAGCCGCCCCAACGCCATGCCCAACCGCACCGTATTCTTCATCTCCGACGGCACCGGCATCACCGCCGAAACCTTTGGCAACGCCATCCTGGCCCAGTTCGACATGAGCCCGCGCCACGTGCGGCTGCCCTTCATCGACACCGAGGACAAGGCCCACCAGGCGGTGCGCCAGATCAACCACACGGCCGAGGTTGAGGGCAAGAAGCCGATCGTCTTCACCACGCTGGTGAATATGGAGGTGCTGAAAGTGATTGAGGAAGGCTGCCGCGGCATGCTGCTCGACATGTTTGGCACCTTCGTGCACCCGCTGGAGCAAGAGCTGGGCATCAAGTCGCACCACCGCATCGGCCGGTTCTCAGACGTCTCCAAGAGCAAGGCCTACCACGACCGCATCGAAGCCATCAACTTCAGCCTGGCGCACGACGACGGCCAGAGCAACCGCGATCTGGAATCAGCCGACGTGATTCTGGTGGGCGTGAGCCGCAGCGGCAAGACGCCCACATCCCTCTATCTGGCAATGCAATACGGCCTGAAAGCCGCCAATTACCCGCTGATCCCCGAAGATTTTGAGCGCCGCCAGTTGCCGCCCGCGCTGGTGCCCCACCGCGCCAAGATCTTTGGCCTGACCATCCAGCCCGAGCGTTTGAGCGAAATCCGCAACGAACGCCGCCCCAACTCGCGCTACGCCGATCTGGCCAATTGCCGCATGGAGGTGAGCGAAGGCGAAGCCATGATGCGCCGCGCCGGCATCCGCTGGCTGTCCACCACCACCAAGAGCATCGAAGAGATCGCCACCACCATCCTGCAGGAGATTCGGCCGGAGCGGTTGATCTACTGATGCTCTTATTTTTATAGCTAAAAATGACCAGCGGATGGGGACGAGAGCATGAAACCGGCAATAAATCGATGGTTTGGAGCAGGAAAGATTGCTGCAATGCAAGACCTGAC
>JANOBJ010000017.1:0-2462 GCA_031411575.1 Betaproteobacteria bacterium | reverse complement strand
GGCTGACCAGACCGTGAGCCTGGAAACGAGCCAGAACAAGCTCGTGCTGAAGGGCGGCAAGAGCCGCTTCACGCTGCAGACATTGCCGCCGGAAGACTTCCCGCGGGTGCAGGAATCGGTGAGCTTTGGCCCGGTGTTCAGCGTGCCGCAAAAAACGCTCAAGGACCTGCTGAGCCAGGTGTCGTTTGCGATGGCCGTGCACGACATCCGCTACTACCTCAACGGCATCCTGTTCGTGGCCGAAGGCAAGCAGCTGAGCCTGGTGGCCACCGACGGCCATCGTTTGGCCTTTGCCTCGGCCATGCTCGACGTGGAAGTGCCGCGGCAAGAGGTGATTTTGCCGCGCAAAACGGTACTGGAAATGCAGCGCCTGCTGAGCGACGCCGAAGGTGCGATCGAGATGCAGTTTGCCAGTAACCAGGCTAAGTTCAGCTTTGGCGGCATGGAATTCGTGACCAAGCTGGTCGAAGGCAAATTCCCCGACTACAACCGCGTGATCCCCAAGAACCACAAGAACCACATCACGCTTGGCCGTACGCCGTTGCTGGCCAGCCTGCAGCGCACCGCCATCCTGACCAGCGAGAAGTTCAAGGGCGTACGCCTGAACGTCGAGCCCGGTACCCTGCGCGTGGCCTCCAACAACGCCGAGCAGGAAGAAGCCGTGGACGAACTCGATATCGACTACGCCGGCGACAGCATTGAGATCGGCTTCAACGTGACCTACCTGATCGACGCGCTGGCCAACATGGACCAGGAGATGGTGAAGGTCGAGTTGTCCGATTCAAACAGCTCGGCGCTGATCACCATCCCCGACAACGCGACCTTCAAGTACGTGGTGATGCCAATGCGAATTTAATGCTACTAAATTAGTAGCAAACAACGACCACAGCCCGCGGACTTTCGCGGGTTTTGGCCTTAAAAAGACCTGTTGCACCCGTGATAGGCGACTTTTCAGCCTGCTGTCAGCCCTGTTTGCCAGTCGAGTTAGCCAGCCCCGTTACAGCGCCCTGTTTTGAGTACGAGATGAGCGAAGACAACACACCGAACACCCTCCCGCCCGGCAGCGAAAGCTCCAATTTTCAGCCCACGATTGACGCTCACCAGGCCGGCGCCAGCGAAGGCTATGGCGAAGGTGCCATTCAGATCCTTGAGGGGCTGGAAGCGGTGCGCAAGCGGCCCGGCATGTACATCGGCGACACGTCGGACGGTACTGGCCTGCACCATTTGGTGTTTGAGGTGGTGGACAACTCCATCGACGAGGCTCTGGCCGGCCATTGCGACGACATCGTGGTCACCATCCACACCGACAACTCGGTCAGCGTGGTCGACAACGGCCGCGGCATCCCGACCGGCGTGAAGATGGACGACAAGCACGAGCCCAAGCGCAGTGCCGCTGAGATTGCCCTGACCGAGCTGCACGCCGGTGGCAAGTTCAACCAGAACAGCTACAAGGTCTCGGGCGGGCTGCATGGCGTGGGGGTGAGCTGCGTCAACGCCCTCAGCAAGATGTTGCGCCTGACCATCCGCCGCGAGGGCAAGGTGCACGCGATGGAGTTTTCGCGCGGTTTTGTACAAAACCGCATTGTTGAGACGGTGAACGGCGTTGAAGTCTCGCCGATGAAGGTGATGGGCGACACCGACAAGCGCGGTACCGAGGTTCACTTTTTGCCCGACACCGACATTTTCAAGGAGAACAACGATTTCCACTACGAAATCCTCTCCAAGCGGCTGCGCGAGCTGAGCTTTTTGAACAACGGCGTGAAGATCCGCCTGGTGGACGAACGTACCGGCAAGGAAGACGACTTTGCCGGCGCCGGTGGCGTCAAGGGCTTTGTCAATTTCATCAACAAGGGCAAGACGGTTCTGCACCCCAACGTGTTTCACGCCATGGGCGACCGACAGAGCGACCAGAACACCAATATCGGCGTCGAAGTGGCGATGCAGTGGAACAGCGGCTACAGCGAGCAGGTGCTGTGCTTCACCAACAACATTCCGCAGCGCGACGGCGGCACCCACCTCACCGGCCTGCGCGCCGCCATGACGCGCGTCATCAACAAGTACATCGACGAATCTGAACTAGCCAAAAAGGCCAAGGTCGAGGTGACCGGCGACGACATGCGCGAAGGCCTGTGCTGCGTACTGAGCGTGAAGGTGCCTGAGCCCAAGTTCTCCAGCCAGACAAAGGACAAGCTGGTCAGCAGCGAAGTGCGCGGCCCGGTGGAAGTCATCGTGAGCAAGCTGCTTACGGACTACCTGCAGGAGCGCCCGAACGACGCCTAGATCATTGTCGGCAAGATCATCGAGGCCGCGCGTGCGCGCGAGGCCGCCCGCAAGGCGCGCGACATGACGCGCCGCAAGGGCGTGCTGGACGGAATGGGCCTGCCCGGCAAGCTGGCCGACTGCCAGGAGAAAGACCCGGCGCTGTGCGAGATTTACATTGTGGAGGGCGACTCCGCCGGCGG
>JANOBJ010000016.1:0-48711 GCA_031411575.1 Betaproteobacteria bacterium | reverse complement strand
CGCGCGCCATCCAGCGCCGGCTGGCGGTGGCCGACATGACGATCCAACTGCAAAAAGACGGCCGAACAGATGCCTGGAAAGACGTCCTCAAGACCGACCTGGGCAGGGACTACATGGACGCAATTCGCGGCCACATCGCCGCGCTTACCGATTCGACTGAAAAGGAGATCGACCGCGACCACGGCGACGTGCTGAGCGCGCTCACGGTGGGCCGCATTGGCGTGGGAATCCTGGCAGCGATGGGCCTGCTGTCGCTGTATGTGTTTTTGCGACAGACCCACCGGTTGCGCCGCGCTGACCAGCGGCTGAAAGACAGCCTGGAGCGCGAACGCGCGCAACTCGAACACGAGGTGCGCGAACGCACGACCAGCCTGGCACAGCTGGCCACCGACCTGCAGGAGGTGCGCGAGCAGGAGCGTGGTCACCTGGCGCGCGAGTTGCATGACGAACTGGGCGCCTTGCTCACGGCTGCCAAGCTGGACGTGGCGCGGGTACGGTCCAAGCTGAATCCGGTGCCGCCCGAGGTGGCGCTGCGCCTGCAGCATCTGACCGACACGCTGAACAGTGTGATTGCGCTCAAGCGGCGCATCATCGAAGACCTGCGGCCGTCGTCCCTGACCAACCTGGGGCTGGTGCCGAGCCTGGAGATCCTGGCGCGCGAGTTTGGCGAGCGCTCTGGGGTGGAGGTTTCCACCGCGCTGGACGACGTGGCGCTGGACGAATCGCGTCAGCTCACGGTGTACCGCCTGGTGCAGGAGTCGCTCACCAATTTGGGCAAGTACGCCGGGGCCAAACGCGCCAACATCGTCGTCCAGAGCCTGGGCGGCCACGTTGAGGTGGTGATCGACGATGACGGCAAGGGGTTTGATCCTGCCCTGCAGCGCCCTACCACCCACGGCCTGGCGGGCATGCGGCACCGCGTTGAAGCGGCGGGCGGCCGGCTGACCATCCGCTCATCCCCGGGCCGCGGCACGCGCATCGTGGCCACGCTGCCGACACAGCGGGTCTGATCCAGCCGCGTTCGCCGGCCCTGATCCGCTTGCCCTCGTTCACTGACCCCGCCCACTGACCCTGCCCGCCGGCGCGCCGCGTGCGCCGCCCGTGAGTGGGCGTATTCCTACATACCGGTGTGACGCGCACCGACACCCGGACAAGCCTGCCGCCGCTGCCTGACAGCCGGGGTGGCCCGTAACCTTGGCGCAGGCGTTTCGATCCCGTACGCCACCACTTCAGGGAACCGCCCTGCAAGGAGACCCAAATGTTGCATTACTCCGTCGTGTTCCTGGTCATTGCGCTGATTGCGGCCGTGTTCGGCTTTGGCGGCATTGCTGCTGGCGCTGTCGAAATCGCCAAGATCCTGTTTGTCATCTTTGCCGTGATCGCGGTGGTGACTTTCATCATCAGCCTGATCAAGAAGAACTGACGCGCCTCGATTGGCGCACCTGAACCACTTTCCCCCGCCCGCCCACCCCTCCAACCCTCAAGGACCGCTTCCATGAACAACCCCACCAGCCCCTCGTTGATGCCCACCAGCGCCAACTCCGTCCGCAGCATGGCCGACAGCGCGGTTGAATCGACCGCCAAGGCGCTCGAAAGCACCCGCGAATTCACCCACACCCAGCTCGACAAGGCCGAGGACACGGCGCGCGACCTGCGCCACCAGGTGGAGAACGGCATTGACCGCTTCGCCGTGCGCGCGCAGGACATCGCCAAGCATGGCCTGCACGCCGCTGCCGACGCCACCGCCAAAGCCCGCACGCAAGTGAACCATTACGCCGATGCCACCGGCCGCTACGTGAGCGAGCAGCCGGTGAAATCGGTGCTGATCGCCGCTGCCGTTGGCGCAGGGCTGGCGGCGCTGGTGATGAGTTCACGCAGCCGCATGCACACCCGCTACTGATCGACGCGCGACCCCACGCACGACCACCATCACCACCGCCATGGCACACCCGCTTTTCTCGCTGTTGCTGAGCCGGCCCGAGCTGGCGTTCGAGCACGCTGCCGGCTACGCCGCGCTGCTGCGCGAAGAAGCCGCCGGCGCGGGCTCGGATGCGCTCAAGCGGGGCGCGGCGTGGGCGGTGGCGTTGCTGGCGTTCGCGGTCTTTCTGGTGCTGGCCGGCACGGCGGCGATGTTCGGCGCCCTGCTCCAGTTTCACTGGGTCTTGCTGGTCGCGCCGGGCGTGCCACTGGTGCTGGCCCTGCTGGCCTGGAGCCGTGCGCGCGCCCCGCTGGCCACCACCTACTTTGCTGAATTCAAGGCCCAGCTCGATGCTGATGCCGAGGGCCTGCGCCGTGCGGGGGTGTCTACATGACGCCCGTGCAGCGCCTGCAGGCCAGCCGCCAGGCCATCATGGCCCGGCTGCAAACGCAGCGGCCCTCGGGCCAGGGCGGCTGGCGCGGCACGTCAGCCCGGGGTGACGATGCCCTGCCCGGTTCGGGCTGGTGGTCGGTGGCGCGCGACATGCTGGGCGCCTGGTGGCGCAACCACCCGGCGCATACGGCGGCACAGGTGGTGCAGCCCGTGCTGTCGGCCTACGCGCAGGAGCGGCCGCTGCAAGTGGTCGGCATCGCGGCCGGCCTGGGCGCCGCGCTGGTTGTATTTCGGCCCTGGCGGCTGGTGTCGATCGGTGCATTGGTGGCGGCGGCGTTGAAGTCGCCCGCCATCCCCGGTCTGTTCATGTCGCTACTGGCCAGCGACCGGCGCCACATGGAAACGGGAGGTCGTCCATGAGCGCTGCCCGGCCCGTGCGGGCCACCACCTCTCAACAATCAAACCGGCGCGCGTGGTGCGGCGCATTGGTTTGTCCGATACCCACAGCACCGATATCCAGAAGGAAAACCCCATGAAAACCACTCGCCACATCGCCCGTACCCTCGCCGTCGCCACTTTGGTCGGCATCACCCTGGTGGGCGCCGGCTGCGCAGTCGTACGCGACCAGCAGACCGTGGGCGCCTACGTTGACGACGCCACGATCACGACGGCCATCAAGGCCAAGTTTGTCGAAGACAAGACCGTGGACGCCGCATCCGTGAAGGTGGAAACGCTCAACGGTACGGTGTCGCTGTCGGGCTTTGCCAAGTCGTCCGCCGAGAAATCGCAGGCCGAAGTGATCGCGCGCAACGCCAAGGGCGTGCGTGAAGTTCGCAACAGCCTGACCGTTCGCCCCTGATCGTTCGCGGCTCCGGCCGCGTTTTTCAGAATGCTATTAATATAATAGCAACAAATGACCAACCCGCCTGCACATCAGGCGAATTTGGTCATGAATTCGGCGATTTCGGGTGCCGTCGGGGTGCCCAGCACGCCGGGCCCGCGGCTGCACTTGAGTGCGGCCGCGGCACAAGCCCAACGCACCGCCGCGTCCTCCGCCTGGCCCCGGCCCAGCGCGAGCGCCAGAGCGGCATGGAACACGTCACCGGCGCCGGTGGTGTCGGTCGCCTTCACCCGGTAGCCGGGCACCCGCTGCATCAGCCCACCCTTGCTGGCGCCGTGCGTCCACAGCACGCCGCGTTCGCCCAGTGTGACCATCGCCACGGCCGCGCCTGACTGCACCGCCAGGTGCAAGGCATCTTCCTGCGGCGCGCCCGGCGCAAACGCAGCCAGCCCCGGCTCTGAAAACACCGCCCACTGCGCCAGCGGCACCATCGCCTGCAAGTCAGCCAGGGGGGCCACGTCGGCGTCCAGCATCGAGAAAATACCTTGCGCGCGGGCCCAGCGCAGCGCGGCAGTGGCGCCGGCCGACCAGCGCGGATCAACCAGCAGCGCCCGTGCGCCCGCCAGTTGCACCACATTGAGCGGATGCGCGCGCGTGAGCGCACTGCCGCGGTGGTTGAAGACCTGGCGTTCGCCGTGCGCGTCCACCACCACCGACGAGACCGAGGTTGCGGCGCCGGCCACTGCCTCCAGCTGAACGTCCGCCACGCCCAGTGCCGCCAGTTCAGCTCGCACAAACCGGCCCGCCTCGTCGTCGCCGACCCGGCCGAGCAGCCGGACGCGCCCGCCCAGCCGCGTGGCTGCCACCGCCGCGTTGGCGGCCATGCCGCCAACGATGTGGTGGTACGCCGTGGCGGGTGTCTTGGTCGGGCGCGTCGGGAACGCCTCGATCTCGAAGTGGTGGTCCACGGCCGCATGGCCGACGCAGGCCAGGTCAATCATCGGCTGGCTCCGGCAACCGGCAGCGTGCACGGGCCGTGGCGCTGGCGAAAATCGCGCGGACGCTCAGCCTGGCTGTCGGCAAACAGGCCGCGCCGCGCCGCACGCGCCGCGGTCTGTTGCGCCAGATACGGGCCATCATCGCGGCGGTAGCGGTACGACCAGGCGTGACCTTGTTGCACCATCCAGCCGGCCACATCTTCACCATCCAGCTCGATGCGAGCGAGTGCGCGGCCGTAGTCGTCGTTGCGGCGCGTGTCGATGGTGACTCGGCGGCGCAGCACGCGCTGCGCCAGCGCGTCACGCGCCTCTGCGCCCCAGGCCTGACAGATCTCGGGGGCGTCGATGCCCTGCAGCCGCACCTTGCGGGGGCGCTGGTCGGGCGCCGGCTTGACCCAAAGCGTGTCGCCATCTGATATTTTTGTGACGATTCCGCTCCACGTGCCTGTCGCGTGGACATTGTTTGCTATTAATATTATAGCAATGACGAGCAGCTTTCGCATCAGTTATTGTTCTCCATGGCCCGAAGGATACGGTCCAGCCGGGTCGACAACTGCTCGGTGGTGAGTTTTTCGCGCAGCCGCTCCACCATCAGCGGCACCGACAGCGGGCTGGGATGCCGCAGCACGACGAACTCGACCCGCTGGCCGGCCATGCGCTTCAAGGTGGCGGTGAGCCGCGCCATCTCCAGCTCCTGGCTCAGCACCTCGCGCTCGGCCTGGTTCAGCAGCAGGTTGTGGCGGTCGTACTTGCGGAACACCTCGAAAAACAGCCCGCTGGACGCCTGCACCTGCTTCATGCTCTTGGGCGAGCCCGGGTAACCGGTGAACACCAGGCCGGCCACCCGCGCAATCTCGCGGAACCGCCGCTGGGCCAGTTCTGATGAGTTGAGCGAAGCCAGCACATCGTCCAGCAGGCCGTCGGGCGTGAGCACCGACTGGTCGAGCAGCGGCGCCGCGTCGATCGGTTGCGCGCCCAGCAGCTCAAAGCCGTAGTCGTTGACCGAGAGGCTGTAGGTGTTGGGGTGGTCGCGCGCCAGCCGCCATGCCAGCAGACTGGCCAGCCCCAGGTGCACCTGGCGCCCGGCGAACGGATAGACGTACAGGTGGTGCCCCTCGCGCGAGGTGAATTGCTCCACCAGCAGCGTGGCGGGCGTGGGGATTTTCGACAGGCGGGCCTGGGTTTCGAGCATCGGCCGCGCAGCCCGCAGCTCAGGCTCGAAAAAGTCGCCCTGGCTGGCCTGCTGCATCAGCTCGAGCACGGCCTCAGCCATCTCGGTGGACAGGGGCATCTTGCCGCCCTGCCAGGTGGGCACGGTGCCGCGCTTTTTCTCGGCCTTCTTCACATAGGCCACCATGTCCTGTACCCGGATGAATTCGAGCAGGCGGCCGGCAAAGACAAAGCAGTCGCCCTTGCGCAGCCGCGCGATGAAGCTCTCCTCCATCGAGCCGATCTTGCCGCCGCTCAGGTACTTCACCTGCATCGACGCGTCGCTCACGATGGTGCCGATCGACAGCCGGTGCCGGCGCGCGATGGCGCGGTCCGGCACGCGGTAGATGCCGGCCTCGTCGCGCTGGATGCGGTGGTAGTCGGGGTAGGCGGTCAGGCTCTCGCCGCCGCGCTCGCAAAACGCCAGCGCCCAGTCGAATTCGGCACGCGTGAGCGCGCGATAGCACCAGGCGCTGCGCACCTCGGCAAATAGTGCATCGGGCTCGAAACCACCGCCCAGCGCCACCGTCACCAGGTGCTGCACCAGCACATCGAGCGGCTTGTCGGGGCCGTCGCGCTTTTCGATGCGTCCGGCCTGCGCCGCGCGCCGCGCCGCCGCCGCCTCGATCAGTTCCAGCGTGTTGGTGGGCACCAGCGTGATGCGGCTGGCGCGCCCGGGCGCGTGCCCGCTGCGCCCGGCCCGCTGCAGCAGCCGCGCCACGCCCTTGGCCGAGCCGATCTGCAGCACCCGCTCGACCGGCAGAAAATCCACGCCCAGGTCGAGCGACGAGGTGGCGACCACGGCCTTGAGGCGCCCTTCCTTCAGGCCCGCCTCGACCCACTCGCGAACCTCCTTGTCGAGGCTGCCGTGGTGCAGCGCGACCACGCCGGCCCACTCGGGCTTGAGCTGCAGCAGCAACTGGTACCAGATCTCGGCCTGGCTGCGGGTGTTGGTGAACACCAGCGTGGTGGACGCGCTCTCGATCTCGTCCACCACCGGCTGCTGCATGCGCGCGCCCAGGTGGCCGGCCCACGAATACTTGCCCGGATCGGGCGGGATCAGCGTGTCGATGACGAGCGCCTTGTCGATCCGGCCCTGCACCAGCCGTGGCACCTGTTTTGGAGCAAAATCGGCCGCTTGTCCGCACAGAATGGTCATAGCTTGCTCTGAATTTCCTAGCGTGGCGCTCAAACCCCAGACGCACAGCGAAGGGTTGAACCGCCGCAGCCGGGCCAGCGCCAGCTGCACCTGCACTCCGCGCTTGCTGCCCAGCAGCTCATGCCACTCATCGGCCACCAGGTACTGCACGCCTGCCAGTTCCTCGTGCGCCGATTCACGTGCCAGCAACAGGCTCAGCGACTCGGGTGTGGTGATCAGCACCGTGGGAAAGCGCCGGTCCTGGCGCGCGCGCTCGGCGCTGGGCGTGTCGCCGGTGCGCAGGCCCAGCGTCCAGCCGGGCGCCAGATCGGCCAGCGGGCCAGTCAGGGCGCGCGCCGTGTCGGCCGCCAGCGCGCGCATCGGTGTGAGCCAGACCACGCGCAGCGGCTCGGCCGCCTTGGCCGGGGGCCGCTGACGCAGCAACGCGGCCAGCATGCCCAGCCACACCGCGTAGGTTTTGCCCGAGCCGGTGGTGGCGTGCAGCAGGCCGCTGCGGGCTTGGGCGATGGCCTGCCAGACCTCGCGCTGGAAGGCGAACGGCTGCCAGCCGCGCGTGGCAAACCAGGCCTCGACAGACGCCGTTTCGGGCACAGGCAGCCGCGGGGCGGCTACGGCAGGCTGCGCACGGCGCGAGATGTCAGCGGAGGGCAAGGGTTTACACGCGTGATGTTTGATTTGATCAATCAATTGTGCAGTGGTTACAGTGGCGCCACAACGATCTGGAGAGACACCATGCAACGCCGTCAATTCGTAGCCGCCACGTTGGCGGGCGCACTCGCCAGTTCGGGCGTGAGCGCGCAGTCTGACAAGCCCCTTCGCATCCTCGTGGGGTTTCCGCCCGGCGGTTCGCTGGACACCGTGGCCCGCGCCCTGGCCGACAAGATGAAGGATGACCTCAAGCGACCGGTGATTGTGGACAACAAGCCCGGCGCGGGGGGCCGGCTGGCCGCCGAGCTGCTGAAAAATGCCGCGCCCGATGGCGACACGATGATGATGGCGCCGATCGTGGTGCCGGTGATGGCGCCGCTGGTGTTCAGCAAGCTCAGCTACAACCCGGCCACCGATTTCACGCCGGTGGTCCATGCGGCCAGTTTTCACTTCGGTCTGGCGGTGCCCGCTGACGCGCCCTACAAGACCCTGCCCGAACTGATGGCGTGGTTCAAGGCCAACCCGGCCAAGGCGAACTACGGCTTCCCCGGCGCGGGCAGCCTGCCGCATTTTTTCGGGCTGATGATCGGACGCGAGGCGGGTGTGGATATCGTGCCCGTGCCCTACCAGGGTGGCGCGCCCCTGATTGCTGCGCTGGCAGGCAACCAGGTCTCGGCCGGGATCGATGTGCTGAGCGAGCAGCTGGAGCTGCACCGCGCGGGCAAGCTGCGCATTTTGGCGACCTCGGGCGCGCAGCGCAGCAAGCTGCTGCCCGATGTGCCGACCTTCCGCGAGCAGGGTCTGCCCAACATCCAGGCGCAAAGCTGGTTCGGGCTGTACGCCCCGGCCAAGACGCCCGCAGCCGTGATTGCCACGGTCAACGCGGCCGTCAACAAGGCACTGGCCCAGCCCGACGTGCAGGACCGCTTCGCCAAGCTCTCGCTAGAACCCGGCGGCGGCAGCGCGGCCGATCTGCAGAAGCTGCAAGACGCCGAAACCCAACGCTGGAGCCCCATCGTCAAGGCGTCGGGGTTCCGGGCGGACTGACGTGCAGTGCTGCAACTGATCGGGAAAGTCAGCGACTTCATGGCACCTGAGCGCAACCCTCATCGCCCCAACATCGTCTTCATCGTGGCTGATGACCTGGGGTTTGCCGACCTCGGTTGCTACGGCGGGCGCGTGCCGGTGTCTCCCGTGCTGGATGGTCTGGCGGCGAATGGCATCCGGTTCTCGCAGGGCTATGCCAACTCACCGGTATGCTCGCCCACGCGCTTTGCACTCATGACCGCACGCTACCAGTACCGCCTGCGCGGCGCCGCCGAGGAGCCGATCAACAGCAAGAGCCGCGGCAGCACCTCGCTCGGCCTGCCGCCTGAACACCCGACGCTGCCCTCCCTGCTGAAAGCGGGCGGCTACCGGACGGCGTTGATCGGGAAGTGGCACCTGGGCTACCCACCGGCGTTCGGCCCCTTGCGCTCAGGCTATGACGAGTTCTTTGGTCCGATGTCGGGCGGCGTTGACTATTTCACCCACTGTGATTCGCGCGGCACGCACGACTTGTGGTTCGGTGAAGAAGAGCGTGCCGAAGACGGCTATCTGACCGATCTGCTCTCGCGGCGCGCCGTGGACTATGTCAATCGCATGGCGCAGCAGGACGCGCCATTCTTTCTGAGTCTGCACTACACCGCGCCGCACTGGCCGTGGGAGACGCGCGACGATGCCGCCATCGCGCCTGCCGTCAAGAACAATCTGTTCCACCTGGATGGCGGCAGTATCCACACCTACCGCCGCATGATTCACCACATGGACGAAGGCATCGGTTGGCTCATGGATGCGCTGCGGCGGAACGGCCTTGACGAGAACACGCTGGTGGTCTTTACCAGCGACAACGGTGGCGAGCGGTTCAGCGACAACTGGCCGCTGGTAGGCGGCAAGATGGACCTCACAGAAGGCGGCATCCGCGTGCCGTGGATCGCGCACTGGCCACGCGTTGTCGGGAAAGGTGGCGTCAGCGAGCAGCACTGCATGACGATGGACTGGTCAGCCACGGTGCTGGACGCGGCCGGCGCTGCTGCCAGTGCGGCCTATCCGCTGGATGGCGTGTCGCTGATGCCGGTGCTGCGTGACGCGGCGCACCGCTTTGACCGCCCCCTGCACTGGCGCATGAACCACCGCGGCCAGCGTGCCCTGCGTGACGGCGACTGGAAGTACCTGCAGGTGGATGGGAACGAGTATCTGTTCAACATTCGCGCCGACGAGCGCGAGCGCGCCAACCACACCGCGAGCGACCCCGCCCGACTGGCCGCCATGCGCGAGAACTGGCTGACCTGGAACGCGGGCATGCCGCCGATTCCGCCGGACGCCACAGTGAGCCTGGGCTACAGCGTCAAGGACATGCCGCAGCGTTGACGCGCCCACCAGGCGACGGAACACGCAAAGCAACAGGCGCTCAGGCTGTGCCGTGCTTGGTTTCGAACTGGATGCCCACTTTTTGCAGCAGCGGCGTGGGCAGCAAGCCACCCGCGCACACGATGACCGCGTCATTGCGGTAGCGGTGTACGCCGCCGTCGTGCTCCATTTCGACTTCGGTCTCATGGATCTGCTTCACGGTCGAGTTGAGCAGCACCCGCAGCCGTCCGGCTGTCTGTTGCTGCTCCAGCAACATGCGGTTCTTCTGCTTGACCCGCGAGAAGGCAGCGCTGCGGTAGGACAGCGTGACGTCGGTGCCCTTCTCCTCAGACAAGGCAATGGCGGCCTCCAGCGCGCTGTCGCCGCCGCCCACCACCAGGACGGCCTGCCCCTCGTATTGGGCCGGGTCGATCAGGCGGTACATCACCTTGTGGGTGTCTTCGCCCGGCACATCCAGCTTGCGCGGCGTGCCGCGCCGCCCCATGGTGAGCAGCACGCTGTGGGTGGCATAGCTGCCGCGGTTGGTTTGCACCACAAAGCCTTTGGACTCGCGTTCGATGCCTTCCATGCGTTCACGAAAGGCAATCTGGAGGCCGGTTTTCTTGACCGCGTCCAGCCAGAACTGCAGCAGCGTTTCCTTCTGGACTTCACCAAACTTCACCTGGCCTATGAGGTCGAGCTTGATCGGAGCGGTCATCGCTATTTTCTGGCGCGGGTAGTGGTACACGGCACCGCCGAGTGAGTCTTCCTGCTCGATCAACTTGTAGCGCAGCTTGGATGCGATCGCCGAAAGCCCCGCCGAAAATCCCGCCGGCCCGCAGCCGACGATCACCACGTCATAGTCGGCCTTGCCGGTTCCGCGCGCCTTGATCGACTCAATCGCCTGACGCCCCTGCTCAGCCGCCTTGCGAATCAGGCCCATTCCCCCGAGTTCACCGGCAATAAAAATCCCTGGCACGTTGGACTCGAACTTGGGGTTTACGTTGGGGATGTCGATGCCGCGCTTCTCGGTGCCAAACACCAGCTTGATCGCCTCGACCGGGCAGGCCGCCAAGCACGCCCCGTGACCGATGCAGGCGGCTGCATTCTTGAGCACCGCCTTGCCCGCGACGATCCCCAGCGCTTCCTCAGGGCAAGCCTTAACGCAAGCGCCCGACCCGATGCAGCGCACCGGATCGACCACGGGATGAAGGGAAGGTGGCTCGTTGAGCCCCTGCTCAGCGGCTTCAACGTACTCGGCGTGGTGCGCCGCATGACGGCGCTGGCGACGCCGCAAGTAGAGAATGATGAAAAGGCCTACGACGGCCAGATAAAGATAGATGTAGTCCAATGCGCTTCACCTCGCGACACGGCAGGCCACGAACAGGGCCATCGTAGGCTACTTCACCTGGTCCCGGATTTCGATTTTCAACGCAGAAGTACCGACACTGACCGGAGCCGATTGACCCGACAGGTCGCCTGGCTTCGGAAGGGCTTCACCCGTCTTGCTGATGCGCGCGCTGATGATCACCGATTTGGCATCGGATATCTTGGCGGCAGGCGACATGGCCGAGCTGTCATCCAATGTGAAGGTGATGGGCAACTCCTTGGCCTGCTTGCGCAAAATGGCCAGCGGCATGCGCTGCTCGCCTTCGGCCGCGCGGGCAAAGATGAAGACGGTGTCGCCCGGGCTGACCTGCGCTGACAGCGCAGGCGACAGGGACACGGTGCCGCTGACGGCCTTCTCGACCAGTGCGGACGGCCCCTGCGCTGCGGCGGCGGGTACCACTCCTGCTGCAGCCGGCACCTTGGCGGTGGGCTTGGGTGGGGGAAGGCCGCCCAGCTGACGCGCCTCGACCAGGCCGGCCTGCACCTGTTGCACGTAGTTGCTGTCGGGCGGGCCAACCTCGACCACCTGGTCCCAGTACTTCACCGCGCCCGCGTAGTCTTTCCGTTCAAACGCGTATGTACCTGCGAGTGCCAGCGCTTTGAGGTTCTTGGGATCGAGCTTGAGCGCGGCTTCCACCCACTTCATGGGCTCTCCAGCGAGCTTGCGGTCGTTCTTGACAGCCAGTGAATCAGCGTAGTCGGCCAGCAGTTGAGGATCGTCCTTGCGCAGCTTGACGGCTTTCTCGTATGCGGTCAGCGCTTCGGGGTGGCGGCCCAGCACGGTGTACGAGCGGGCCAGCATGGCCCAGCCCTCTGCGTCATCCGGCGCCTCTTTCATGCGCGCCGCCAGTTTGTCGACCATCGCGGCGATCTGCTCGGTGCTGGTGGGATGAGATGCCTCGCCTCCTGCGCCGCCGCTCGCACCACCGGCGGGGGAGCCCGTAGCCACTGGGCCACCCCCCACCAAGGTGGGTGAACCCATCCACCAGTAGCCACCAGCGGCCACCGCCAAAATCGCAATGCCCAGCGTGATCACGAGACGGCTGGATGGCTTGGGCGCTACAGGCGCCGCTGCGGGTTGACCCGGCGCGCCGGTCGCAGCGTTGGCGCCCGCCGGCATTGGTGGCGATGATGGGGAGATGTCAGAAGCACCGCTCATGACGAGATCAAGCACGCGGCGCTCCAGTGCGGCCTTGCCTTCTTCGTATTGCGCGGCCGGCAACACCCCGGCTTCATGCAACTCCTTGAGCTGCACCAGTTGGCGGCGTATCGTGGGAATGTCGTAATCCATAGTGATTCAGTATGGCCGTGTATTTGGCTGTCTATTTGGCCGTAGTGGGGCGGATGTCATCGTTCACCTCCGGTTCATCCGCCTCGAAGAGTTCCGGGTCCATCCGGCTGCGTCTACGCAGCACGAAGAACAAGGTTACCAATCCCCCGACCAGCAGCACGCCCGGCCCAAACCAAAGCAGGGCCGTGGTGTTTTTCAGAGGAGGCCGATACAGCACAAAATCACCGTAGCGTGCCGTCATGTAGTCGATGATCTGCCGGTCGGTTTCGCCCCGGCGCAGCATTTCGCGCACCTGGTTGCGCAAATCAACGGCCAGCCCGGCGTGCGAGTCGGCAATCGTCTGGTTCTGGCAGACCAGGCAACGCAGCTCTGCCGCAATCTTCACCATGCGGGCTTCCAGCACCGGGTCTTCGGACGCAGGCGCAGCCTCCTTGGCCTGCAGCAAGCACGCCCCGAAGGCCAGCATGATCAGGATGAGCCACTTAGCCATTGAGCTGCCTCACCAGCGGTTCAACCTGCGTGCGGATCACTTCGGGTGTGAGCGGACCGATGTGCTTGAAGCGGATCATGCCCGCGCGGTCCACAACGAACGTCTCGGGTACCCCGTAGACACCCCAGTCGATGCCCACACGCCCATCCTGATCAAACAACGACGCCTGGTACGGATTGCCAAAACGCGACAGCCATTGGCTACCGGCACCGCGCTCGTCCTTGTAGTTGAGGCCGTAGATCGGGACCAGTTTTTTCGCCGAGAACTCAACCAGTAGCGGATGCTCTTCGCGGCACGCCACGCACCAGGACGCCCACACGTTGAGCATCCAGACTTTACCCAGCAGATCCTCCCTGCGTATCGTCTGCGCAGCGTCGTCCAGGCGGGTCAGTGCGAATGACGGCGCGGGCTTGTTGATCAGCGGTGACGGCACCTCCTTGGGATCCAGCTTCAGTCCTGCCGCAAGAAAGGCGACCAGGCCGAAGAAGAAGGCCAGCGGAACCAGAAACTTGAGTTGTTTCATACCGCAGCGCCCGCAGTACCGGTGGACGCCTCAGGCTGATCCTTCCTGACCTTGGAGCGATATCGCCGGTCTGTGGCAGCCAGCAAACCACCCAGCGCCATGATCAGGCAGCCACCCCAGATCCAGTCAATGAACGGCTTGACATAAACGCGGACGATCCACGCACCGCGCTCAGTGGGCTCCCCCAGGGACACGTAGAGATCGCCGGTCACACGGGGGTAAATGGCGGCTTCCGTCATCGGGTTTTGCTGGACGCGGTAGACGCGCTTTTCCGGCCGCATGTCCGTAATTTTCTTCCCGTCACGCGTGACTTCCACGAGCCCGCGCATGGCCGCGTAGTTGGGCCCTGCTACCTCGCGCGCGCCCCTGAAGGTGAAGGTGTAGCCATTGACTGTCGTGCTGTCGCCGATTTCCATCTGTACGTCACGCTCGACTTCGTACGTTTTGACCATCGTGACGCCAAAGCAAAAAGCCGCGACGCCCAGATGCGCCACCATCATGCCCACGGTTGCACGCGGCAATTGGCGGATTTTGCGGGGCACACCGGTCAAGCCGCCGCCAGGCGTGTGCACCTTGTCCCAGAAATCAGTGGCCACCGACGCCATCACCCAGAACGCCATGACAAGCCCGATGGTCGCCACCACGGAAATGCGGCCGGCTATCCAGCCAGTGGCCAGCGCGGCGATGATGGCCACAGCCATCGCCCAACGCAATCGGCGCGCAATGTCGGGCAACTCGGCCTCCCGCCAACGGGTGATAGGGCCGATACCCATCAAGAACAGCGCTGGCGCCATCAGCGGCATGAACACGGAATCAAAATACGGCGGACCCACCGAGATCTTGCCCATGCCCAATGCGTCCAGCAGCAAGGGGTAGAGCGTACCCAGCAAAACCGCCGCAGCGGCCACCACCAGCATCACGTTGTTCCCGAGGAGAGCCGTTTCGCGAGACACCAGTGAAAACCTGGCGCCCAGCCCCACTTTGGGCGCACGCCACGCGTAAAGCGCCAGCGAAGCACCCACGGCGATGGTCAGGAATGCCAGGATGAAGAGGCCGCGCTTCGGGTCGGTCGCAAACGCATGCACGGACGACAACACACCGGAGCGGACCAGAAATGTACCGAGCAATGACAACGAGAACGCCACGATCGCCAGCAGGACCGTCCAGGATTTGAAGCTGCCCCGCTTTTCGGTCACGGCAAGGGAATGAATCAGGGCGGTCCCGATCAGCCAGGGCATGAATGACGCGTTCTCGACCGGATCCCAGAACCACCATCCGCCCCAGCCCAGTTCGTAGTAGGCCCACCAGCTTCCAAGCGCGATGCCGACAGTCAGGAACATCCACGCCACGGTTGTCCAAGGCCTCGTCCAGCGCGCCCAAGTCGAATCGAGATTGCCGCCAATCAATGCTGAAATGGCAAATGCAAACGCCACAGAGAACCCGACATAGCCCATGTACAGCAACGGGGGGTGGAACACCATGCCCGGGTCCTGCAGCAGGGGGTTCAGATCGCGCCCGTCCGCAGGTGCCGGGAACAGGCGGTCAAACGGGTTTGACGTCAGCAGCATGAACAGCAGGAAGCCAACGCTGATCAATCCCATCACCGCCAGTGTTCGTGCCAGCACGGGCAGCGGCAAATGGGCGCTGAAGCGCGCCACGGCAAACGTCCATCCGCTCAGCATCAGGGCCCACAACAACAATGACCCTTCGTGGCTACCCCAACTCGCCGCGATGCGATAGGGCAGCGGCAGTGCGGAATTCGAATTGGATGCGACGTTCATCACGGAAAAATCGTGCCGCACGAAAGACACCACCAGGCAAAGAAAGGCCAGGCCTATCAGCACGAACAGCGTGTAGGCCGCCGGCCGGGCCAGCAACATCCACTCCGTATTGCGGCGCGCCGCGCCCGCCATCGGCAATGTGCCCAGAACCAGTGATACCCCCAGTGCCAGCCAGAGCAGGAAGTGCCCAATCTCAGGAATCATCGCTTTTGCTCCGTTACCACTGACTCAGCCACCTTGCCGTTGACGGCGCCCGCGCGCTTCAAGGCTTCCGCCGCTTCTGGTGGCATGTAGTTTTCGTCGTGTTTGGCGAGCACCTCGCGGGCTTCAAACACCCCATTGCGCAGTTGGCCCTGGGCCACCACACCTTTGCCCTCCTTGAACAGATCAGGAAGGATGCCCTGGTACCGCACCGGGACGGTTTTGGCGGTGTCGGTCACGACGAAACTGACCTGCACGCCATCACGCTTGACACTGCCGGCCTCGACAAGGCCGCCCAGGCGAAAGGTGCGCCCGGTTGGCGCTTCCTTGGCGGCGATCTGCGACGGCGAGTAAAAGAATACAAGATTGCTGTTGAAGGCATTGAGTACCAATGCCACTGCAACGCCCACGACGGCAAGTACCGCGCCAGCGATCGCCAGACGTTTGTGTCGAGGTTTCATTCAATGCTCCTGTTCGTCGATTGAGCGGATGTCGCGTAGTGCACGGTTGTGCCTGCGAAACGCCAAGAGCGGTTCGATTGCCAGCACGAGCCCTGCCACCGCATACGAACCCCACACGTAGAGACCATACCCGCCCATTGCAAAAAACTCACTCGCGCTACCCCAGTTCATGCCCGTGCCCTCACCGCTTGCTGCTGCGTCAACTCCGAAGCCCAATCCGCGTGACGTTCACGCTCCATGACTATGGCACGCGCCCGCATGAAAACAACCGCGAACGAGTACGCCCAACACGCTGCTGTCATCAACAACATCGCCGTCAGCATCGTGCTCGCCATCTTGGGCGCTGCCGTCGCACTGATGGTGGCACCCTGATGCAGCGTATTCCACCATTTGACGGAGAAATAGATGATCGGAATATTGATGACACCGATCAATGCGAGCAACGCTCCGGCACTGTCTGCGCGGCGCTGTTCATCAATCGACTCAACCAACGCGATATATCCGAGATACAGGAACAGGAGGATAAGTTCCGACGTGAGCCGCGCATCCCACACCCACCACGTGCCCCAAGTGGGTTTTCCCCACAAGGCGCCCGTCCACAGCGCGATGAAGGTGAACATCGCACCCGTTGGCGCAATCGCCCGGGCGACCATGGACGCCAGGCGGGCATTAAACGCCCAGCCAATCACGGCCCAGCCCGCCATCACCAGATACAGCAGCATGGACATCCAGGCCGCCGGGACATGAATAAAGATGATCCGGTAGGCATCGCCTTGTGTGGCATCCGTCGGCGCCACAAAAAAGCCGATGTACAGCCCGGCAAGTGTCAATGCCGCTGTCAGGGCCCACAGCCAGGGAAGAAGCGCGCCCGCGAGCGCATAAAAGCGCGAAGGCGCTGCAAACGTAAAGAAGCGAAGTGACGTTGCCATGGTTTTGGTCGCGCAGCCGGTGGTTCAGGCCGAAGAGATTCGCAATGCCGCGGCCGTTGCAGGCGGCGCACCCAACCCCGCCAGCAGCAGCAATGCGGCCAAAAGGGACAGGTGACCACGAGGCGACACACCGGCGTCTACTGCCGACACGGCCCCCGCACCAAAGATCAACACGGGGATGCACAGTGGCAGAACCAGAAGAAGAATCAGCACACCACCGCTCCGAAGTCCGAGGGTCAGCGCTGCGCCAACACTCCCCAGCAAGCTCAGGACAGGGGTTCCCAGCAGCAAGGTCAGTGCAAGAACGGCGATGGATTCAGAACTCATACCAAAAAAGATACCCAACAATGGCGTCACCAAAATCAACGGGACACCCGTAAGCACCCAATGGGCGAGTGCTTTTCCGGCCGCGATCAGAACAACGGATTGGCTTGACAACAGCATTTGCTCAAGCGATCCGTCAGCAAAATCCCCCGAGTAAAGGGTATTCAACGACAACATCGCGGCCAGAAGTGCGCATACCCATACAACCCCTGAGGCAATCTGTCGCAGCATCTGGGGCTCCGGCCCAACACCCAGCGGAAACAGACTCGCTGCCACCACAAAAAACGCCACCGGCAACAAAGCTTCTATTCTGCGCCGCCCAGCCAGTCGCAGGTCGCGGCCAGCGACCGTCATCAGTACGCTGACGGTCATGCAACGATACCTTTGTCCAGCAACAGTTCCCGGGTTGCCGGTGCATCCGTACCCAGCGCCAGGTGCGAGGTCAACAGCACACTTCCGCCAATTTCAAGATGCTTGACAAGCAGCGCGTTGACCGTCTGAATGCCAGCCGTGTCCAGTGCATCGTAGGGTTCATCCAGCACCCACAAAGACGGGCTGCGTTCGAGCGCCAGCCTGGCCAGTGCGGCACGCCGTCGCTGGCCCTGGGACAGCGTGCGTACCGCTGCATGGCGGCGATGGTGCATGCCCAACTGCCTCAAGGCGGTCAAGGCAGCCACCTCGCTACCGTCCCTGCTGTGCAGGCGCGCAACAAACTGCAATGATTCGCACACGGTCAGATCGTCTTTCATGGCATTCAGATGGCCGATATAAACCAGCTTGCCGACACCCGCACTAGTCTCCGCGTGCTTTGGGTTCCACACGAGTTCGCCTTCATCGGCCTGAGTCAGTCCTGACACCACACGAAGCAGCGTCGTTTTCCCGCTGCCATTATGGCCTCGCAGCCACACCATCTGCCCCGGGTAGATCGCAAAATCCAGCCCCCGAAACAGCCATTCATTTCCACGGCGGCAGGCCAGCCCGGAAACCTTCAGCGTTGGCATTGCGCGTGCATCAGAAGTCGTAGCGGGCACCGAGGTAGTAAAAAAGCCGGTCGGAGGTTTCATTTAGCACGGGAGAGGTTCTCTTGGATCGCTCGTAGGACAGTTCAGACTCCAGCGATACCTGCTGCATGAGTTTGTACGTTACCCGCAAGCCCGGCGCCCAGCGAACCGTTCGGGCACCGGTATTTTCGTTCTGATGGGAGAACCTGAGCGATGGCTCGATTTGCCAACCTTCGCCAATCGTCGTCAGGTTGTTATAGGAGAGCAAATAGCCGCTGTAAGTAGGCGATTTAAGCAATGTTGCGCTGAGAACATGGGTATCACGCTGTGAGTACAGATTGGTGCCAATGAGTTGACCGCCCACGCTCCATTGGTTTCCGGTGCTCGCTTGCCCGTTGGGCAAAATGATCGGCACCGGTCGGACTTCGCCCACATTGGTCAGCCGGATATCGGCGCCGATTTGCCAGTTCTTCGCAAGCGGTGTTGTCACGCCCACCAAACCCTGCGTCTGATATGCCGTAATGCCCTTCACTTGCTCCCGCAATTGCGAGATCGACGAGGTGGTCAGCAAGTCCTGGATGCGTTGAGCCGGTGTCACCAGCGCGGGGTTCTGGAAAAAGAGG
Organism: Betaproteobacteria bacterium; assembly: GCA_031411575.1. Taxonomy (GTDB): domain Bacteria; phylum Pseudomonadota; class Gammaproteobacteria; order Burkholderiales; family Burkholderiaceae_C; genus JANOBJ01. The sequence goes on along the minus strand of JANOBJ010000016.1, from coordinate 30,144 downwards.
GTGTTCCCCAATGAAAGGAGCGGCGTCGTGCGCCGGTCGTACAGGAAGTTGAAAACCGTGGTGTCCGGCAATTGCCAGGTACCCTGCAGGGAAGCAATATTGAGACCCTTGAGCACCACGTCGTAGTCGAACTGCGCTGACAGCGACACGCCACCACTGAAATAGCGCAGTTCGGTCCCCACGGCCCGTCGGTCCACTTCGCTGTCGATGGTCTGCTGGTTGAAGTAAAGGCTCCCACTGATTTCGTTGGTCAGAGCTTCGGCGTCTATCCACGCGCCATACAGGCGCCTGCGCGTTTGAAGCAAGTCATCGGTCGGCGCGCCAAAGACGGCATTGGCCTTCCACTTCGGGCGAAACGTGTACCCGGCCTGCAACCCGTCGAACCGGTACAGCACGCCGCCACCAGTCGGCGACTGCCGCCCGACGCGAAAGCTGGTGCCATTGGTGAATGATTTGTGGTCGTAGTACAGCGCCGACAAGCGGTTCCTGTTTCTTCCGTTGGGCAACAGGTCAGCGGTGTAGGAGTCGCGAAACACGAAGCGCTGGTCAGCTTCGGCGTCGCGACGGCGCCAGTTGAGGTCCACGTTGGTCTGAACCTGCTTCTGGTCCGTCCCCGAAATCGTGTTTTCGCCCTGCAGTTCAGGCAGTCCGCTGATCGGTGAATCCAGAAATTCCTGGCTGCGCACTTTGGACTGCCCACCAAAAAAGAACGTGGAGACCGACCCGCTCCAGTTGGAGGCGGGCGGCGGCGGAGGCGCTGCCGCCGCAGTTGGGGGGGCTGCTGGAACCGTCGCCAGGACGTCCCGTACCCGATCACTGTCCGCGCCTGTGGGGTAAAGATTCAGGAACGCTTCAAACTCGGCGCGGGCCCGCACGGAGTCGCCCAGCTTGAGGCGCGACAAGCCAATCAGTTCCTGTGCCCGCCGCGACGACGTATTGGGGGGAAGGTTCAGCAACTGGCTCAAGGGATCGAGCGATGCTGCAAAATCGCCGCGGTCGGAGGCCGCCTGTGCAACCGCCAGCAAATTGGCGGCATTGGCTTCGACTTCCGCCGGCGCGCTGCCTGGCCCGGAATCGGTGCCGGCAGGGGCCTGCAGAGCGGCAATCGTCGCTTGGGGAAACCGCGAAACCAGAATCTCGCGTGCTTCTTCGGCGTCAGCCAGCGTACCGAAATAGCCAAGATTGATGTCGTACAGCGTCTTGCCGTCCACCGTCCTGCGGGAGGTGAATGTCTGGTACTGCTGCAACCTGGCCGGAACGGATCCTTGTAGGTTATGTCCCGGGTCCGCCGATGACTGCAGGGTAACGATATAGTTTTGTTGGGGCGGTGCGGCGCTGACAGGGGCGGTGACGGCAGCGAGGCGCACCGAATCGCCAAGCCCTTCCATCACGACTTCAATGCTGCGATTGCCACGCCCCGCCCGGATGCGGAAACGTGTGGGTGCGGAGAAACGAATAATGAGCTTGCGACTCAGATTCGCTTTCCCAACAGGTTCGTCGGTCACCTCGATTTCGGGAATCGAGCCAGCTCCCGGCACGCGGCGCTGGCCGCTGACGAGGCTCAGGGTCTGGCGACTGGGCAATACGTCATAGAACGCCTGCCCCAGGTCGCCGGCGCGGGAGGTGGTGACGCGCTGAAACTGGATGGCCGTTACAAATCGAACGCTGGCGATGGCATTGGACCCCTCGCGCCGAATCTCGATGTCTTCGATCAACTGAGCGAATGCGAGCGGACAGGCTGAAGCCAGAACAATCGGCGCGGCCAGCAGGCGCAGGGGGAATTTCATGTTGTGGCAGATTTTACGAACTGTTGATTTTTGTCACCGACAGGACTTTGCCAGCAATTGCCCCATTGGCAAAGCAGGAAAGCCCTCGCCAATCAGTTCCACCTGCTGTATGGGGTCCCCCGGCTACCCAGGGGACGGTGGCAACCCGCCTCGGAACAGTCAATCGCAGCTGGCGTTTTGGTTCTGTGGGTCAGGGATTTCTTGTCCATATTGCCCAGGAAATTGGTTCCTGATGCGTGGCATGACTTGCACCATCCGGCACCACCACCCTGGCTGGCGTTGTGGTCCATTCGCATCGTCCCCCAGCTGGTCGTGCTCGTATGACAGGCCTTGCAGTCCATGTTGGCACCGTTAAGCAACTGCGCCTCCGGAATATGGTTGACCGGTTTGGCGAGCGCACCGGTCGTCCCCTGGGAGGTGTAACTGCCGTTGTGGCAAGACTTGCAGGTGGCGGTCGTGACCACGCTATGGTTCATCGTGACCGCCGTCGCGAAGCTGGTCTGCGAACGGTGGCAGGAATCGCACTTTGCAACGCCAGCCGGCACCGGGATGTGGGTCGCCGGCTTGCCTTTGGCGGACGTACCGTTGTGGCAGGTATCACAGGTACCGGTGCCCACGGCATTCGCTGGCGAGTGGGTAAACACCACCGTCAACCAGCTGGCGGTTGACTTGTGGCAGCTCTCGCAACCACTGGTGATCGCACTGTGCGTGACGTTATTGGGTCGGCGTTGCCCCGGTGAGTAGGTACCCATGTGGCAGGTATGGCACTGGTTGCTGACCGACACCGAGCCGTGGAACCGTGCGGGGGTCCAAGCCGCAAATCCGCCCTTGTGGCAGGTATCGCAGTTGGTGACCGCGACGCCACTCAGCAGCTGATACGGGATATGACTGATCGGCCGGCCATCGGCGGGTGGGAACGCGCCACTGTGGCAAGTCGAGCACTGGTTGGCCGTGACGACCTGGCTGTGGTTGAACTTGGTGGGAATCCAGCCGGTCGTGCTGTGGCAGCTGAAGCAGTTGACGGCAGTCGGGATGTGGTTTCCGCGTTTGCCGGTAGCTGTTGTCCCGTTGTGGCAGCTCGAGCAGTTGGTCGCCATGGTGAACGTCGAGTGGTCCACCTTGGCACCCGCCCAGCCCGTGGTCTTGTGGCAGCTCTCGCAATTGGTCACCCCGGCGTGGATCGGGGTATTGGGCTTGCCGACGGCGGGCGGGAAGTTGCCGGTGTGGCAGCTTGCACACTGGTTGCTGACAGAGACGCTGCTGTGGAACCGGGCCGGCGCCCATGCTGCGTAGCCACCCTTGTGGCAGCTGTCACAGTTGGTGATGGCAACGCCGCTCAGTGTCTGATACGGGATGTGGTTGGTGGGCCTGCCATCGGCCGGCGGGAACGCGCCACTGTGGCAAGTCGAACATTGGCCCGTAACCGTCACTTGGGTGTGGTTGAACTTGGTGGGCTTCCAGCCCGCGACCGTGTGGCAGCTGAAGCAATTGGCGGTGGTCGGGACATGCACCACCGGCTTGCCGGTTGCGGTTGCACCGTTGTGGCAGCTCGCGCAATTGGTGGCTGCCGTGAAGCTGGTGTGATCAACCTTGGCGCCAGTCCATGCGACCGTCGTGTGACACGTGATGCAGTTGGCGGTTGTCACCGGGTGCACAACGGGCTTGCCAGTAGCCGTCGTGCCGTTGTGACAAGTGGTGCAATTGGTAGCCGTCGTGAATCCGCTGTGATCAACCTTCGCCCCGATCCAGCCGGTGGTCTTGTGGCAGGTCTCGCAGGCCGCCGTGGTGGGCAGGTGGTTGGCCGGCTTGCCCACGGCCAGCGGGTTGGCCCCGGTGTGGCAGGTGGCGCACTGGGCCGTGACGGTGTAGCTGGCGTGGAACTTGGCCGGCGCCCAGGCCGTGTAGCCAGCCTTGTGGCAGCTCTCGCAGCTGGCGTTGGCGCCAATGCCGGTGATGTTCTGGTAGACGATGTGGTTGGCCGTCTTGCCATCGGCCGGCGGGAACGCCCCGCTGTGGCAGGTGGCGCACTGGCCGGCCACGGCCACTTGCGTGTGGTTGAACTTGGTGGGCTTCCAGCCCGCCACGCTGTGGCAGCTGAAGCAGTTGACGTTGGCCGCCACCGGGATGTGCACGGCCGTCTTGCCCGTGGCGTTGGTGCCGTTGTGGCAAGTGGCGCAGTTGGTCGCGGCCGTGAAGCTGGCGTGGTCGGGCTTGGCGCCTTTCCAGCCGGTGGTCTTGTGGCAGGTCTCGCAGGCTGCCGCCGTGGGCACGTGCGTTGGGTGCTTGCCAACCGCTTTGGGGTTGTTGCCGGTGTGGCATGTGGCGCATTGGCCAGTGACAGAGAAGCTGCCGTGGAACGTCGCCGGGGCCCATGCCGTATAGCCCGCCTTGTGGCAGCTCTCGCAGCCGGCGTTGGCAACGCCGTTGACGCTTTGGTACGGAATATGGTTGGCGGTCCTGCCGTCGGCCGGCGGGAACGCCCCGCTGTGGCAGGTGGCGCACTGGCCGGCCACGGCCACTTGCGTGTGGTTGAACTTGGTGGGCTTCCAGCCTGTCACGGTATGGCAGCTCAGGCAGCTGACACTGGCCGCGACAGGAATATGGTTCGCCGACTTGCCGGTGGCCGTGGACCCGTGGCAACTCGCGCAGTTGGTCGTTGCGGTAAACGCGCTGTGGTCGGGTTTGGCGGATTTCCACGTGGATGTTGATTTGTGGCAGGTGTCGCAGGCCGCCTGTGTCGGCATGTGCGCCGCGTGCTTGCCGATAGCCGTCGTGCCGTTGTGGCAAGTGGCGCATGTACCCGGCTTGACATCGACGTGGCTGAACTTGACTTCCTTGAACGAACGCGTGTTGTGGCAGGTCTCGCAGGCGGCGGTGGTCGGCAGGTGCTTGGCCGGCATGACCATGTTGCCGCGCGCCTGGCGGAAGCCGCTCGTATGGCAACTGGCGCAGTCTTTGGGTGTGCCCTTAAACACGCCGCTGATGTGGCACGACTCGCAGCGCGGGTTCATGTGCACGCCGGTCAGCGCGAAACCGGTTTTGGTGTGGTCGAAATTCCTCGCGCCGGCCTGTGCAAACGCCTGCGCGCCGCAGACCACAAGCAACAAGGCCACGCACCACTTGGCGAACAGTGCCCCGAAACCGGACCGGCTTAACCCTGCGTTCATCGCCGCACCCCCACGGTGTCGGCCGCTGGCCGGGTGGTTGCCGCGTCTGAGCGACGCGCGAAATGGCTGGCCTCGCCCAGTGGCGACATCAACGCCACAATCCAGTCGCCTGGCACCACAGCCCGTTCGCCGATGCGGCTGGTGATCTTCTTCCAGTTCTCGGTTACATGGCAGGTCTCGCACCGCGGGCCAAACTGGCCGTCGTGGGTGTCATCCTTGCGGTGGCAGGTGATGCAGTTCTTGCCCAGCGGCGCGGCTTCCTTGCCCTTGGGCGCCGGCTGGGTGTGGCAGCTTTCGCACGCCACCTTGACGTGCTTGCCGTCCAGCCGGTATTCGGTGCGCTTGTTGTGGTCAAAATCCCAGATCGGCCAGCCGCGGGTGTTGTGGCAGCTCTCGCATTTTTCGCCGAACTTGAGCTTGTGCTTGTCTTCCTTCTTGTGGCAGGAGTAGCAGTCGCGCGGCGCGTCCTTGAAGCGGTTGGTCTCGTGGCAGCTGCTGCACTTGGTGGCCACGTGCTTGCCGGTCAGCGGGAAACGCGTCTGCGCATGGTCAAACCGCGTGGTCTTCCAGGTGCGGTCGCTGTGGCAGGTTTCGCACTGCTTGCCCTGCTGGCCTTCGTGCTTGTCGTCCTTCTTGTGGCAGCTGTAGCAATCGGTCGGCGTCTTGCGGTAGCTCTTCAGGTCCTTGTGGCAGGCATTGCACTTGACCGTGCTTTCCGCGTGCGCGTTGCGCAACTGGAACTTGGTGCGGTCGTGATCGAACCGGCCGGTCGTGACCTTCCAGTCGCGCTCTGAGTGGCAGTCCGCGCACTTTTCGCCCAGCGTGGTTTCGTGCTTGTCGTCCTTCTTGTGGCAGCCATAGCAGTCTTTGGGCGCCTCCTTGAACATGGCGCTCTTGTGGCAATCCTTGCACTCCACCTTGTCGTGCTTGCCCAGCAGCGGAAAGCTGGTCTGGTCGTGGTTGAACTTGGGCGGCTCTTTCCAGCTACGCTCGCTGTGGCAGCTGCCGCAATCCTTGCCCAGCGACTCCTTGTGCTTGTCGTCCTTCTGGTGGCAGGCGTAGCAATCCTGGCTCAGCTTGACGCGGTAGATGTTGCCCTTGTGGCAGTCGGTGCAGCCCGTTGTCCGGTGCTTGCCGCGCAAGGTGTACTTGGTGTCGGTGTCGTGGTTGAAATCGGACGGTTTCCACGCCTTGGTGCCGTGGCAGGTCTCGCATTTCTCGCCGAACTGGCCCTTGTGACCCTTGGCGCTGTCGTCGTCCTTCTTGTGGCAGCCGATGCAGGTGCGCGGCGTGTCCTTGTAGACGCCGTTCTTGTGGCAATCGGTGCACTTGACGTCGGCGTGCTTGCCGGTCAGCGAGAAGCGCGTTTTCTCGTGGTCGAAACGGGTTTCTTTCCAGTTGTTTTCGGTGTGGCAATCAGCGCATTTGGCCCCAAGCGAGCCCTTGTGGACGTCGTCCTTCTTGTGGCACCTGTTGCAGTCAGACGCTGCCTCGCTGTACTTCTTGCCCGACACGTGGCACTTGTCGCACTCGGTCTTCTGGTGCTTGCCGCGCAGCTGGAAGTCGGTCAGCGTGTGGTCAAACTTCTTCTTGTCGAGCAGCACGATCTTGGCATCACGACCCTTGTGGTCGGTGTGGCAGACATTGCATGCCTGCGGCTTCATGCGACCGTGAAAGCCGGTTTTGGCGCGCACATCAGCCCCCAAATCCTTGTGGCAGGCCAGGCACAGGCCGTCCTGCGCCTTGCGGTCGAACTTGACGTGGCACTGCGAGCACTCCTGCTCCCATTTGGCGTGACCCTGAATCAGCTTGCCGGGCGCCAGAATCGTCTCGATGTTCTGGGCGGCGGCCGCCGTGGGCAGCAGCAACACGAAGGCTGCCAGGCAGCAGGCGAGCAGGCCCTGCAGAATCAGGGCGACGGAGTGATGTCGCAGCCATGGTGACAACCGGTTCCCCGGATCAGTAGGCGTGGACGGCTACAACGTGAACGATCGAACTGATCACGAGGAGATAGACAAACGGCAGGTGCGCGACATGCCACAGCGAGAACAGCCGCTCGTAGGCGGTGAACTGCGCCACGCGCACCACGGCGTTGAGGTAGCGGCGAACCAGCTTTCGGGCCAGGCGATCCCGCTTGGCCTGGCTGCGTTCGTCCCAGCCGCCGCGCACCGCGAGGTCGCGCATCGGTTTGCGCAACTCGGCCATGCACGCCCGGTAGGTGAGCCACTGCTTCACGGGCAGCCAGAACACCCGGCGCAGGCTGGCCAGGAAGCCGGGCCGTGCGGTCAGTTCGTGCTCGCCAAACGCGATCAGGCGGGCTTCCACGGCGGGCGCAAAGCGCAGGCGCGAGCGGGCTTCACGCTGGTGCAGGCCGGCGCGCGACTGCAGATCGCGGAAACTGCTCTGCTCGCCGTGCAGGCCACGGTTGATGTGGCCATAGATGAACCGGCCAATCACGCCGCTCAGGGCCACGATGATCATGCTGTACAGCGCGACCCCGGCATTGAGCGAGCGGACCTGAAACGTGGAATGCAGCAGGATCAGCAGCGGGCCGCCGACCCCCAGCAGCATGTGCACCATGAACCACCACTTGACCTTGCCCCAGCGGTGCGTGAACCGGAAGTGCTTGCGCAGTGGATAGGTGAACAGCATCAGCATCATGACGCCGCCGGCCACCCCAATCCAGTAGCCAACGTCGTCACCGGCGCTGAAAAACCCCATGCGGCTGATCTGCCAGACGCCCCAGGTCAGCCCGAACAGGACGAAATAGACCAGGAAATCCCCAAACGGCCGACGCGTTCGCGGCGCGTCGGCGGTAGGGGAACTCGACAGATGCCCGGTGTTCCGGTGCATCGAAGACGACCTGGAGGCGCTGGTAGCGACCTTCAGGGTCTCGTGATTCAACGACGTCGCACTCATTTTGTTCTCACCAACGACTTAGGGTTAACGCCAGTTTTAGACTGGCATCGCCCCCGCGACTGACTTCAAGTGTTGTCGAACTGGGTGGCCCACCCATCTGGGCAGTCACCACATTTCGGCCGTCAAAAAAGTCTGAACTCGCGGGGAACTTTTTTTGTAACTTGAGACTAGCATCCGACTATTGTGAAAATCTACATAATCGCCGTAATTCTTTGTAATTAGGCTTAAAACACGCTTAATCTTGGGTCGCTATATACAACTAAGTAGCTAAATTTAGAGATGTCGAACGCCTGCCCACGTCAAAGCTTGCATGCCACAGGTCCAAGCCCCAAAGCCAGTTTGTTTGTGCAATTTTTGCGAACTTTATGTTCAATTTGTACCGAGACGTACAAATTAACTACTAAGTAGTATGTGTCGGCTAGCTCGCGTACTGCCACGTCCGCAAATGCACCTGAGTTTCACGGAGTGTGGTACGGTTGCAACTCTCCCCGTTTTGAAGCCCGTTGACGGCATCTGACACGTGTTGCGTTCCAGCCTCACCCGCTTCTTTCCGTTCTTGACCTGGCCCAGACCCAGTGCCGCGCTGCTGCGCGGTGAAGTGCTGGCCGGGCTGACCGTGGCGCTGGTGATGGTGCCGCAGTCGGTGGCCTATGCGGGTCTGGCAGGCATGCCACTGGTCACCGGCCTGTACGCCGCCCTGTTGCCGTCGCTGGTCGCGGTGCTGTTTGGCAGCTCCACGCGCCTGTCGGTTGGCCCGGCTGCGCTGACCTGCGTCCTGGTGGCAGCGTCGCTCACCGGGCTGGCCACGCCCGGCAGCCCGCAGTGGGTGTCGCTGGCGGTCTGGCTGGCCATTTTGTCGGGCGTGATCCAGCTGGTGCTGGGCGCGGGCGGTTTTGGCTGGCTGCTCAACCTGATCAGCTCGCCGGTGCTGACCGGCTTCACGCAGGCGGCGGCCTTGCTGATCATCGCCTCGCAGTTGCCGGCGCTGCTCGGACTGCAAGGCCCGCTCGCCGGGCTGTTCGGTTCACCCAGGTTTGATACCGTTGCACTGGCTTTTGGCGCCGTCAGCCTGGCGGCGCTGCTGCTGGGCAAACGGTTGGCGCCGCGGTTGCCAATGGTCATGCTGGTGGTGGCGGGTGCGGGTTTGGTGGCGAAAGTAAGCGGGTACTCAGCCCACGGCGCCGTGATTGGCGCGCTGCCCTCCGGCCTGCCCACCCCGTATTGGCCGGGCCTGCCGGGCTGGGAGACGCTCGGCGCTTTGGTGGTGCCGGCGATGGTGATTGCGCTGGTGAGCTTTCTCGAAACCGCCTCCAGCGCCAAGATCGAGGCCCAGCGCGACCGCAAGCGCTGGAACGACAACCAGGACCTGATCGGCCAGGGCCTGGCCAAGCTGGCGTCGGCCTTCAGCGGCAGTTTCCCCACCAGCACCTCGTTTTCGCGTTCGGCGATCACGCTGTACGCCGGCGCCAAAACCGGCTGGGCGTCGGTGGCGTCGGTGATGTTCGTGCTGCTGGCCCTGCTGCTGCTGACGCCGGCGCTCCACCACGTGCCGCGCGCCGTGCTGGCCGCAGTCGTGGTGGCGGCGGTGGCCGGTCTGCTGCGGCCGGGCGCGCTGATCGGGCTGTGGAAACTGGACCGCGTTGAAGCCACCACGGCCTTTGTCACCTTTGGCGTGACCCTGCTGACGGCGCCGCGCATCTACTGGGGCGTGCTGGCGGGCGTGCTGATGGGCCTGACCCACTTTTTACACCACCGGTTGCACCCGCGCATCATCGAAGTCGGCCTGCACCCGGACGGCAGCCTGCGCGACCGGCACCTGTGGCAGCTGCCGCCGCTGGCCGCGCGGCTGTACGGCCTGCGGATGGACGCCGAGTTTGACTTTGCCTCGGCCAGCGGGTTCGAGCGCAACATCCTGGAGCACCTGGCCGCCCACCCCGAGGTGCGCCACGTCTGCCTGTTTGCGCAGCCGATCAACCGGATCGACGCGACCGGGGTGGAAACCTTCGGCCAGCTGCGTGAGAGCCTGGCCGAGCGCGGCATCACGCTGCACATCAGCGGCATCAAGCTGCCGGTGGAAAACGTGCTGCGCAAGGCCGGCCAGCTGCCCGACGGGCCGCTGCTGCGGATGTACCGCACCGACGGCGAGGCGATTGCGGCGCTGGGCGAGCTGGATTCGGCTTGAGCCAGCGCGGTTGCCTGGCCCGGCCCGGGTCGTCCTGAGCCTGTCCAAGCGTCCCGGCGCCCGGTTGCGGCGCCCCGACCAATTGCTATATTATTAATAGCATACTATGACCACAGGACAACGACAACAGGCACATTTGATGCCTAAAACACCTCAGGCAGCCACGATCCAGCCTTCGAGCGGATCGACCTGCTCGGGCAGCCCGTAGCGCGGTGCGCCCCGGGCCTGCGCCCAGGCCGCCTGCACCAGGCACAGCACGGCGTCCAGCCGGTCGCCGCTGGCGTCGTCAATCAGGGCGTCGCGCTGCGCGTGGCTGAGTTTGAGACGCAGGCCGAGCGGCTGCACCAGCGGCGCCTGGCCGTGCTCCAGCGCGGTCACCACGTCCTTGCGCGCGATCAGGCGGTCTGGCGTCTGCTTGGCCTTGTCGTCGCTTTTGTACGACCGGTTGCCCAGGATTTGCCGCGCCAGCAGGCCGGGGTAGCCTTCCAGCGCGACCCGGCGCGGCTGGCCGGCAGCGTCCTGGTTGGCGGGCTCGCCCGGGTGCAGGCCGGGCAGGTGCACGCCCGCGTCGAGCAGCAGCGGCACCCCGGCGTGCAGCATGTAGGCCACCGGCGGGTTGACCCATTTCATCGACGGGCTGGCGCCGGCCGGCCGGTCGGTGGCGCGGTGGGCGAATTTGCCTCCCACTGGCCGGGCGTCGCAAAACGCGGCAAAGGTGGCGCGAATCTCCTCGCGGCTCAAGCCCGCGTAGTGGCGCATGCAGGCTTCCCACGCGGTCGGCCAGCCCAGCTGTTCGACCAGCTCGCGCGGCAGGCCAAAGGGAAAATCAAACGCACCCACCCAGTCAGCGGGCGCGCGCAGCCAGCCGCCAAAGCCCTCCAGGCTGTCAAATTGCTCTATTTTTAATAGCATCAAACGACCACTGGATGCGGACCCCAGGGCTAAAACGATGGGTTTTTTGCGCGTGGGGCGGCTGGAGAAGTCGCAGCCGGCCAGCAGTGGCCCGGCTGCGGCGGCGTGCGCCAGCCCCCGGACGGGCGCGGGCTTCAAGCCCGGCCGATGATCGACGCCGTGGCCATCAGCTCTTCGAGCAATGCCAGCGACACCTGGCCCGAGACAGCGTACGGGTCGAGTTCGGGCTTTTCCGAGTACTTCAGCACGATCGAGGTGTTGAGCTTGGCCAGGTTGACCTGGCCCATGGTCCAGCCGCCGAAGCGGCGCTCGGTGATTTCTTCGTAGTGCAGCAGGGCCACGTCTTTGTGGCGCATGTCGCGCACGATATGGCCATAGAGCTCGTTCACCGCGTTGCGACCGCCTTCGATGGCCTGCAGGTAAATGCCGCCGCCATAGCACAGGATGCCGGTGATGCCGTTGCCCATGTTGTGGGCCCGCGAGGTGGAGAGAATCGATTCGGTGGCGGCGGACGAGGCGGGGTCGACCGCGCGGCTGACGTAGAGCAGGCGTACCAGCATGGTCAGGCCCTCCGCGGGATGAGCGCCAGGAATTCGCGGCGCAGGTTGGCGTCTTTCAGGAAGGCGCCGCGCATGACGGAGTTGATCATTTTGCTGTCCATGTCTTTCACGCCGCGCCAGGCCATGCAGTAGTGGCTGGCTTCCATCACGATGGCCAGGCCGTCGGGCTGGGTTTTTTCCATCACCAGGTCGGCCAGCTGGATCACGGCTTCTTCCTGGATCTGCGGGCGGCCCATCACCCATTCGGCCAGCCGCGCGTATTTGGAAAGGCCGATCACGTTGGTGTGCTCATTGGGCAGCACGCCGATCCAGACCTTGCCGATGACCGGGCAAAAATGGTGGCTGCAGGCGCTGCGCACCGTGATCGGGCCGACGATCATCAGCTCGTTCAAGTGCTCGGCGTTGGGAAACTCGGTGATGTTGGGCACCTTGACGTAGCGCCCGTTGAACACCTCGTTGACGTACATCTTGGCCACACGGCGCGCGGTGTTGGCGGTGTTGTGGTCGTTGTCGGTGTCGATCACCAGGCTGGACAGCACGCCCTCCATCTTGGCGGTGACCTCGTCGAGCAGGCCGTCCAGCTCGCCAGGCTCAATGAAATCGGCGATGTTGTCATTGGCGTGGTAGCGCTTGCGGGCGGCGTTGATGCGCTCACGGATCTTGACGGACACCGGCGTGCCCTGGTCATCCTGTTGCGCAGGATCAGCGAGTTTCATGGCGTTTTGGGCGGGCATTAACATCCGATGATCGTACCAGTGAATGATTATCCCTGTAATTGGCTTGTGGTCCTCATCCAGCGGTCATAGTTTGCTATTATTTTAGTAGCAATTCGAGGTCTTGCAGGGTATTGGCCCCGGCCAGCGGCTTGTCAGTCCGGATGCGCAGCATGCGTGGAAAACGCACCGCAATGCCGCTTTTGTGGCGCGGGCTGCGGTTGATGCCTTCAAAACCCAGCTCAAACACCAGCGACGGCCGCACGCTGCGCACCGGGCCGAACTTCTCCAGCGTGGTCTTGCGGATCACCGAGTCCACCGCCTTGAATTCCTCGTCGGTCAGGCCGGAATAGGCTTTGGCGAAGGCGACTAGTTGAAGCTGGCCGGGTTCGGCGGGCTCTTTCCGGGCAATCGCGTCCAGCACCGACTCAGCCTCCGCAGCACTCACCGGCGGGCGGCTCCAGACGGCAAAGGTGTAGTCGGTGTACACCGAGGCGCGGCGGCCGTGCCCGGCCTGGGCGTAGATCAGCACGCAGTCGATGGTCATGGGGTCGATCTTCCATTTCCACCAGGCAAAAATGGGGTCGGACCCCGATATTGGCGCAGCCAAATTCGGGCTCTGACCCCTTTTTTGCCTGCCAGTGCCGTAGGCGCTGGTCAGAGCTTTGAGCATGAAGCCTTCGACCCCGCGCGCCCGCGACTCGGCCCGCAGTTCAGCCAGCGCCGCCCACGATTCGCGCTGCACCCGCGGCGACAGGCGGAACGCGCTGCCGGCCAGCACCGCTTCCAGCCGGGCACGGCGCTCGTGCTGGGGCAACGCGCGAATGTCCTGGCCGCCCTGCTCCAGCAGGTCGTAGGCGATGAAGCTGACCGGCGCATCGGCCAGCACCTTGCGGCCGAGCGTCTTGCGGCCGATGCGCTGCTGCAGCAGCGCAAACGGCGCCGGACCGTCCGCGTCGGGCAGCCACACCACGATTTCGCCGTCCAGTACGGTGCCGTCGGGCAGCGCCTGCGCCAGCGCCACCAGCTCGGGAAAGCGCTCGGTCACCAGCTCTTCGCCGCGCGACCAGACCCAGACCTGCGACGCCGTGCCGCTGCCGCGCCGCACGATCTGGCCCCGGATGCCGTCGTATTTCCACTCCACCAGCCAGTCCGACACCGCGCCGAGCCGGGCTTCGAGCGCGCCGGGCGCGGCTTCTAGGCCCTTGTCGAGTGCATGCGCCAGAAAGAACGGGTAGGGCTGCCCTTCATCATCAAAAGTGCCTGTAGTGCCCGTCCCCTCGTCAATCAATGCTCTATATTTAGTAGCGCTTGGCAGGCTTTTGCCATCGGTATAGCCCATCATCCGCTGCGCCACGCGCTTGGCGTCGATGCCCGCGTGCGCCGCCAGCGCGCGCTGCACCAGGAGCTTGCTCACCCCCACCCTGAAACCGCCACCCACCAGCTTGGTCAGCAAAAAGCGGCCCGGCGCATCCAGCTCGCGCCAGTAGCCGCGCACGCGCTGCGCCACCTCGTCGCCCGGCAGGCCGCGCAGGGGCAGCAGCCGCTGCTCAATCCATTCGGCCAGTGGCACATCCGTCGGCTCGCCCTCGGTCGGCAGGATGTGCGCGATGGTCTCGGCCAGGTCACCCACCGCCTGGTAGCACTCCTCGAACAGCCAGTCCTCGATGCCCGCCGCCTCGGTGGCCAGCGCGCGCAACTGGGCCGTTTTCACCACCTGGCGTGGCTTGCCGCCCGACAAAAAGTACACCCCCCAGGCCGCGTCGGCGGCGTCAGCGCCGGCAAAGTAGCGCTGCAGCGCCGCCACCTTGGCGTTGGTCGAGGTGGTGCTGTCGAGTTCGCTGAACAGGGCGGCGAAGCGCCTCATGCGGCGGTCACCCCCGCGGCCTGTTCGTCCACCGTGTCGTCGCCGTATTCCGTCTGAAACGCCTCGGCCCGCAGACCCTGGCCACCGAGGTAGCGCACCATCACCGGCACGCTGCCGTGGGTGACGATGACGCGCTGGGCGCCGGTGGCGCCGATGGCGGCGAGCAGGCCGGGCCAGTCGGCGTGGTCGGACAGCACAAAACCACGGTCGTAGCCGCCGCGCCGGCGCGCGCCGCGCAGCTGCATCCAGCCGCTGGCAAAGGCGTCGCTGGCGTCGCCAAAGCGCTTGATCCAGGGGCTGGCGGCAGCGCCCGGCGGGCACAACACCAGGGCGCGCTGCAGATCGGCCTTGTCGGTCACATCGGACACGGTGAGCGTGTCGGGCAGCGCCACGCCGGCGGCACGGTAGGCGCGGTTCAGCGGCTCCACCGCGCCGTGCACGACGATCGGGCCGATGGCAGGGTCCACCCCGCTCAGGATGCGCTGGGCCTTGCCAAAGCTGTAGCACAGCAGCACGCTGGCGCGGCCCGCTGCGGCATTGGCCTGCCACCAGGCGTTGATGTCGGCAAACACGGCGTCGTCTGGCTGCCAGCGGTAGATCGGCAGGCCGAAGGTCGATTCGGTGATGAAGACGTGGCAGCGCACCGGTTCGAACGGCGCGCAGGTGCGGTCGGGCGCGACCTTGTAGTCGCCGCTGGCCACCCAGACCTGACCGCCGTGTTCCAGCCGCACCTGGGCCGACCCGAGCACGTGCCCGGCCGGGTGCAGCGACACCGCCACGCCGTGGTGTTCGATGCGCTCGCCATAGGCCAGCGTCTGCAGCGTGACCGGGCCCAGCCGCGCCCGCAGCACGCCCTCGGCGGGCGCGGCGGCCAGGTAGTGGCGGTGCCCGGTGCGGGCATGGTCGGCGTGGGCGTGGGTGATGATGGCGCGGTCCACCGGGCGCCACGGATCGATGAAGAAATCGCCCGCGGGGCAGTACAGGCCCTCGGGGCGCTGCACCACCAGGTCAACCCGGGTGCCGTTCATCGCCCTGCCCCGTGCGCCACGCCCGCCTGCTGCATGGCTGGTGCTCAGTACCGGTGGCCGGTGACAAACAGCGCCATGCGCATCAGGCCAAAGGCCATCCGGTCGCGCAGGCGCTGGCCCCACGGCCGGCTGGCGTAGCGGGCCGGGTCAATACGCTGGCCCTGGTGCTGCATCGCGTGCACCAGCTTGTCGCGCAGATGGGTGGCAAATTCGGCGTCTTCCACCACCACATTGGCCTCGCGCGCCAGCAGCAGGCTCAAGGGATCGAGGTTGGACGACCCGACCGTGGCCCAGCGCCCATCGACCACGGCCACCTTGGCGTGCAGGAAGCTGGGCGCGTACTCGTGGATCTCCACGCCGGCCGCCAACAGCGCGCCATACACCGGCCGCGATGCATGGTATTGCATGAAGTATTCGGACTTGCCCTGCAGCAGCAGCTGCACCCGCACGCCGCGGCCGGCTGCCAGGATCAAGGCCTTGCGCAGCTTGCGGCCGGGCAGGAAGTAGGCGTTGGCGATGATGATTTCGTGGCGCGCCGTGCCAATGGCCCTGCGGTAGGCGCGCTCGATGCGGCTGCGGTTGCGCAGGTTGTCGCGCAGCAGCAGCGCGGCGCGCGTCACGTGGGGCGTCTGGGTGTCGTCGGCGGGCGCCAGTGGCGCAGCGCCACTGGCGCCGAACAGCCGGCCCGCGCTCCGCAGCACGGTGAAGGCCGCCGCCAGCTGGCGCTGCCGCACGTCGCGCACGGCTTCCATGCGCCGCCACAGCTGCGCAATGGCCTCGCGCATGTCGGCCACCAGCGGGCCGCTGGCCTGGACCGCAAAGTCAAACCGCGGCGCGGTCAGGGTGCCGTGGTTCGGATCGTGAAAGTCGTCCAGGATATTGATGCCGCCGCAGAAGGCTATTGCGCCGTCCACCACGCACAGCTTGCGGTGCAACCGGCGCCAGCGGCTGGGAATCAGCAGGCCAAACCGGCCCAGAGGCGAAAACACGCGCCACTGCACGCCGGCGTCGTCAAAGCGTTGCGGCCAGGGCTCTGGCAATCTGGCCGTGCCGATGCCATCCACGATCAGTTGCGTGGCCACGCCGCGGCGGGCGGCGCGCAGCAGTGCCTCGGCCACCTCGCTGCCCGAGGCGGTGAAGTCAAAGATATAGGTTTCGAGCCACACCTCTTCGGTCGCGCGGTCGATCGCGCCGATCAAAGCCGGAAAGTACTCCTGGCTGCCCATCAGCAGCTGGACAACATGGCCGTTTCGCAGGGGAACCAGGCCGGCGGCCATCTCAATGAAGCTCGAACTCAGCCAGCAGCGGCAGGTGGTCGGACATGCGCCACCAGATACGGCCACGCGGCACGGTCAGGCCCAGCGGCTTCATGCCGCGCACATACACGTGGTCCAGCTGCACCAGGGGCAGGCGCGCCGGGTACGTGGCATGCCGCTGGCTGTCCACCGCGACCAGGTTGATCGTGCCCAGCGAACGCCGGACCTGGTTGCCCCAGTCATTGAAATCGCCCGCCACCACCAACGGCGCCTTGGCCGGAATCTCGCGCTGGATGAAGTGGCGCAGCTGGTCGACCTGGCGCAAGCGGCTGGCCGGGATCAGCCCCAGGTGCACCACGATGACGTGGATCGGCTGGTCGTCAACGATCACTTCCACATGCAGCAGGCCGCGCTGTTCGAACCGGTGGTCCGAAATGTCTTCGTGCTGGTGGCGCACCACCGGCCAGCGCGACAGCAGCGCGTTGCCGTGCTCGCCGTGGCGGGTGACGGCATTGGTGCGGTAAACCGCTTCGTAGCCCTCGGGCGCCAGAAAATCGGCCTGCCCCATGTCGGGCCAGCGCGTGAAGTACTGCTCTTCGCGCCGGTGCACCTTGCGCACCTCCTGCAGGCACACCACGTCGGCATCGAGCTGTTCCACCGCATGGCCGAGGTTGTGGATCTCCAACCGGCGGCGCGGGCCGATGCCTTGCACGCCTTTGTGGATGTTGTAGGTGGCAACGCGAAAAATGGGACGAGCCGGCTTGTTCACAGCGCAAATTGTGGCAGCAGCAGGATGGCCTCGGCATTCGAAGGCGAAAAGCACGCATCGGCCGCCTCGCGCCAGGGCAACCAGCGGTACGCCTGGTGCTCGCGCGGGTTCAGGATGACCGCCGTGCCCGCCGGCACCCGCAAGCCGAACAGATGCTCGGTGTTGCGGGTAACGCCGGGCGCGTAGCGGTACTGCCAGCGCGGGTAGATGTCGTAGATGTTTTGCAGGCCCCAGTCGCGCAGGCCGGCGGCGAGCGGCATACCCGGCCCGCAGTCGATGCCGGTTTCCTCGTGCACTTCGCGCGCGGCGGTCATCGCCAGCGGTTCATCGGGCCAGTCCTTGGCGCCGGTGACCGATTGCCAGAAGCCACCGGCGGTGGTGTCGACATCGGCGCGCTGGATCAGCAGCACGTCAAGTGCCGGAGTGTGGATGACCACCAGTACCGATTCGGGGATTTTGTAGGGTCGGGTCATGAAAAAGGGCGCCACAGAGGCGCCCTTTCATTCTGCCGCAGTGCGGCCGGCTTATCGGCGGCGCAATTCGCCGATCCGGCGCAAGCCCAGCGACAACAGCACAAAACCCACCAAAATCATGGATCGGTGGATGAATTCGTTCTGGTCGGTCGACAGATGAACCATGGAATCCAGAACGCTTTCCAGCAGGTGCGCGAGGCCCAGAACGATCGCCCCGATCGACACCAGACGCATGGATTCACCCAGGATACCGCCCATGCCCATGGATGCCGCCGAGAGTGCCATCCACAGCGAGACGCCGATCAGCACGAAATCCAGCACGTAGTTGACGATGTTCAGGTAGTAATCCATACCAATCCAGTGGCGCAGTCAGATGGAGGCGTTGCACCCTGCAACGTACACACACCGGCAGCCAAGCTCCCACGGGTCATGTTCGTTCTCAAGGCGACCACCATCTGCGTTACTGTCCGTTTCACAGCTTAAGTGAAACTTAAACGACCTTCAAACCGGCTCGGACTTGCGCAATATCAAGCGGCTGCGACCGGATGGCGCAACTTGATGTGCAACTCGCGCAACTGCTTTTCGTCCACGGGTGACGGCGCCTGGGTCAGCAGGCACTGGGCGCGCTGGGTCTTGGGGAACGCGATCACGTCACGGATGGATTCGGCACCCGTCATCAGCGTGACGATGCGGTCCAGGCCAAAGGCCAGTCCGCCGTGCGGAGGCGCGCCGTACTGCAACGCATCCAGCAGGAAGCCGAACTTGGCCTGCGCTTCCTCGGGTGTGATCTTGAGCGCGTCAAACACCTTTTGCTGTACGTCGGCGCGGTGGATACGCACCGAGCCACCGCCGATCTCCCAGCCGTTGAGCACCATGTCGTAGCCCTTGGCGATGCATTTCTCGGGCGCGGTCACCATCCAGTCCTCGTGCCCGTCCTTGGGCGCGGTGAACGGGTGGTGCACGGCGGTGTAGCGCTGGGCCTCTTCGTCGAACTCGAACATCGGGAAATCGACCACCCACATCGGCCGCCAGGACTTCTCGAACAGGCCGTTCTTCTTGCCGAACTCGCTGTGACCGACCTTGATGCGCAGCGCACCGATGGCGTCGTTGACGATCTTGGCCTTGTCGGCACCGAAGAACAGCAGATCGCCGTCCTGGGCGCCGGTGCGCTTCAGGATTTCGGCGATGGCCGCGTCGTGCAGGTTCTTGACGATCGGCGACTGCAGGCCTTCACGGCCTTTTGCCACTTCATTGACCTTGATCCAGGCCAGCCCCTTGGCGCCGTAGATCTTGACGAACTCGGTGTAGGCGTCGATCTCGCCGCGGCTCATGCCGCTGCCCTCGGTTGCGCCACCCGGCACGCGCAGCGCCACCACGCGGCCTCCCTCCATCGTGGCCGGCGCCGAGAACACCTTGAAGTCCACGGTGGCCATGACGTCGGTCAGTTCGGTGAACTCGAGCTTGACGCGCAGGTCGGGCTTGTCGGAGCCGTAGCGGTGCATCGCCTCTGAGTAAGCCATGACGGGAAATTCGCCCAGGTCCACGTTCAGCACGTTCTTGAAAACGGTGGCGATCATGCCCTGGAACATGTCGCGGATGTCCTGCTCGGTCAGGAACGAAGTCTCGATATCGATTTGCGTGAACTCGGGCTGCCGGTCAGCGCGCAGGTCTTCGTCGCGGAAGCACTTGGTGATCTGGTAGTAGCGGTCGTAGCCCGCCACCATCAGCAGTTGCTTGAACAGTTGGGGCGACTGCGGCAATGCGAAGAACATGCCTTCGTGCACGCGGCTCGGTACCAGGTAATCGCGCGCGCCTTCGGGCGTCGACTTGGTAAGCATCGGCGTTTCGATGTCGATGAATCCGTTGGCGTCAAGGAACTTGCGCACTTCCATCGCCGTCTTGTAGCGCAGCATCAGGTTGTTCTGCATGTAGGGGCGGCGCAGGTCCAGCACGCGGTGCGTGAGGCGGGTGGTCTCCGAAAGGTTGTCGTCATCGAGCTGGAACGGCGGCGTGACCGACGGGTTGAGCACCGTCAGTTCATGGCACAGCACCTCGATCTTGCCGCTCTTGAGGTTGTCGTTGACGGTGCCGCTCGGGCGCGCGCGCACAAGGCCCTTGACCTGAATGCAGAACTCGTTGCGCAGGCCTTCGGCAGTCTTGAACATGTCGGCCCGGTCCGGGTCGCACACCACCTGCACATAGCCTTCGCGGTCGCGCAGGTCCACGAAAATCACGCCGCCGTGGTCGCGACGGCGGTTCACCCAGCCGCACAGGGTCACGGTTTCGCCCATCAGGGCCTCGGTCACCAGACCGCAATAGTGGGAACGCATAGCCATACAAATCTTCCAGCGTGAGGTATCAGCGTGCCCGAGGCAGGCCTTATTTGTTGAAGAGGTTGGGGTTGGCCGGGCCGCCAGGAACGACCACGCCCATCGACACGATGTACTTGAGAGCCTCGTCCACGCTCATCTTGAGCTCGATGCACTCGCTCTTGCGGAGCATCACGAAATAGCCACCGGTGGGGTTGGGGGTGGTCGGCACGTACACGCTCTGGTAGTCGCCCGTCAGGTGATTGGCGGTGTCGCCGCCGGGCACACCCGTGACGAAGGCAATGGTCCAGACACCTTCGCGTGGCCATTGCACCAGCACGGCCTTGCGAAAGGCGTTGCCGGTCTCGGAGAACAGCGTGTCCGAAACCTGCTTGACGCCGGAGTAGATGGAGCGAACCACCGGAATGCGGTGCAGCAGCGCATTCCACCAGTGCACCAGCTTGCGGCCGAAAAAGTTGCTGGCCACCGCACCCACCACCAGCAGGATGGCAAATGCCAGCAGCACGCCAAAACCCGGGATGTGGAACCCGATCAATTTGTCGGGGTGCCAGCCACCCGGCAGGATCAACAGCGTCTTGTCCAGCGTGCTGATGATCCATTCGAGCACCCACACGGTGATCGCGACCGGCACGATCACGAGCAGGCCCGACACCAGCCATTTGCGCAATGCATTCATCCCCATCTTTCAGCCCGCGGCAGGTGGCGACGCGCTTTTGGTCACGGCGGGGGTGGGTGTGGTGACGGGCGTGGTCGTGGGAGCAGGTGATCCGTCAGCGGGCTTGGCCGACGGTTCGGCCGCTTTCGCGGATTCGCCCTCGGCGGCAGGGGCTGCAGCGGGCGCGCCCGAACCGTTGCGGAAATCAGTGGCGTACCAGCCCGAGCCCTTGAGCTGGAAGCCAGCTGCCGTGACCTGCTTCTTGAAGGTGGGTGCGCCACAAGACGGGCAATCCGTCAGCGTGGCATCGGAGATTTTCTGCAGCACATCCTTGGCCAGGCCGCAGGACTCGCATCGATAGGCATAGATAGGCATGGTATGGGAGGGGGTGATCCGGCTGCAAAGCCTTCAATTATAGGCGGGCAGCGGCTTTTCAAGCCCTGCAGCTTTCCTGCAGCGGGTGTGGGCACCCCGCGTGGGCAGGGGTGTCATCCAGCCCTCAGGCCTGCGGGCTGCCCACGTAGTGGTGCACGTGACCCTTGTGGTCGGTCAGCCACTGGGGCATGAGCGAGCCCGCCACCATGCCCGCGAGCGCGGCCAGCAGCCCCGCCAATTGCTGCGGAAAGGCTTCGGCCCAGCCCGGCATGGCGATGAACAGCAGCCAGGTGCCAAGCCCCAGGATCACGGCCAACAACGCTCCCTGCGTGGTGGCGCGGCTCCAGTACAGGCCAAACACCAGCGGCACGAACGCACCGACCAGCGGCACCTGGTAGGCGCCCGACACCAGGTCGTAGATGGACGTGCCCTGCATCGTGATCGCGTAGCTCAATACACAGGTGGTGAACACCAGCACCGACACACGCATGGCTTTCAGGGTGGCCTGGTCGCTCATGCCGGGCACCAGGTTGCGCAGGATGTTTTCAACAAACGTGGTGCTGGGCGCCAGCAGCGTGGCCGATGCGGTGGACATGATGGCCGAGAGCAGCGCGCCGAAGAACGCGATCTGCAGGATCAGCGGCATCTTCTCCATCACCAGCGTGGGCAACACCTTCTGCGGGTCGTCCTTGAGCAGGCCCTGCGCAACATCGGGCATCACCATGACAGCGGCGGTGACGATGAACATCGGGATGAAGGCGAACAGCAGGTACAGCGTGCCGCCGATGATCGGGCCGCGCTGTGCGGTCTTGACGTCCTTGGACGACATGACGCGCTGGAACACGTCCTGCTGGGGAATCGAGCCCAGCATCATGGTGATCGCCGCCGCAAAGAAAAACACCCATTCCTTGAGACCGCCCTCCGGGAAGAAACGGAACTTGCCTTCGCGCGCCGCATAGTCAAACACCTTGGCGGCACCCCCCGCCAGATCGGCGGAAAACCAGGCCACTGCCAGCAAGCCGACCGCGATCACGATCATCTGTACGAAATCGGTCATCGCCACCGACCACATGCCGCCGTACAGCGTGTACACCAGCACGATGGTGGTGCCGATCAGCATGCCGAGCGTGATCGAGATCGCGCCCTGGGTCAGCAGGTTGAACACCAGGCCCAGCGCGGTGATCTGCGCCGCCACCCAGCCCAGATAGCTCATGATGATGACCAGCGAGCAGATGATCTCGATCGACTTGCCGAACCGCTGGCGGTAGTAATCGCCCAGCGTGATCAGGTTTTTCTGGTACAGCTTGTAGGCGAAGAACAGGCCCACCAGCACCAGGCACATGGAGGCGCCAAACGGGTCTTCGACCACCGAGTTGAGGCCGCCCTGCACGAACTTGGCCGAGACGCCCAGCACGGTTTCCGATCCGAACCAGGTGGCGAACGTGGTGGCGATCACCACCGCCAGCGGCAGGCTGCGGCCCGCCACCGCGTAGTCGGCCGTGGTGTGCACGCGCCGGGCGGCGTACAAGCCAATGGCGATGGATACCAGCAGGTACAGCACGATAAACGTCAACAACATCTCAAAGCTCCACGCAGTTCAGGTGTTCCCGGGGCTTGGGTGCCCGCCAATTGCCGCGGATTATCGGGCGAAATCGGCCGGTTTTGGCTTCAAAGCCGCACCCGCAGCAGGATTTGCATCGCGACCAATCCCAAAGCAAAACCAATACCACCGTAGATGATGCCCTGCAGCAGCTTGTTGGTGCGCCGCTGCTCCTTGATCAGCAGGTCCAGATCGTTGCGGATGTCGGACGGTCGCTGCTTCAGGTACTCGGCCAGCAGGCGCGGCAACTCGGGCAGCAGCTTGGCGTAGCGCGGCGCCTCGTCGCGCAACTGGTCCAGCAGCTTCTGCGGGCCAACCTGCTCCAGCATCCAGGTTTCCAGGAAAGGCTTGGCGGTGGCCCAGAGGTCCAGATCCGGGTCCAGCTCGCGGCCCAGGCCCTCGATGTTGAGCAGCGTCTTTTGCAGCAGCACCAGCTGGGGCTGGATTTCCACCTCGAATCGGCGCGAGGTCTGGAACAGCCGCATCAGCACGATGCCGAGCGAGATTTCCTTCAACGGCCGGTCAAAGTACGGCTCGCAGACGCCGCGCACGGCCGACTCCAGCTCGTCCACCCGGGTGTTCGGTGGCACCCAGCCCGACTCGATGTGGAGTTCGGCCACACGCTTGTAGTCGCGCCGGAAAAACGCGGTGAAGTTCTGCGCCAGGTACTCCTTGTCGACCGCGGTCAGGGTGCCGATGATGCCGAAATCGAGCGAGATGTAGCGGCCGAACGAGGCCGGATCGATGCTCACCTGGATGTTGCCGGGGTGCATGTCGGCATGGAAAAACCCGTCGCGGAACACCTGGGTGAAGAAGATCGTGACACCGTCGCGCGCCAGCTGCTTGCGGTCCACGCCCGCTGCCACCAGCCGCTCGGTATGGCTGATCGGAATGCCGACCATGCGCTCCATCACGATCACCTCGGGGTGACAGAAATCCCAGAACATCTCGGGAATCAGCACCAGGTTCAGGCCGGCCATGTTGCGGCGCAGCTGGGCGGCGCTAGCGGCCTCGCGCACCAGATCGAGCTCGTCGTGCAGGTACTTGTCGAACTCGGCCACCACCTCGCGCGGCTTCAGCCGCTTGCCGTCGGCCGACAGGCTTTCGACCCAGCCGGCCATCATGCGCATCAGGCTCAGGTCCTTGTCGATCACCGGCAGCATGCCGGGCCGCAGCACCTTGATGGCGACATCGCGCTCCTGGCCATCACGGTTCTTGAGACGCGCGAAGTGCACCTGGGCAATGGATGCGCTGGCCACCGGCTCGCGCTCGAACTGGGTGAAGATGTCGTCCACCTTGCGGCCAAACGCGCGCTCGATGGTGGCCACCGCGATCGCCGAGTCAAACGGCGGCACGTTGTCCTGCAGCCGCGCCAGTTCGTCGGCAATGTCGGTGGGAAGCAGGTCGCGCCGGGTGGACAGCACCTGGCCGAACTTGACGAAGATCGGCCCGAGCCGCTCGAGCGCCTCGCGCAGGCGCTGGCCACGCGGCGCCTTCAGGTTGCGCCCGACCGAGACGATCCGCGCCACCACGGCCAGCCACGGCTTCTTGAAGCTGGTGAGAACCAGTTCGTCCAGCCCGTAGCGCAGGACGATCCAGACGATGAAGGTGCCGCGCAGCAGCCGCGTCATGCGGACGCCTGCCCGGAGCCTGCCGACGGAGCCTGTCCCGAGCCTGTCGAAGGGGCCTGTGCGGAACCGGCCGGGGGGCTCTGCCCGAACCCTGTGGAAGGCACCGGTCCAAAGCCGGTTGCCGGGGCCGACCCGGCGCCCGCAGCCCCGCTGCCGCCCGCGTCGGCGGGGGCCTGCCGCGTGCTGAGAAACAAGCGCAGGCCGTCCGCCAGGCGCCGCACCGCGTCGCCCAGCGCATGCGCGGGGGCGTCACCCAGCACGCGCGCCAGGTCTTCCTCGGCGTCCCAGCGCACGTTGTCCACCAGCCAGTTGATTTCAGCGGCGAGCTGCACATCGCCCTCGATCCGGACGCCCGGCTTGTCGCCACGCAGCGCCGCCTGGGCCAGGCTGAAGGGGGATTCGTCGGTCACGGTGAGCGTCAGGTCGGCCACCGCTGCGGAGGACGCACGGTCCACCAGTCCGGCTGGAGTTGCTACTAATTTAATAGCGTAAGAACGCCACTGGACGTGCACCACACGGCCTTTTTGCCTTGAAAGCCGGCTGGTGGCCTCGCTTTCCTGCATCAGCACGTGGTTGACGAACAGGATGGCGCGGTGCTGGACTTCGTCCACCAGCCAGACCGGCGGTTGCAGACTGCTGCCCACGCGCTCGACCAGCTGTTCCAGAAATGCAAAGGGGGACGGTGTTGCCATAGTCCCCCATTATTTACCGAATGAATGCCCCGCCCTTGCCGGGCGGAGCATGGGCCGGGGTTATTGCAGTGCCTGCACCCCGGCTACCAGCCAGCCCGCGGAGCCGGACTTGGGTTTGGTCATGTTCCAGACCTCGCGGAACGGGCTCGGGCCGGCCGAAGGCTGCTCGCGGATCATCCCCGAGAACTCGACACTGGCGAGGTAACCGTCGCCCAGCTCTTCGATGCCAAGCAGCTGCGCCTCGAGCATCACCACGTCGGTCTTGTTGGGCTGGCCGTCGGTGTGCGTCTCGCGCTCGGCCAGCTGCGACTTGATCTCGCCGACCATGTCGTCGGTCATCATCGAGCGCAGGGTGCTGATGTCGGAGCGGTCCCAGGCATCTTGCAGCGTCACGAAGTTGCGTTTGGCCGCACTCAGGAAACCGTCGGTGTCGAAGCCCTCCGGCACGCTCCACGAGGGCGAACCGCGCAGGGCCGAGCCGATAATCGAGCCGGTGCTGCGCCCCGTGGCACCCGTGGCGGGGGTTTGGGGACTGGCCTCAAACGCTGTGGTGTTGCGCTCCCAGGGCCGGGCCGAGGCGTCGTTGCCAACGTTGGCCGGGTTGTAATGGCTTTGCGAAAAGTCTTTCGGTGAGCCCGAGCCGCCAGCGCCCTGGTAGGCCAGGCCACCATTGCCGCTGTTGCCCTGCGCACGGCGCCGCATGAAGTAGCCGATGACCGCCATCACCACCATGGCGAGCAGCGCGAACATGATGATCTGGCCAAAGGCCTCGCCCAGACCGAGGCTGCTGGCCAGCCAGGCCAGGCCAAGACCGGCTGCCAGGCCGCCCAGCATGGCGCCCCACGGCCGCTTGGTGGCGGCAGCGGTGCCCGCCGCGCCGGCGGCCGGAGCGGCCTTGGCAGCGCTGTTGGGCGCGGCTTGTGGCGTGCCCGGCGCAGCCGGTGGCGTCGCCTCGCGCTGCGTCACGTTGTTGGACTGTTTGCCGACGGATTTACCGCCGCCCAGGCGCCGTGCGGCGTCCGCGTCGAGGCTGGCGAACGTCAGCACGCTGACCAGCACCATCAGGAAAAACGTTTTCATCTTGCCTCCATCAATTGGATTGAACCCACTCAGCACTTGATTCCAACATGCAATGCCACCATTCCGCCAGAGAGGTTGTGATAGTCCACATGGCCAAAACCACTTTTTTGCATGAGGGATTTGAGCTGGTCCTGGTCGGGATGCATGCGGATGGATTCGGCGAGGTAGCGGTAACTGGCGTCGTCGCCCGCCACCAGCCGGCCCAGTTGCGGCAGCACCTTGAACGAATACCAGTCGTAGGCTTTTTGCAGCGGCTTGGCCACCTTGGAAAACTCCAGCACCAGCAGCTTGCCGCCGGGCTTGAGCACGCGGCACATTTCGGCCAGCGCCACATCCTTGTGGGTCATGTTGCGCAGGCCAAAAGCCACGCTGACCAGGTTGAACTGGTTGTCGGCGAACGGCAGGCGCTCGGCATCACACACCGTGGTGGGCAGCGTCACGCCCGCGTCGAGCAGGCGGTCGCGCCCGGTGCGCAGCATGGCTTCGTTGATGTCGGTGTGCACGACGCGGCCGCTGGCACCGACCTTTTTGGCGAACGCCAGCGCCAGGTCGCCGGTGCCGCCGGCGATGTCGAGCACCTCGTCGCCCTCGGCGACGTTAGCCACCATCACGGTGTAGGCCTTCCATGCACGGTGCAGGCCGGCCGACATCAAGTCGTTCATCAGGTCGTACTTGGGCGCGACCGAATCAAAGACGCCGCGCACATGGCGCGCCTTCTCGCGTTCGTCAACGGTCTGGTAGCCGAAATGCGTGGTACTCATGGACAGTCACAATGCTAGAGCCAAACATGGTGCATGCAGCGACAAACCCGCACCAAATCAGTGAATTTGTCGGAAATCTGATGAAAAAGCGCCTGTTGTCCGCGTCCTCTCGTCATAGTTTGCTATTAAAATTATAGCAATTATCGGCCCGGTGCTGGCCCAACACCTGGCGGGCTGGTGCGCCGCCCACCATGACGACGCGCGGCCACTCAGTGGCTGGCGCAGGCGTGGCCACCCTTATCAGGCATCGGCGCGTCGCGGTCCACCCCGGCCGCCTGTAGCCGCGTGGTGTAGTCGGACCACAGCCTGTCCTGCTGCGAGCCCAGAAAATACAGGTAGTCCCATGAAAAGATGCCGGTGTCATGCCCGTCCGAAAACGTCGGCTGCACCGCGTAATTGCCCACTGGCTCCAGCCCTGCCAGCTCGACCTCGCGCTTGCCGGTCTGCAGCACCTCCTGCCCCGGGCCGTGGCCCTGGACCTCGGCCGAAGGCGAATACACACGCATCAGCTCAAACGGGATGCGGAAGGTGGCGCCATCGGAAAACGACACCTCCAGTACCCGCGACTGGCTGTGCGCGGTGATCGACTGTGGCGTCGGGGCGCCGGATTGCAAACCTGCCATGATTTCTTCCAGATCAGATGTTTACCGTGAACGGCACAGTACGCTTGCCCACCCATGCATTGCGCGGGCGAACGCGGAACCGGCTTCGCCGGGCCGCTGGTCGCGCCCCCTCGACGGGGAGGCGCTGAAAGCGCGTCGGGGGTGTTTCACATCACACCAAGACCCGCTCGATGCCGCCAGTATTGGCCGCCTCGACGTACTCACCCATCCAGTTCTCGCCCAGAATCTGGCTGGCCATCTCGACCACGATGTAATCGGCTTCCAGCAGCCCGTTCTGCAGGTCATTGCCGTAGCGCGACAGGCCCTGCAGGCAGCTCGGGCAGCTGGTGAGGATTTTCACGTTGTCCTTGGGCGCCAGGCCGCCGAGTTCGCGCAGCGCCACCGCGTCCTTTTGCAGCTCTTCTTCCTTGCGGAAGCGAATTTGCGTGGAGATGTCGGGACGCGTCACGCCCAGCGTGCCCGATTCGCCGCAGCAGCGCTTGGATTCCAGCACCTGGTCGCCCATCAGCGCCTTGACGGTCTTCATCGGCTCCTGCAGCTTCATCGGGCTGTGGCAGGGGTCGTGGTACAGGTAGGACCCACCGGCGGTGTTGAGCGTGATGCCTTTCTCCAGCAGGTACTCGTGGATGTCGATGATGCGGCAACCCGGGAAGATCTTCTCAAACTCGTAGCCCTGCAGCTGGTCGTAGCAGGTGCCGCAGCTCACCACCACGGTCTTGATGTCCAGGTAGTTCAGCGTGTTGGCGACGCGGTGGAACAGCACCCGGTTGTCGGTGATGATTTTCTCGGCCTTGTCGAACTGCCCGCTGCCGCGCTGCGGGTAGCCGCAGCAGAGGTACCCGGGCGGCAACACCGTCTGCACGCCGGCATGCCACAGCATGGCCTGCGTGGCCAGCCCCACCTGCGAGAACAGCCGTTCCGAGCCGCAGCCCGGGAAGTAGAACACCGCCTCCGTCTCGGCCGTGGTGGCCTTGGGGTTGCGGATGATCGGGACGTAGTCCTTGTCCTCGATGTCGAGCAGCGCGCGCGCCGTCTTCTTGGGCAGGCCACTGGGCATTTTCTTGTTGATGAAGTGAACGATCTGTTCCTTCACCGGCGCCTTGCCCACGGTGGACGGCGGCTTGGCGGTCTGCGCCCGGGCCAGCCCCCGCAGGAAGTCATTGGCCAGGCGCTGGGCCTTGAAGCCCACGTCCACCATCGCCGTGCGCATCAGCTTGATGGTTTCGGGGTTGGTCGCATTCAGGAAGAACATGGCTGCCGCGTTGCCAGGGCGGAACGACTTCTGCCCCATCTTGCGCAGCAGGTTGCGCATGTTCATCGACACTTCGCCAAAATCGATCTTCACCGGACAGGGCGACAGGCATTTGTGGCACACCGTGCAGTGGTCGGCCACGTCCTCGAACTCTTCCCAGTGCTTGATCGACACGCCGCGGCGCGTCTGCTCTTCGTACAAAAAGGCCTCGATCAGCAGCGAGGTGGCCAAAATCTTGTTGCGCGGGCTGTACAGCAGGTTGGCGCGCGGCACGTGCGTGGCACACACCGGCTTGCACTTGCCGCAGCGCAGGCAGTCCTTCATGCTGTCGGCGATCGCGCCGATGTCGCTCTGCTGCATGATCAGCGACTCGTGGCCCATCAGGCCGAAGCTCGGTGTGTAGGCATTCGTCAAATCAGCCAGAAGGCCCGGATTTGAACCCAGATCGGCCTCTCGTGCTCTCCCACTGGTCATCTGTTGCTCTTTATTTCGTAGCAACTTGCCTTTGTTGAAGCGCCCTTCCGGATCGACCTTCTGCTTGTAATCCGTGAACGGCTGCAGCTCGGCGTCGGTCAAAAACTCGAGCTTGGTGATGCCGATGCCGTGCTCGCCCGAAATCACGCCGTCCAGGCTGCGCGCCAGTTTCATGATGCGCGCCACCGCCTCGTGGGCGGTCTGCAACATCTCGTAGTTGTCGCTGTTGACCGGAAGATTGGTGTGCACATTGCCGTCGCCCGCGTGCATGTGCAGCGCCACCCAGACCCGGCCCTTGAGCACGCGCTGGTGAATGGCGGTGCACTCGTCCAGGATGGCCTGGAACGCCCCGCCCGCAAAAATGTTGTGCAGCGGCGCTCGGATTTGCGTCTTCCAGCTGGCGCGCAGGGTGTGGTCCTGTAGCGCAGCAAAAAAGCCCCCACGCTCCCCCACTGCGTGTGGGTCGCTGCCCCCCGAGGGGGCTGGCCGGCCTTGGGGCGGCCCGGCGTCCGGCCGCGCGTCAATGTGGTTCAGCCAGCCCTGCCACAGCGCCCGCACCTCGCGCACCACGTCCAGCGCTTGCGCCACCCGGTCTTCCAGCAGCTCGGCAGAGGGGATTTCGCTGGCGTCGTCCTGCTTGCCCAGCGGCAGGTTGCCACGGGTGAAGAACGCTTCGAGCGCGTCGCAGAGGTCGATCTTGTTGCGCAGCGACAGCTCGATGTTGATGCGCTCAATGCCTTCGGTGTACTCGCCCATGCGCGGCAGCGGAATCACCACGTCCTCGTTGATCTTGAAGGCGTTGGTGTGCTTGCTGATGGCGGCCGTGCGCTTGCGGTCGAGCCAGAATTTCTTGCGCGCCTCGGGGCTGATGGCAATGAAGCCCTCGCCGCTGCGCGAGTTGGCGATGCGCACCACCTCGGAGGTGGCGCGCGCCACGGCGTCCGCGTCGTCGCCGGCAATGTCACCCACCAACACCATCTTGGGCAAGCCGCCGCGTTTGGATTTGGTGGCGTAACCCACCGCCTTCAGGTAGCGGTC
>JANOBJ010000015.1:0-2522 GCA_031411575.1 Betaproteobacteria bacterium | reverse complement strand
TGTTCGATGTGTCGCCCGACGGCAAGCTGATCTACGCGTCCAACGAGGAAGACGGCGCGCTGACGGTGATCGACGTCGCCACCCGCAAGCCGGTGCGCAGTGTGCCCACCGGCAAGGAACCCGAAGGCGTGAAAGCCTCGCCCGACGGCAAGCGCGTGTACGTGACGTCCGAGGTGGCGAGCCTGGTGCACGTGATCGACACCGCCAGCTGGAAGATCCTCAAGAACATCCCCGTGGGCAAGCGCCCGCGCCGCTTCGCGCTGTCGCCCGACGGCGCCGAACTGTGGGTCACCAACGAACTCGGTGCCTCGGTCAGCGTGATTTCCACCGCCGACTTGAGCGTGAAGGCCACCATCAAGCTCGAACTGCCCGGTGCGCGCGCCGAGGACATCACCCCGGTCGGTCTGGCCATGAGCGCGGACGGCAAGACCGCCTTTGTGGGCATGGGGCGCGCCAACCACGTGGCCTTTGTCGACGTGGCCAGCCGCAAGCAGGTGCGCACCGTGCTGGCGGGCAAGCGCGCCTGGGGCTTGGCGCTGTCGGGCGACGGCACACGGCTGTTTGTGGTCAACGGCATGTCGGACGATATGACCGTGGTCGACGTGGCGGGCGCCAGGGCGCTCAAGACCGTGCCGGTCGGGCGCGTGCCGCACACGGTGGTCGTGGATGATTGAAGCCGAGGGTTGATCTCGCCACGGACCAGCCGAAAAGCGGCTTTTGACCGGCTTCTGACCGGCTTTTACCCCGCCGCGCAAGCCGCGCAGATACAGGCGCTGTTGCGCGCGTCGGCCGGCACCCGCGCCAGCACCTCGGGCCCGAAGATCACGCCCAGGCACCAGCAGGGCGGTTGCTGCGCGCCGGTGGCGCGCTCGATCTCCATCGCGCAGGTGTTGGCCTGGCCGCACAGCGGGCAGCGGGTCGGATCGGTCGAGGTGGCAACGGGCGGGGTCATGCGGGCAGTGTAGCGGCCGCGGCGCAGCGCGCAACCGGGCACTGGTTGGCGCGGGCTTGATGCAGGTCAATTTGGCATCAAACAGGCCTCTGGTGCTTTTTGGGTGGTCATTGTTTGCTATTAAATATATAGCATTTAACCTGCTGACAAACCCC
This sequence comes from Betaproteobacteria bacterium, assembly GCA_031411575.1. Lineage (GTDB taxonomy): Bacteria > Pseudomonadota > Gammaproteobacteria > Burkholderiales > Burkholderiaceae_C > JANOBJ01. The sequence continues at coordinate 1,415 of JANOBJ010000015.1, read as the reverse complement.
GCCAAAGGCCGGTGAAAGCCTTGGAGAGCCGGGTTGAATCTGCTAGATTGAATCCCTATCCGCACTTTCTCGAAAGGTTCGCCATGTCTGATGCCCGTGCCGCCGTGGAATCCCAGGAAAAGCTCGTCAGCGACATCAAGTCGGCCATCTCCGACGCCGAAGACCTGCTGCACGCCACCGCCGACCAGGCCGGCGACAAGGTGGCCAGCCTGCGCGCCCGCATCAAGGAGCGGCTGCACGGCGCCCGCGAGCGCCTGCATGACGCCGAGGCGGTGCTGAAGGACAAGACCCGCGCCGCCGCGCGCGCCACCGACACCTACGTCCACGATTCGCCGTGGCAGGCCGTGGGCATTGGCGTGGGCGTCGGCTTTCTGGTCGGGTTCATCCTCGGCCGGCGCTGAAGCGGCGCCTCCCTTCGCCGCGCGCTGCCTGATCCATGGGAACGTCCTCTGGCGGCGGACCGTTTGCCGCCCTGCGCGACATCGCCGCCACGTTGCTGGAGTCGGGTCAGACCCGGCTGTCACTGCTGGGCAACGAGATTGAGGTTCAAAAACGCCGTGCGCTGCGCGAGCTGCTGCTGGCGCAGGCGCTGCTGTTCTGTCTGATGCTGGGCGTGCTGCTGGGCGTGGCGCTGCTCACCGCGCTGTTCTGGGAGCAGCGTCTGGTGGTGCTGGGGGCGCTCACGGTGCTGTTCCTGGGCCTCGCGGCCGGCCTCTTTGCGCGGCTGCAGCGCATGAGAATTGAGGCCGAGCCGGTGTTTGCCGGCAGCCTGGCCGAGTTGCAGGAAGACCTGCGGCAACTGCGCGCCGCGTCGCAAGCCACCGCCGCACCAGGGGCCGCCGGCCATGCCCAAAAGCCTGATTGAGCTGCACGAGGAGCGCGGCCGCCTGCGCGAGCGCATCGCCGCGCAGCGCCAGACGCTCGCACAGCAACTCGCGCCGCTGAACCGCACCCTGGCAACCGGCGACCGTCTGCTGGCCACCGGCCGCAGCATCGTCGATGAGTTGCTGCAACACCCGCTGGCCCTGGCCGTGCTGGCGGCCGTCGCCGTGGCCCTGCGCCCCCGGACCATCTGGCGCTGGGGCCGTCGCGCCCTGCTGCTGTGGCGCGGCTGGCGGCTCATGGACCGCTGGCTGCCCGACGCGCTGGCGCGCTGGCTGGGGGAGCGGCCGCGGGCGCCGCGCTGAGGTTTGAATTGAATGTTTTTTGAATCATATCGGCCACAGGTCCGCTCCTGTTGGTCATTATTTGCTATATAAACAATAGCAATTTAGTCCAGGCTGCGCCGCCTTCTCCTTCAACCGCCCCGCGCCTCAGCCCCCTCAATCGCGCAGCCGCTCGCCCACGAACTGGCGGAACAGGCTCATCGATGGCGCTTCGGTGCGCCCGGCCAGGGTGACGAACGCGAAGCGTGC
>JANOBJ010000014.1:0-2937 GCA_031411575.1 Betaproteobacteria bacterium | reverse complement strand
GATCTGCTCCTCCAGTTCGGGGTCGGCCGATTTGCCCAGGTTGATGTTGATCAGCCCGAACTGGCCTCCCACGGTCTTCATGAACCAGTTCCAGGGGTTGAGGGTCTGGCTGACGTCGCCAGACAGCGGAAGGTGAAAGTTTGGCATACGCGTGTCCTTGTAGCCGCAAGGCGGCCGGTTTGACTTGCAGGTTCCGCGCCAGCCAACAGGGCCGACGTGTAGCGGGTGACCCACGGCTTGCTACCGGGTTTGGCCCTACACGACGCGGGGTTAACATGCAGCGGACCGGCCCACACCTGCGCACCATGACCACTCTTGCTGACCCTGCTTCGTCACGCCCGACCGAGACCACCGCTGACCCCATTCCCAACCTGCCCAACAAGCCCGGCTCGCTGCTGCTGCGGCCCATCGAAGCCGTTTGCGCGGTCTTGATCGCCGTGATTGTGCTGCTGCTGCTGGTCGGCGTGGTGTCCCGTTATGTATTTTCCTACCCGGTGATCTGGATTGACGAGGTCGCGTCGATCGCGTTCCTGTGGGTGGCCATGCTGGGCGCCGTGCTGGCGGTGGACCGCAACGAACACCTGCGGCTGAACCTGTTTGTGGAAATGCTGCCCGGCCCGCTGCGCGGTTTTGTGCAGACCTTCGCGCTGCTGGTGGTAGCCACGTTCCTGCTGTTCCTGGTCGAGCCGTCGATCGAGTACGTCAAGTCCGAGTGGATGATCCGCACGCCCGCGCTCGATCTGCCCAACGGGTTCCGGGTGTCGGCGATTGGCGCGGGCATTGCGCTGATGCTGGCGCTGGTGCTGCGCTACGCGTGGGCCAGCTCGCTCAAGCGCGACCTGGCGCTGGCCACCGGGCTGATCGCGGCCATCGGCGGCGCGTGCTGGCTGCTGTCGCCCGCGCTGCAGTCGATCGGCAACCTGAACATTCCGATCTTCCTGGTGGGTTTTGTCGCGGTCTGCCTGGTGGCCGGCGTGCCGATCGCGTTTTGCTTTGGCGTGGGCACGCTGAGCTTTCTGGCGTTCAGCACCACCATCCCGCTGGAAACCATCATCAACCGCATGGACGAAGGCATGTCCAGCCTGGTGCTGATCTCGGTGCCGATCTTCGTGCTGTTGGGCTGCGTGCTCGACGCCACCGGCATGGGCAAGGCCATCATCGATTTTCTGGCGTCGCTGGTCGGCCATGTGAAGGCGGGCATGTCGTACGTGCTGCTGGGTTCGCTGTTCATCGTGTCGGGCATTTCGGGCTCCAAGGTGTCCGACATGGCCACCGTGGCGCCCGCACTGTTTCCCGAGATGAAGCGGCGCGGCCACAAACCGCGCGAGATGATTGCGCTGCTGGCCACGGGCGCCGCCATGGCCGACACCGTGCCGCCGAGCATCGTGCTGATCGTGCTCGGGTCGGTGGCGGGCGTGTCGATTGCGGGGCTGTTCAACAGCGGCGTGGTGGTAGCGATGGTGCTGCTGGTGGCGCTGGCCGCGCTGGCGCGCTGGAAGGCGCGGCACGAGGTGACGGACGGCGTGCGGCGCGCGCCGATGCTCACCATCCGCCGCACGCTGATCGTGGCGGCCCCTGCGCTGCTGCTGCCGTTCCTGATTCGCGGCGCGGTCGGCGGCGGCGTGGCCACGGCGACCGAGGTGTCCACCATCGCCGTGCTCTACGCCATGGTCACCGGCATCTTCCTGTATGGCGGGTTCGGGCTGCGCAAGTTCTACGACATGCTGGTGGAGACGGCGGCGCTCACGGGCGCCATCCTCATCATCCTGGGCTGCGCGCTCAGCATGGCCTGGGTGATCGCGCAATCGGGCGTGGCGCAGCAGCTGGCCACCTTCATGACCAACCTGCCGGGCGGCTGGATCGGTTTCATGGCGGTCACGATGGTGGTGTTTTTGATCCTGGGTTGCCTGCTGGAAGGCCTGCCCGCCATCCTGTTGCTGGCGCCGCTGATGTTTCCGATCGCGCGCAAGCTCGGCATCAACGACGTGCACTACGCCATGGTGGTCGTCACCGCGATGAACATCGGCCTGATGATGCCGCCCATCGGTGTGGGCTTCTACGTGGCCTGCCGCATCGGCGACGTGTCGCCGGACGAGGCGATGGGCGCGATCTGGCCCTACATCGTGGCGCTGATCGTGGGGCTGCTGTTCATCGCCTACATCCCGGCGATTTCAACCATCGCGATTTGAGCGCCCACCCACAAAAAAGCCGCCCGGTATGGGGCGGCTTTTTTTGGGCGATGAGCGTCAGACCAGCTTGCCCGAGTATTTTTCGAGCTTGGCCATGGCCTCGTCGCCAAACTTGCCGCGCCACTCCTGGTAGAAGCCGGCCTTGGAGAGCGTGTCGCGGAAGGTTTTGACGTCGGGGTAGTTGAACGCCATGCCCTTGGCCTTGAGCTGCGCTTCCAGCCCGTTGTTCAGGCGGCGGATGTCGTCGCGCTGCTTCATCACGGCGGCGTTCACGTGCTTGGTGATCACGGTCTGCACATCGGCCGGCAAACCGGCCCAGCGCCGCCCGTTGGCCAGAATCCACTGGCCGTCCCACATGTGGCCGGTCATCGAGCAGAACTTCTGCACCTCATACAGCTTGGCGATGTCAATGATGGCCAGCGGGTTCTCCTGGCCTTCCACCACCTTGGTCTGCAGCGCCGAATACACCTCGCTGAAATTGATGCCGGTGGGCGCCGAGCCAAACGCCTTGAACATCGACGTCCACAGCGGGCTGATCGGCACGCGAATCTTGAAACCCTTCAGGTCCTCGGCGGTGTTGATCGGCTTGGTGGAGGTGGTGATGTTGCGGTAGCCGTTGTCCAGAATCCGGTCGAAGGTGTGCAGGTTGACCTTGGCAATCGCCGCGCGGATGAAGGCACCGAGTTCACCGTCCATCGCTGCCCACACGGTCTGGTAGTCCTTGAATGCGAAGGCGAGGCCGTTGATG
>JANOBJ010000013.1:0-5694 GCA_031411575.1 Betaproteobacteria bacterium | reverse complement strand
CGGCGGGCCGTGACGTGGCACGAAGACACTTCCGCGGGGACGGTCATGCCAGGCACTCGGCCGGAATGTCCTCGGGCCGCATCGCGCCGGTCATCACCGCCACGGTGTCGCTCATGCTGATTTTCTTGGGGTTGAGCACGGCCGCACGCCGGCCCAGCCGGGCCACGTGGATGCGGTCGGCCACCTCGAACACATGCGGCATGTTGTGGCTGATCAGCACCACCGGCAGGCCCTTGTCGCGCACACGGCGGATCAGCTCCAGCACCATGTTGCCCTCCTTGACGCCCAGCGCCGCGGTCGGTTCGTCCATGATGACGACGTGCCGCGCAAAGGCCGCGCTACGGGCCACGGCCACGCACTGGCGCTGCCCGCCGGACAGGGTTTCCACCGCCTGTGTCATGGAGCGGATGCCGACTTTCAGGTCCTGCATGCGGGCGATGCTCTCGGCCAGCATGGCCTTCTTGTCGAGCATGCGCAGCACGTTGCCCAGAAAGCCGGAACGCCTGACCTCACGGCCCAGGAACAGATTTTCCGAGATGCTCATGGCCGGCGCGACGGCGAGATCCTGGTACACCGTCTCGATACCCGCGCGACGGGCGTCTAGCGGCGTCTTGAAATGGATCGACTGGCCGTCCAGAAAGATTTCGCCTTCGTCGGGAATGGTGGCCCCCGACAGCGCCTTGATCAACGAGGATTTGCCGGCGCCGTTGTCGCCGATCACCGCCAGGATTTCGCCTGCGCGTAACTCGAAATCAGCGCCGTCCAGCGCGGTAACCTGACCATAGCGCTTGACCAGGCCCTTGGCCTGCATCACCAGTGGTTCGGAAGCCATCAGCGTGCTCCTTTGCGGGAAAGTTGGTCGGCAGCCACCGCGAGGATGACCAGAATGCCGGTGACCAGGACCTGGTAGATCGACGAGACGCCCATCAGCGTCAGCCCGTTGCGGAACACGCCGACGATGAGTGCGCCCACCAGCGTGCCCAGGATCACCCCGCGCCCGCCGAACAGGCTGGTGCCGCCCAGCACCACCGCGGTGATGGCGTCCAGGTTTTCGGTCTGGCCGGCGTTCGGGTCGCCCACGCCGGTGCGGGCGACCGACAGCAGCGACGCGATGCCGTAGAACAAGCCGGCGATCACATACACGCCCAGCAGCACGCGCTGCGTCGGGATACCCACCAGCCGTGTGGCCTCGGCGTTGTTGCCGACCGCGTAGACGTGGCGGCCGGCTGCGGTTTCGCGCAGCACAAACCACGCGAATCCGTACAGCGCGAGCATCAGCACTGCGCCCCAGGTGACCTCGGTGCCACCGATGGAGAAGGTGTTGCCCAGCGCCGTCATCAGCGGCGGCAGATCGGTCACGGTCTGCGAATTGGAATAGAGCTGGGTGATGGCGAACGCAATGTTCAGCGTACCCAGCGTCACAATAAAAGGCGGCAGCTTGATGCGCGTGACCAGCAGGCCATTGATCAGCCCGAACAGCGTGGTCACGGCAATGCCGCAGGCGATGGCCACCGGCGCGGGCAGGCCCAGCTCAGTGGCGAACTTGGTCATCACAATGCCGCCGAGCGCCATCACCATGCCGCACGACAGATCGATGCCGGCGGTCAGGATCACCAGCGTCTGGCCGATGGCGATGACGCCCACCACCATCACCTGCTGCATGATCAGCGAGAGGTTTCCGCCGGTCAGGAAGCGGTCCGACTGGGTGGCAAAGAAGGTGCAGGCGGCCAGCAAGGCCAGCCAGGGGCCGAGGGCGCCCCAGGGGATGTGACGTGCAGGAGTCGTTGACATGGCAGGCCCCGGGAAGAAGGGAGGGTGACAGCGCAGGCCGATGCGATCAACGCGGGCGGCCTGCGCGCGAACGGCCTTTGCGGCCGGACAGGGGAATGTTTACTTCTTGCCCCAGCACAGGTCGGTGCCGACCTTGGTGTCCTTGCTGTCCACGCCGGCTGCGGGCTTGCTGGCGATCAGCGTGACGCCGGTGTCCACGTAGCCCGCCACTTTCTTGCCGGTTTTGGCGTAGTCAACACCCGCGGCAACGCCCATGGCGGCCATCTTCAGCGGGTATTGCTGCGAGGTGGCGGCAATCATGCCGGCGGCCGTGTCCTTGATGCCCTGGCAGCCACCGTCCACCGAGACGATCATCACGCCCTTGTCCTTGCCGGCTTTCTTCAGCGCATTGAAGGCGCCCGCAGCGGCTGGCTCGTTGATGGTGTACACGAGGTTGATGTCCGGGTTTTTCTGCAGGCAGTTCTCCATGGCGGTCTGACCCTTGGCCTGGTCGCCGAAGCTGTCGGCCATGCAGACCACGCCAGCGGCTTTGCCACCCAGCTCGTTGCTCTTGGCGTCGGGTGCCGTCAGGCCGAAACCCTTCAGGAAGCCGTTGTGACGCTGTGCGCCCACCGGGTGGCCGGGGAACAGATCCAGCGTGGCGATCTTGGCGGGCTTGCCAGCCATGGCCGCCTTGGCGTACTGGCCGATCAGCTCGCCAGCCTTGTAGTTGTCGGTGGCGAACAGGGCGTCGGTGGCGTCAGCCGGGTCGGTCGGGCTGTCCAGCGCGATCACCATCACGCCCTTGGCCTGCGCCTTCTTGATGGCCGGCACAATGGCCTTGGAGTCGCTGGGCGTGATCAGGATGGTCTTGGCTCCGCCGGCAATCATGTTTTCCATGGCGGTGATCTGACCGGCATTGTCGCCGTCGGCCTTGCCAGCGCCGGTGAGCAGCTTGGCGCCCAGCTTCTTGGCTTCAGCCTGCGCGCCTTCCTTCATTTTCACGAAGAAGGGGTTGGTTTCGGTTTTGGTGATCAGGCCGATCACCGGTTCGCCGGCCGCAAAGGCGGACGAGGCGGCAAGGGCCAATGCGGTCAGAGTCAATTTGGCGAAGCTGGATTTCATCGAAGTCTCCTGTTGGAATAGGGGGAACTGAGGTTAGTCGCTGCACCGGGCCGGGTGGCCCGGGGTTGTCACGCTTTACGGTTTAGCGTTGCTGGACTATAGTTCGTTAGGACTTATTAAATCAAGTTGTTTTAGTTATGGAAAACCCTAATTTCCCGATTTCAGTCGCCACGGCGGGTGAAGCGCTGATTGATCTGATCGGGCGGCCAGACGGCACGTTTGAGCCCTGCATCGGTGGCGCGGTCTTCAACCTGGCGCGGGCCTTGTCTCGGCAGGGCGTGGGCACGGCCTATCTCAACCCCCTGTCGCAAGACCGGTTTGGCCGGCAACTGGCGCGCGGACTGCTGGACGACGGCGTGACCCTGGGCCAGCCCGCGCCCGTGCACGAAGTCACCTCGCTGGCGGTGGTGGCGCTGGGCGAGGGTGGCCACCCCGACTACGCCTTCTACCGGGAGCAGGTGGCAGACCGCGCCATCACCGCTGCCTCACTGGGCGCTGCCTGTGCCAGCCTGCCCGCGCTGCAGGTGGTGTTCACCGGCGCGCTGGCCCTTGCGCCGGCCGACGCCGCCATCTACCTGCCCTGGCTACAGGCCCAGCGCGCCGCTGGCCGGCTGGTGGTGGTGGACGCCAACCTGCGCCCGTCGGCGATACAAGACCTTGTGCCCTACCGGCGCAACGTGCTGCGGGCCGTGGCCGAGGCTGATGTGGTGAAAGTGAGCGACGAAGACCTCGATCACCTGGGGATTGCAGGCGCCACGCCGGAAGCCCGCGCCCGGCAACTGATGACCCAGACGCCGGCACAGGCGCTGGCGCTCACCCTGGGCGCGCAGGGCGCCTGCCTGCTGCTGCGCGGTCCTGCGGGCGGCGTGCGCATGTGGCGCGCGCGTGAGCCGAAGCCGATTGAAGTAGTTGACACCGTGGGCGCGGGCGACTGCTTTCTGGCGGGCCTGCTGGCCGCGCTGCTGCACGACGGCGCCGATCCCCGGCGCATGCTGGCCGGTGCGGACGATGCCAACGGCCGCCGCGTGCTGAGCCATGCCCTGGCCAGCGCCAGCCTGAATGTGATGCGGCGAGGTTGCCAGCCGCCCAGCTGGGCCGAAGCCCATCAGCGGGCCGCGTCCATCGTGTGCAGCGAAGCCCCGAACCCCGGGCCCGGCTGATGGCTCTGGCGCTTCCGGGCGCTGTCCGGCGGGCGTATTATGGGGCGCTATTTTCAGCCGGGCTTTTCGGCCGGGCCGTGGCCCGCGTGGAGGCCTGGCAAAGCGAGACACAGCAACAGCGAGGTGACATGAACGCTCCCCAAACCCTTTCACGCTGGAGCCAGCCGGGCTCCAGCCGTGTCCCTTTCTGGGCCTACACCGACGCGCAGCTCTACCAGCGCGAACTCGACAAACTGTTCTACGCCGACCACTGGTCGTATGTGGGCCTCGAGATCGAAATCCCCAACGTGGGCGACTACAAGCTCACCCAGATTGGCGAGCGCCAGGTGATCCTGGTGCGCGACCGCGTGGCACCGAAGGACCGTGGTGTGGACCACGGCATCCGCGTGGTGGAAAACCGCTGCGCCCATCGGGGTGTGCGGTTTTGCCAGCAGCCGCATGGCAACGCCCGCAGCTTTGTCTGCCCGTACCACCAGTGGACCTACAAGCTCAATGGCGATCTGGCCGGGCTGCCGTTCAAGGACGGGGTGAAGGAGGGCGATTGCGTGAATGGCGGCATGCCCGAGAGCTTCGACCTGAAGCAGCATGGCCTCACCAAGCTGCGCGTGGCGGTGTTGCACGGCCTGGTGTTTGCCACCTTCAGCGACAGCACCGAGCCGCTGGAAGACTATCTGGGCCCCAACGTCATGCCCTGGCTGGAGCGCATCTTCAAGGGCCGCCCGCTCACCCTGCTGGGCTACAACCGCCAGCGCATTCCGGGCAACTGGAAGCTGATGATGGAGAACATCAAGGACCCTTATCACCCGGGCCTGCTGCATACCTGGTTTGTCACCTTCGGCCTGTGGCGGGCCGACCAGAAAAGCCGCATGGTGATGGACGCGCAAGGTCGTCACGCGGTGATGATTTCCCGGCGCAACGAAGGCGGCGAGAACAAGACCGTGACCGAAGGCGTGACGAGCTTCAAGGCCAACATGGCGCTCAACGACACGCGCCTGCTGGACGTGGTGCCCGAGGCTTGGTGGAAGATCCCCGACCCGGCCCAGCCGGGCAGCGAGATCACCCCCACCGTGACCATGATCACGCTGTTCCCCAGCCTTATCATCCAGCAGCAGGTCAATTCGCTCAGCACCCGGCACATCGTGCCGCGCGGCGAAGGCGAGTTTGATTTTGTCTGGACGCATTTCGGGTTTGCGGATGACACGCGCGAGATGACGCAGCGCCGCCTGCGGCTGGCCAACCTGTTCGGCCCGGCTGGCTTCGTCAGCGCCGACGATGGCGAGGTCATCGAGTTCAGCCAGGCCGGCTTCCGCCAGTGGGGCAGCGGTGGTGACGACAGTGGCAGCACGCTGTGCGAACTCGGCGGCACCGGTACAGAGATGACCGAGCACATGGTCACCGAGACTCTGATCCGCAGCATGTATGCCTACTGGCGAAAGGTCATGGGCATATGACCCCCCCCGAAGCGGCCGTTGGCCGCCTCCCCCCAGGGGGCGCCACCGGCGGCCCGGCGAAGCCGGTTCTGCGGCGGCCCCGCGCACCGCCCACATTTCGGGAAAAGGCATGACTGATACAGCCGAATTCAAGCTGCTATGGCTGCACCACGAGATTGACCAGCTCAACGCGGCCTATGCCGCAGCGC
>JANOBJ010000012.1:0-6545 GCA_031411575.1 Betaproteobacteria bacterium | reverse complement strand
CATTGCGCATTACGTCAGCGGCGGCCTGATCGTCACCCTGCCCGGCCCTGACGAAGACCACAACCCAGAGACCGGCGCGAAGCTGTCTGAAGTGCTGCGCGCCAACCCGGATGTGCCGTACGAGCAGCGCATCGAGACCGCCCGCTTCATCGAAGACCTGACCGCCGGCTACCAGGGCGGCTGGTACAGCGTGATCAGCCTGCACGGCGGCGGCTCACCGGCCGCCATGAAGCAGGAGATTTACCGCCACTATCCCATCGGTAACAAGGTCGAACTGGTCGAACGCCTGCTCGAGCGCGGCATCGCCGCCGACGGCTCACCCGCCGCCGCCCCGCACAACCCGGCCCGCGCCATCACGCAGAACCGACAGCCCGGCAAATGCTGCGACACCGGCTGCACCACGCCCGGCCAGCCGGTGATGGTGGATTTGCCGGCGGTGGAGGCCACGCTGCCGTCCAAACGGCTCGGTTCTGAATAAAACGTGCCCCAGGTCCTCGTCAAATGGTCTTGGGGTGCTACTGAATAGATAGCAATTTCAGCGTGGCTGGCTCAGCAGCATCGCCAGTTCGTCGGCCAACTCGGCCCAGTCGGAGTCCAGCGCCAGCGCCTCGCGCAGAAACTGCGACTGTCCGGCGTTCCAGAACGGCGCGTCGGGCAGCAAGGTGCCGCTGGTAAGCCGGTGGCCGGCCAGAAACGCGTTGATCGCGTGCTTGTCGCCGCGAAGGCCCAACTGGGCGAACAGGCTCTGTAGGTTGTGCGGGGTGGTGTCCATGGTGGCTTCTCCTGGCGGGTCGAATCGGCTGGCGGGTCAAAGGGGCTGGCGGGCACGTCTTGGGCCAGTGTAGTGACTGTGCAGCCAGCGGCTGTGCAGTTGCGCACTCAATGCAACAGCCGGCGCAGAATCGAGCCGATGTACCCGTTCTGTTTTGCGAAGCTCCACGCGCTTGTCGCGCTGCTGCTCGCCGCCCAGTGGCTGTGGGCCGGCGCCGTGCATGCCGGCACACTCCTCAAGGTGCCCACGCGCCCGGGCGTCGACACCACGCTGTTCTGGGAGCCAGTGGCCGGCGCGGGCGGCACGGTGCTGCTGTTTCCCGGTGGCACTGGCGGCTTTGGCAAGGTCGAAGATGGCCGCGCCACCAGCGCCAACTTTCTGGTGCGTTCGGCAGCGCTGTTCACCGCGCAGGGCTTCAACGTGGCAATTTTCGGGCGGCCGAGCGACTCTGAAGGCATCAGCCCCACCGACCGCATCGGCGACGCGCACCTGGCTGACATCCGTGGCGTGCTCGAGCACCTCAAGACACTGGGCGCGGCGTCCTCGCCCGCGTCGGTCTGGCTGATCGGCACCAGCCGCGGCACCGGCTCGGCCACCATCGCCGCCATCCGCCTGCAAGACTCGGCCATTGCCGGCGCAGTGCTCACGTCGAGCATCGTCAGTTACCGCCAGCCCGACGCCGTGCCCAAGCAGAACCTCGCTGCCATCCGCCTGCCCGTACTGGTGGTTCACCATGCCCGCGACGCCTGCGCCTCGACCCTGCCGCACGAGGCGCCCAACATCCTCAAGGGCCTGACCAACGCGCCGGTCAAAAAGCTCATGCTGGTGGACGCCGGCGCCAACCCCAGCGGCGACCCCTGCGGGCCGCTGCACTGGCACGGCTTCATCGGCATGGAGCAGGAGGCGGTGGACGCGATGGTCGGGTGGATGCGGAGCCCTCGGCCGTGAGCGAACGGGTGGCGGACTAACGGGGCGTCAAAACCGGGTTTTGAAGCTAAAACCGCCTTCTTGTCCGCTTATACTGGTCATAGTTTGCTATCATACTTGTAGCAAACGAGCGCTACACCAAAGGCGGCGAGCCGTACGTTCCCCATGGCCTGGCTTGCGCTTGCAGAGGGGTAACTCGGACCACGTCAGAGTGCGCCCCGGATGCTGGATAGGCAACGGCAGTCGTTTCCCTCAAGCCAATCCTACCGGTCACTTTCTTGCCGTTGAGGGGGAGTCCATACAAGCGGTTAGGTGCCTCGCCGCGACAGCGCCACATACAGACCCAAACCCACCATCGTTGCTCCCGACGCTTGGGTCAGCAGGCGTTCGCGCTTCCTGCGTGCCGGCTCCGAGCCCAGGATTCGGATTGCGCCTAGAACCGCCAGCACATCGACGAGCGTGTTCAGCGCAACACAGATGACGCCCATCACAACGAGTTGCAGCACCACTGGCGGGCCAGGCACGACAAACTGCGGCAGAAACGCAAGAAAGAACAACGCAGTTTTGACGTTCAGCGCCTCCACGAGCACGCCCTCGCGCAGCGCGCTGCGCGAGCCAAGCGCCGGCACCTGGGCCGACTGGCTGGAAACCTGCTTGGAAAGCAGCAGCCGTAAGCCCAGGTAGACGAGGTACGCGGCGCCCACGTACTTGACGACAGAAAAGGCGACGGCCGATTCAACGAGAAGCAAGGAAAGACCAACAGCCGCCGCGGCAACGTGGAACATTCCGCCGATGGCCGTGCCGATACAAGACGCAAGCCCTTCGGTGCGGCCACCGGCGGCGGTTCGGGCAACGACGTAGGCGATGCCTGGCCCTGGGGTAAGGGCCAGAACGAGGGCTGCCAGCAGGAAGGCGATGTAGGTCGACATGGACTCGATTCTGCACGCTGGCGTAGTTTTTGCCGTCCCAGCCGGGCACCTGACATCTGACATCTGACACGAGGGGTGCACAAATGGGGCGGGTTTTTGGGGCATCCCCTCGATGGGGCATCGGTTGGTGTTGGATCGGGTGTTTCTTGAGCGCCGTCACCGCTTGCGCGACCCGGATGGTTGCGACCAAAGGCGAAGCGCGCAGTGTTTCGCCGCTGACTGGAAGTCCTTGTCCGTGCTCAACAGCGTGAGTTCGTGACGCAGACAGAGCTGTGCGATCAGTGCGTCAATGGTTCCGACTTGTACCCCGGACCTGCGGCACGCATTTCGCAACTGGGCAGCGGCAACGTGATCTTCCCGAGTGGGCTGGATCAGCGGTAGCGCCGCAAAACGCTCGAGGATCTGTGCGCTGGCCTTCGCGCCGGAGAAACCTTGAAGCAGCTCCTGCAAGACAAGGCCTGTCGTGACGACGACGTCCGCCCCGAGCAGTGCTTCTTTCAGGTGCTGAACTTCCGGTTCTGAAGACTCGGCATCCCGGCGAAGGGCCAGGGACCAAACGCTTGTATCGACGAGAAGTGTCACGAACGGGACCGTTCGGCCTTGTAGTCAAAGGAGTCGTTCCACTCCAGCTTTCCCATGAGTTCGACGACTCGACGCTGCTCGCGACGAGCGATGAACTCTTGCAACGCCATCGTGACAACGGCCTTTTTGGTGCGCTCACCGCTGACCTCGACGGCGCGGTCGAGAAGTTCGGGATCAATCGCTAAATTGGTGGCCATGTGTGACTCCTTACACAGGAGTCTACACAACATCAGCACCGAACGCTCCGGCAGACAAGCCTGCCGCTCGTAGCGACTGGCGCGACGGTGGCGCAGCCGCCGTGGCCTGTCCTGGGCTTGCCGAAGGGGGCACGGGACTTCAACGATCCCACCGTAGATGCCGGATACACGACTGCACGCGCTTCCCAAAAGCCAGAACGGTCGGTCAGTTTCTTGCTGTTGCGGGGGAGTCCATGTACGAATGGTTAGCCGTCACGAGAGGCGATCCGAAGCGAATCGTTCAACGTCAGGAAGCATGCTTTTGACGTCTTCACTCGTGTATTCGTTGGATTTCCCATGCGCTGCGCTATTGCGCACAGCGGCAAGCGCCGTGACTCGCTTCTGAACCAAAGCGTTGTATTCACCTGCTTTTGCTAGATCGGCATTCATGCGTTCCATGACGCCCGCAGGAAGACCTCGCTTTGCACACAAGTTGCGTAGGGTGTTTTCAAGAACGACCCCTGCAATTACTGCAGCAGCCGCGCTATAGCCCGATGCAAGTAGCTCTCTAGCTTGGTCGATTTCTCCACCGGCGAGTTCTGCTTGAACAAGATTGCGGATTGAGTTCAGATAGCCGCCTTCGAAATCTTCTCTGGCCGCAAGAAAGACAGCACCCATGCGTTTCAGCCGAGTAGGGCTGTCCTCATAGGACCGAACTTCCTCGGCGCCGACGAAGGAGACGTAATGCTCTGAGTCTTTCCCGCAGGCGCTCGAGATCAGACTGCGTGCTTTCACAGCCCAGTTCAGGATCAAGTGGTCTTCTATGTGCTGATAGGAGCTTCCACCCATCACGCTTCGCAGCTGCGCCTCTGTTCCTTCGACCTGCTTCAGCTGATCGGAAAGTTCTTGGAAGCGCTGGGCAAAGATTTTCATGATTTTGGTGAAAGCTGACGTTGGCGATAACCGGCGCACAGGGGCACTGCCCGCGCAGCGGGCGGATGCACCTGTCCGTCCGTGTTGATCAACTTGTTAAGACTCATGCTCTCCCCCGACGATTGGCTTGTGAAACCGGGGCGTAGCCAGAAAGCCTTCGATTTCCGCAACCGACTTCTTGACCTCGGCTAGCCCGCCGAATGGGAGGGCAAAGCTTCTTCCTTCGGACTCCAAGACCGCCTCGACTCGTGCGAGCGCGGGACCGGCCACCACAGCAAAGGCCGATATGGCCGCCTTTGACTCAGGCGAAAGGAAGGCGACTGGCTCCTTGTACGGTTTTTTCATTTCCTCGGGCTCCAACTCCGGAAATTGTCGCCAGATCGGTGCAAGGATATTTGTGTATGAGTGCCCCAGGAATGCGCCGACCAAAGGCAAATAAGCCTGAATGATCCCCAAACCTTCGTGCGCCTTCAACACCTGTAGTGACCGGTCGCACAGGGCGCTCGCTTCGTCCAGTTGAACGCAGATCGCGCGCGTTTCGTCGAGTGTGAGTTCCATGAGTCTTAACGTAATTTAGACCGCAAAACTTGCGGGATAAACCAGAAATTGCGGATGAATGTTGGCGTTCAAATGTCCTAAAAGTGGCTAGCAGCCAGCGTTTCAACACAGGCCACTGGACACAAACCCAGTTATAAATCAAACCGCCACACCCGGCAACCCTTGCCATACGCACAACCGCCTGTTTCGCACCTTGACGAACGCCGGTCGGGGTAGATGGCCAATGACTCACCGCACCCACGAAGCCGAGTCCCCTTTACTGCCCGCCGCCTGACGTCCGACTCCGGCGCCCACCTTATCGCCCTCGCCGACGTACTGATCGATTGCGTGCCGGGCGGCGCGTCGGTGAGTGTACGGGCTGTGACAGTGCGTGTTGGAGTTGTGCGCATACTGTGCTGGCTGGGGCCTGCAGCTGCGCGTCAAGGGTGGTATCTACAAGCCAGAACCGCTTCAGGTGCCTGCTGAATGGACACAGTTAGCTATATTTTGTATAGCGAATCGCTGCGTCTACCGAAGGCTTCGACAGGGTCTGCCCTGAGCTTGTCGAAGGGCTCTCCCCGAACGGAGCAAGCCTGGCGCGCCTGGGGCTTGAAGGCGCCCTGCCCTACGCCCGCCGCGCCAACCACACCGCCACCGCCGAGCCGGTGCCGACCACGCCGCACCATGCGCGCAGCAGCACGCCGGGTGGCTGGCTCTGGTGGCCCAGGGCTTCGTCGCGGTGGTGGCGTTCTTCGGCCTGGCAGTGCACCAGCAGCTCGCGCAGTTCAGGGTAGCCCGGGTGGCCGGGCTGGCCCAAACGCCCATCCAGCGCGTCGATCTGGTGCTGGTAGTGCTGGTCCACGAAGGTTTCCACGGCGGCAATGGTGGCGTACACCGCGCGCGGGCCGGCCAGCGCGGGCAGCGCGCCGGTCAGCCAGCCGGCCACGCGCCAGGGGCCGAGCAGCCAGCTGCGGCGCGCGCTCGGAAGCACGGCCTCGATGCGGAGCAGGTGTTCGGCTTCGGTGGCCTCGTGGCGGCTGGCAAAGTCTTGCAGAGCGGCGTTGCGCGTCACGGCGCGTATGCCTCGGTAGATCCACACCGCGCCGGTTTCGCCGGCGTGGTCAGAGCGCAGATCGGCCACCAGATCGGATGGAATAGCCGGTGTGTCCAGCGCGCGGGCCAGGCGCTGCATCTGCGGGCGCACGCGCAGGAAAGCGCGGTAGGCCAGCTCCAGCAACGGCGTGATACCGGGCAGCGCGCCCAGCCGACCCAGCCAGCGCCAGCCGGGCAAGGTCTGCCACAGCGCCACGAAGGCGGCGGCGCCACTCAGCACCTCGCCGTTCGCCCGCTGTACATGGAAGCGCGCCAGGTAGGCGGCGCGGTCAGCTGAATCCGGAACCGCAGCCTGCGGCTGGCTCACATCCATCCAGGCCAGGGGCGCCAGCGGGGTCAGGTTCTGGTACACGCTCACCTCGCACCGGCACAGCGGGCACGCACACGCGCGAACACAAACCGATTAAAAAAGATAAGACATCGCCCCACAAGATCGGTGATCCGTTCGTACGCGACAACCAAACGAACGTGCGCGAACGATACACGAACTGCAATCATCCCAACCGCACGCACACACGCGCGTGTGAGGCCGCAGACTCGCACTCGCGGGCGGGCGCACACGGACGCTTACCCATT
>JANOBJ010000011.1:0-1614 GCA_031411575.1 Betaproteobacteria bacterium | reverse complement strand
CGCGAGAAGGGGTTTGAGGCGCTGTACGGGTTTACGACGTTGAAGACGGTCGCGATCCGACACGGGTAAGGCGTGACAGTCGCTGGGCTGTTTTTCTCAGTTTTCATGCCCAATGTGCCCCTGGTCCTCTTTCACAGGGCATAGTTTGCTATCAATTTAGTAGTATTCAACAAGGAGACATCCATGCGCGTCAAAGACAAATCCATCATCGTCACCGGCTCGGGTGGCGGCATTGGCGAGGGCATCGCCCGGCGGCTGGCGGCTGAAGGCGCCAAAGTCATCGTCAACGACATCAACACCGCGATGGGCGAGAAGGTGGTGGCCGAGATCAAGGCTGCCGGCGGCACGGCATCGTTTTTTGCAGCCGACGTCACAAAGTCAGCCGACATGAAGGCGCTGGTGGACGAGGCGGTCAAACGGTACGGCCGGCTCGACGTGATGGTCAACAACGCGGGCTGGACGCACCGCAACCGGCCGGCGCTGGAAGTGCCGGAGGACGAATTTGACCGGTGCTACGCGGTCAACGTGAAGAGCATCTACCTGTCCACCATCCACGCGGTGCCGGTGTTTCGCGCCAATGCCAACCGGGGTGGTGGCTGCTTCATCAACATCGCCTCCACCGCCGGCGTGCGGCCGCGTCCAGGGCTGACCTGGTACAACGGCTCCAAGGGCGCGGCCATCACCACCAGCAAGTCGCTGGCGGCCGAGTTCGGGCCCGACAACATCCGCGTGGACTGCATCAACCCGGTGTTCAACCCGACCACCGGCCTCGGGCCGGAGTTCGCGGGTGGCGAGCTGACCGAAGAACGCCTGGCCAAGTTTCGCGCCACCATCCCGCTGGGCCGGTTCTCCACGGCGCTGGACGTGGCCAATGCCGCGCTGTACCTGGCCAGCGACGAGGCGGCGTTTATCAATGGGGTGTGTATTGAGGTGGATGGGGGGCGGTGTGTATGACCACCCCCGAAGCGGCTTCGCCGCCTCCCCCTCAAGGGGGCGCTACCAGCGGCCTGGCAAAGCCAGATCCGCGGTAGCCCTGGCGTTGGCTCCCAGTCGCGCGCGCCTGATCCAGCGATGATGCTCGTGCGCCGCCGTTGGGTGGCACACGCGCAGCGGGTTGGCGGTGATGGGTACCCGCCGAAGCGAGGTCAAGGAGGAGGTCCGGGCGCAGCCCGGGCCGGGGGACACGAGCGCAGGCGGGTACCCGTCGCCGGCAACCTGCGGGGCCAAAGTGGCTTCTGCCGAACCGATCTCGTGACCGTCGCAAGGTTTGCAGGACAATAGAGGTCTATGTCTGAACGCGTAATTCCACTTGTTGACCAGCGGCTGGCTTCGCTGGCGGCCACCGTGCCTGCGCGGCGCATCGCGGCCACAGGGCTGCTGGGCGACCAATTGGGACGGCCGCTGCGCGACCTCCGCATCAGCGTGACGGACCGCTGCAACTTCCGCTGCAGCTACTGCATGCCCAAGGAAGTGTTCGACCGCGACTACCGCTTCCTGCCGCAGTCGTCGCTGCTGTCGTTCGAGGAGATCACCCGCGCGGCGCGCCTGTTCGTGGCCCACGGTGTGAGCAAGCTGCGGCTCACCGGTGGCGAGCCTTTGCTGCGCAAGCACCTG
>JANOBJ010000010.1:0-10005 GCA_031411575.1 Betaproteobacteria bacterium | reverse complement strand
GCGCCCGCGTTCAGCGAGGCGAAGCGCCCGGTCAGGCCCCGCGCGAACAGCGCCGCGGGGATCACCACCGCCAGCGCGCCGTACCCGGCCGACCAACCTGCGTTTGCCCTGCCCGTCAGTCCCCAGGCAGCCAGCGCCACCAGAAGCCCCACCACCACCTGACCCACGACGACCCGCCACGGGGACACGGACGAGTTTCGCTGGCGCAACTGACGCGCCTCATCGGCGGTCAGCGGCTTGTATTCGGACTCGGCGTCTCTATCTTCGGAGTCTGGGACCATTCTCGACATGTGGATTACGGCCCCATTACATCCAGCAGATTTCCGCAAAGCCCTTGATTATAAGTAAAAACCCGGGGCGTTCCGCCATGACCCGGCGCATCAGTCAAAAAAGGTTCTTGAACCCGTCGTTTTGGCGCCGGGCCCCACAATTCAGACGATAGCCCGCACGATGTACGCACTGCTCAACTTCCTGCACACCGCCGCCGCCATCGTCTGGCTGGGCGGCATGGGGTTCATGCTGGCTGCGCTGCGGCCAGTGGTCATCACCCAGCTCAAGCCGCCCGTGCGGCTGCCCCTGCTCTCGGCCGTGCTGACGCGGTTCTTTGTGATCGTGTGGATCAGCATCGGCTTGCTGATCGTGTC
This sequence comes from Betaproteobacteria bacterium, assembly GCA_031411575.1. GTDB lineage: Bacteria > Pseudomonadota > Gammaproteobacteria > Burkholderiales > Burkholderiaceae_C > JANOBJ01. The sequence continues at coordinate 9,361 of JANOBJ010000010.1, read as the reverse complement.
GGGCTTCAACATGCTGACCGACGTCGGCATTGAGCGCGCGCCACTCGGCCAGCACCTGATGCTGGGCATCGGCCTGCTGATGTTTGCGCTGTTTGCCTACCTGTTTTTCGCACCGTTTCGCCGCTTGAAGCTCGCGGTGATGGCGGGCGACTGGCCGCTGGCCGGGCAGCAGATTCGCCAGATCCACTGGCTCGTTGTCACCAATTTCACGCTCGGCTGGATCGCGCTGGCAGCGGTGCTGCTGGTTCGCTGAGCGCCCCATCCGGAACCTGCCCATGATTGCCATTTTGAAGCGTTTTAGGTCTGCTGTCCGCATTCAGTGGTTATTGGTTGCTATATTTATTATAGCATTTTTGTTGTTGCTGCCCAGCTGCACCACGGTCAATCCGTACTACAACGCGGCCAAGCCGCACCACCGGCCCGGCGGCTTCCAGAACAACTACGTCGAGTTCGAGCCCAAGAATTTCTTCACCGACGTGCTGCTGGGGTGGCAGTTGCCCTCGGCGCTCAAGGGGCTGCCGCCCAGACCCCAGTCGCCCACGCCCAGCGTGGCGCCCGACCTTGCGTTCATCCAGGCCAATGGCAAGGCCGGTGCCGCGATGCAGCCGGCCATCACCTTCATCGGACACGCGACCATGCTGGCGCAGGTGCCCACCGCCACCGGCGGCCTGAACCTGATCACCGACCCGATATTTTCCGAACGCGCGTCGCCTGTCGGGTTTGCCGGGCCCAGGCGCTCTCACCCGCCGGGCCTGGTGCCGGCCGATCTGCCGACGATCGACGTGGTGCTGATCAGCCACAACCACTACGACCATCTGGACGAAGCCTCGGTCAAGGCGCTCAACGCGCAGGCCGGCGGGCCGCCGCTGTTCGTGGTGCCGCTGGGCCTGAAGCCCTGGCTGGCCGAGCGCGGCATCACCCGCGCGGTCGAGCTCGATTGGTGGGACAGCCACACGGTGGCGGGCGCCGAGATCATGCTGACGCCGGTGCAGCACTGGAGCGGGCGGGGCCTGAATGACCGGTTGACCACGCTGTGGGGCGGCTTTGCCGTGCTGTCGCCGGCGTTTCACCTGTTCTACCCCGGCGACACCGGCTATTCGAAAGACTTCAAGGACATCCGCCAGCGCCTGGCCAGCCGGCAGGGCGCCGCGCAGGGGGGCGGGTTCGACATCGCGCTGCTTCCGGTGGGCGGCTACGAACCGCGCTGGTTCATGCAGCAGCAGCACGTCAACCCGGCCGAGGCGGTACAGATTCACCGCGACCTGGGCGCCAAGCGCAGCGCCGGCCTGCACTGGGGATCGTTCGAGCTGACCGACGAGGCGCTGGACCAGCCCCCGCGCGACCTGGCCGCGGCCCGACGCGCGGAGGGCGTGGCCGACGAGGCGTTTGTGGTGACCGCCATTGGCGAAACGCGTCGCCTGCCCCGGCGTAGCGCACCGGCCGGAGGCGCGCCATGAGCCGGGGCAGCCGCGCCCAAAACAGTGCCCACAACAGTGCCCACAACAGCGCTTTCACGCGCTTCAAGCGCCGCATCAGCCACCAGTTGCCCAGCCGCGAAGAACTCGCCAGGAGCCGCTGGCTCGGCCCGATTGCCCATCGGGTGACGGCGCGCGCGCTGTGGCACCGACAGCATGAAGCCGTGGCGCGCGGCGTGGCGATCGGCCTCTTTTGGGCCTTCACGCTGCCGGTGGCGCAGATCGTCGTCGCGGCTGCGCACTGCGTCTGGTGGCGCGCCAACATTCTGGTGGCGGTCGGCGTCACGCTGATCACCAACCCGTTCACCATTGGTTTCTGGCTGTACCTGGCCTATCAGGTCGGCGGGCTGGTGCTGGATGCGCCGCCGCTGGTCCGCCCGGTCGAGGGCGCGGGCATGGTCGACTGGCTGCAGGCGGTGGGCTGGCCCGCCGTGCTGGGCATGGGCCTGTTCGCGGTGGTGGGGTCGGTGACAGGCTACCTGCTGGTCAAGCTGGTCTGGCGCTTGCGCGTGGCAGGCAAGCGCCGCCAGCGCAACCGCAACGGGTCGTCCCGGCCGGGCCTGTAGCGCGCCGTGACAGCACGTTTTCGACACGCTTGTACGACAATCATGTCCCATGACTGCTGACACCCTGCCGGCCCTGCCCTGCTACCTGAACGGCGACTACACGCTGCTGCCCGACGCCAAGGTCAGTGTGATGGACCGCGGCTTCGTCTTTGGCGACGGCGTGTACGAGGTGGTGCCGGTGTACACGGGGCGGCCGTTCCACTTTGCGCAGCACATGGCGCGGCTCGACCGCAGCCTGGCCGAGCTGCGCATCGCCAACCCGTATACCCATGCGCAATGGCTGCAGATTGCTACAACATTAGTAGCAAACTATGACCATTCGGCGGGCACCGCAGGTCGAAAACACGATCAACTGGTGTATATCCAGGTGACCCGCGGCGTGGCCATGCGCGACCACGTGATGCCGGCCAACCTGACGCCCACCGTGTTCGTCATGACCAACATCATGAAGCCGCCTACCGCCGAGCAGCGCGACCGTGGCGTGGCCTGCGTCACGGCCGATGATTTCCGCTGGCAGAAGGCCCACATCAAGAGCGTGAGCCTGCTGGGCGCGGTGTTTTCGCGCCAGATCAGCGCCGACGCGGGCGCGGTCGAAACCGTGATGTTTCGCGACGGCAACCTGAGCGAGGCCGCAGCCAGCAACGTCTGGGTGGTGAAGAACGGCGCCGTGATGGGCCCGCCCAAAGACCACCTGGTGCTCGAAGGCATCCGCTACGGGCTGATCGAGGAGATCTGCGCGGCCAACCACCTCCCGTTCGCGCTGACCCGCATCACGCGCGACGAGGTGCTGGACGCCGACGAACTCATCCTGTCGTCGGCCACCAAGGAAGTGCTGGCCATCACCACGCTGGACGGCCAGCCCGTCGGCCATGGCGCCACCCGCGGCCGCCCCGGCCCGGTGTACCAGGCGCTGCACGACGGGTACCAGCGCGCCAAGGCGGAGACGCCCACATGAGCGCCTCGGCCACGCCGCCCGTGCCCGGCACGGACGCCCGCAAGGATTCGCTGATCGAGTACCCGTCGCAGTTTCCCATCAAGGTCATGGGCCTGAACGCCGACGGCTTCGTCACCGCCATCACCCACATCGCGCGGCAATTCGACCCGGCCTTTGACGCCAGAACGGTCGAGTTGCGCGACAGCAGCGCCGGCAAATACCTCGGCGTCACCATCACCATCACCGCCACCAGCCGCGAGCAGCTCGACGAGCTCTACCGCACGCTGTCGAGCCATCCGATGGTTCGGGTGGTGCTATGACCCACCCCCGAAGCGCCTGCGGTGGCACTGGAATCATGGGTTGCCTGAGGTGCCGATGAAGGTGCTCGGGCGGGTGGAATACCTGCCCACCTCGCAGGCGATGCAGGATTTCACCGCAGCGCGCACCGAAAGCACCCCCGATGAGCTATGGATTTGTGAGCATCCAAGCGTCTATACACAAGGACTGGCGGGCGATTCGAGTCATATTCTGGACGCGGGGAGCATTCCCGTCATCCAGACCAACCGTGGCGGCCAGGTGACTTACCACGGGCCGGGGCAGGTGGTCGCGTACCCGCTGATCGACCTGAAGCGTGCGGGCTACTACGTCAAGGAATACGTGTTCCGCATCGAGGAAGCGGTGATCCGCACGCTCCATCATTTCGGCGTGACGGGGCACCGCGTGCGCGGCGCGCCGGGCATCTATGTGCGCCTGAGCGACCCCGGCAGCCACGCGCGCCTGCCGCCAGATTTCACATTGCAACAATTGGAATCTGACCCCAATTATCTGAAACAATTGAGGTCAGACCCCGATCATGAAAATCCAGGCGTGGCCAAGATCGCGGCGCTGGGGATCAAGGTGAGCCGGCACTGCACCACGCACGGGGTAGCGCTCAATGTGGCGATGGACCTCGAACCCTTTTCGCGCATCAACCCCTGCGGCTACGCGGGGCTGAAAACCGTGGATCTTTCTACAATCGGGGTTCACACCACTTGGGACGAAGCCGCGACGGTGCTGGGCAACCAGCTTGGCACCACCCTCGCGCCGTGATCTGATGAGCAGTAACGAAGTCGTGCGCGAAGCGCAGTCGCAAGCCACCTACAACCCGCTGGCCAAGCAGAAGGCCGCGGCCAAGCTGTCGCGCATCCCCGTCAAGGTGGAGCAGGCCGAGGTGCTGAAAAAGCCATCGTGGATTCGCGTCAAGGCCGGCTCGCCGACCACGCGCTTCTACGAGATCAAGCAGATCCTGCGCGAGAGCAACCTGCACACCGTCTGCGAAGAGGCGTCGTGCCCCAACATCGGCGAATGCTTTGGCAAGGGCACCGCCACCTTCATGATCATGGGTGACAAGTGCACCCGCCGCTGCCCGTTTTGCGACGTGGGCCACGGCCGGCCCGACCCGCTGGACGCGCAAGAGCCGGAAAACATGGCGCGCACCATTGCCAAGCTCAAGCTGAAGTATGTGGTGATCACCAGCGTGGACCGTGACGACCTGCGCGACGGCGGCGCTGGCCATTTTGTCGAGTGCATCCGCAAGACGCGTGAACTGTCGCCAGGCACGCAAATCGAGGTGCTGGTGCCCGATTTCCGCGGCCGCGACGACCGCGCGCTGGAGATCCTGAAAGCCGCACCGCCCGACGTGATGAACCACAACCTGGAAACCATCCCGCGCCTGTACAAGGAGGCGCGCCCCGGCTCTGACTACGCGTTCAGCCTGAACCTGCTGAAAAAATTCAAGGCGCTGCATCCGAACGTGCCCACCAAGAGCGGCCTGATGGTCGGCCTGGGCGAGACCGACGACGAGATCCTGCAGACCATGCGCGACATGCGCGCCCACGACATCGACATGCTGACCATCGGCCAGTACCTCGCGCCCACGCTCAGCCACCTGCCGGTGCGCCGCTACGTGCACCCAGACACCTTCAAGATGTTCGAGGCCGAGGCTTACAAGATGGGCTTCACCCACGCCGCCGTCGGCGCGATGGTGCGCAGCAGCTACCACGCGGACGAGCAGGCCCACGACGTACTGGCGTCCATGGGCGCGCCGGCTGCCTGAAACCCATGGACTCGGCGGCAACCCTCTCGTTGCGCGCCTATGGCGCATCGCCGGGCAGCCATGCGCACCCCCACTTTCAGGTGCTGACAGGTCTGGATGGCGCGCTGGAACTGGATGTGCAGGGGCGAGGCCACCGTATCGGCGCAGGCGACAGCTGGGTCGTGCCACCCGGCGAACGGCACGATTTTGAGGCGATCAACGGCAGCCGCTGTCTGGTACTGGATACTCGCGACCCACGCTGGGCAGATTGCGGACCTGATGCCGCGAACCGGGCTCAGGCTGCTGCGCTGGCGCACTATCTGGCCGCCGCGTTGCAGGCATCTTCTGATCTGGCGCGCGTTGTCGGGCCGCGGTTGTTGCTGGACGCCTGGCGCGGCGAGCGGGCGCCCCTCATGGCGCGCTCCCGGCGCCGGATCGACTGGGCGGGTCTGGCCGCTTGGACCCAGGCTCACCTTCACCTGCCACTGATCGTGGCCGACCTGGCCGAACGGGCTTGTTTAAGCCCCAGCCAGTTTGCTGCCCGCTGCCGCGCCGAGCACGGGATGGCCGCGATGCAATGGTTGCGCGACCAGCGCCTGTGGCAGGCGCGCTTGCTGCGTGCCGATGGTTGGGGCGTTGCCGAGATTGCCAGCCAAACCGGTTACCGCTCGCCGTCGGCGCTGACGGCTGCCTTGCGACGGCAGGGGCCGCGGCACTAAGCACGTCGGCCGCCCATTGGCGCCCGTTGCGCCGCGCACCATCGCTGAACGACGACTGACCGTCATTGCGCGACGACCCGCTCCTATAAGCTCGCGCCCCATGCAGGCCAATCTCTACGCCCTCGGTGCCATTCTCCTGTGGGCCACACTCGCCGCCCTCGGCGTATCGCTCGCCCATGTGCCGCCGTTTTTGCTGACCGGCATCGCGCTGCTGGCGGGCAGCGTGATCGCGCTGCCGCTGTCGCGCTTTGACTGGCGGCAGTGGCGGGTGCCGCCGGGCACGCTCGCGCTGGGCGTCTATGGGCTGTTCGGGTTTCATTTTCTGCTGTTCATTGCGCTGCGCCACGCGCCGCCGGTACAGGCCAATCTGGTCAACTACCTGTGGCCGCTGGGCATTGTGGTGATGGCGCCGCTGTTTTTGCCCGGGGTGCGCCTTCGCGCGGTGCACGTGCTGGCTGCGCTGGTGGGGTTTGCGGGCGCGGGCATCGCCATTCTGGGCGGCAGCGGCGCCGGCAGCTCAGGCGGCACAGCGGCGGCGGCGGGCGGCTGGGCCTGGGGCTATCTCCCGGCGCTCGGTTCAGCCTTTATCTGGGCCAGCTATTCGCTGATGACGAAACGCGTGAAACCGTTTCCAACCGCCGCCATCGGGCTGTTCGGGCTGGTGTCGGGCGTGCTGTCGCTGGCCTGCCACGCGCTGTTGGAGCCGTCGGTGTCGCTGTCAGCCCGCGACCTGGCGCTGATTGCCGTGATGGGGCTGGGGCCGCTGGGCGCGGCGTTTTTCCTGTGGGACGCGGCGCTCAAGCGCGGCGATGCGCGGCACCTGGGGCTGCTGTCGTTCCTGACGCCGCTGCTGTCCACCTTGATGCTGCTGGCGGTGCGCGGCGAGCGCCCCAGCAGCGCGGTGGCACTGGCGGCGGCCATGATCATCGGCGCGGCGGTGCTGGGCACGCGGGCGCGGTAGCGGTAGCGACAGCGATATTGCTATCGCTACCGCTCTGGCCCGGGCTTACAACCCCTGCAGGAACGCCGGCACCGGCCGACCGATGGACGCCAGCCAGGCGCCCATGGCGCCGGCCACCGTGCGCACGGCGGGACGCTGGCCCATGCGCTCGCGCCAGGCCAGGAGGCGCGGCGTGGCCGGCATGAGCGGCGCACCCTGGCGCTCGCCAAACAGCGCGGCCATATAGAACGCAATGTCGGCAAAGGTGTAGGGGCCAGCCAGGTAGTCACGGCCCTGCAACTGCGCTTCCATGTCGAGGTAATAGCCGCTGGCAGCGGCAATCGCGGCCTGTGCGGCATCGCCCTGGAGCTGGTCCTGCAGACCCATCAGCCGCACGACGTGCGGAAAATACACCTCGTCAGACCGGTGTTCGAGCAGCCGGGCATGGGCCCGCGCCTGCGGCTCACGGGGCCACAGCGCAGGGCTGGGTTGCAGGTCTTCCAGGTACTCGAAGATCTGCGTGGAATCAAAGATTTCCAGCTCGCCATGCACCAGCACCGGCACCTGCTGCTTCGGGTTGATGCGCAGCACCTCGGGGTGCTTGGGGTCGTACAGCCGATTGAAATCAAACGGCACCATGACAAGGTCAAAATCCAGTCCCTTCTCCAGCGCGGCGATCTGCGCCTTGGCGCCAAACATGCTGAGCGGGCCGGAGTACAGGGTGAATCGGGATGGGAGCGTGCTCATGGAATCGGTCGGGGAATCGTTCGGGGAATGGTCAAGGCCGGGGCCAGCGGTCACGGGCTTCAAACGCATTTTTTGAGTCGAAAGTGCCCATCGTCCTCATCAGACGGTCATTGTTTGCTATTAATTATATAGCATTCATGCCGCCGGGAAAATGTGTCAAGCCACCATCGCGGTGGCTGGTTCATCGGCGTCGAGCACGCGCTGCGCCCAAGGCCCGAGCTTGGCGGTGTCGGCACGCAGCACCTCCTGCTTGACCGCCAGGATTTGCGCGGGGTGCATCGAAAAGCTGCGCAGGCCCAGACCCAGCAACAGCCGCGTGAGGCTGATATCGCCCGCCATCTCGCCGCAGACACTCACGCCCTTGCCCTGCCGATTGCACTCGGCGATGGTGTCGGCCAACAGGCGCAGCACAGCCGGGTGCAGCGGGTCGTACAGGTGGGCCACCGATTCGTCGGCCCGGTCGATCGCCAGCGTGTACTGGATCAGGTCGTTGGTGCCGACCGACAGGAAATCAAAGTACTTGAGGAAGATCTTCAGGGTCAGCGCGGCGGCCGGCACCTCGATCATCGCGCCCAGCTTGACCGGGCCGTAGGTCACACCGCGGTTGTCAAGTTCGGCACGTGCGAAGTCCACCAGCGACAGCGTCTGGCGAATCTCGCTGCCGTGCGCCAGCATGGGGATCAACAGATTCACCTGGCCGTGCGCGGCGGCGCGCAGGATGGCGCGCAGCTGGGTCAGGAACATGGCCGGGTCGGCCAGGCTCCAGCGAATCGCGCGCAGGCCGAGCGCCGGGTTCAGGTGGGCGTCTTCCTTGACCGGCCGGTCGTGGCGCGAATCGAGCGGCTTGTCGGCGCCCACATCGACCGTGCGGATCGTCACCGGCAGGCCCTGCATGCCCTCGACCGCGCGCTTGTAGGCCTGGTACTGCTCTTCCTCATCGGGCAGGCGCCCCTGGCGGCCCATGAACAAAAATTCGCTGCGGAACAGGCCCACGCCCACCGCCCCGGCATTGACCGCGCCGACAGCGTCTTCGGGCATTTCGATGTTGGCCAGCAGCTCGACCTTGTGGCCGTCCAGGGTGATGGCCGGGGTGTGGCGCAGGCGGGTCAAACGCTCGCGCTCCAGCTCGCCCTGGCGCTGCTTGAAGCCGTATTCGGCCAGGATGATGGGCGAGGGATCGACCAGCACCACCCCGGCATCGCCGTCGATGATGACCCAGTCGTCCTGGCGCACCAACTGGCTGGCACTGCGCGCGCCCACCACGGCGGGAATGTCCATGCTGCGCGCGACGATGGCGGTGTGCGAGGTTTTGCCACCCACGTCGGTCACAAATCCGGCAAACACGCTTTGCTTGAACTGCAGCATGTCGGCGGGCGACAGGTCGTGGGCGATCAGCACCAGCGGCACGGTCAGGCTTTCGTCGGGCGACATCTGGTGCGCGCCGCTCTTGCGCCGTTCCGCCGCCGACTTCGGGGGGGGCAAGGCGATGGGCGAAACCACGCCCTTCATGTAGCGCAGGATGCGCTCGACCACCTGCTCCAGGTCGGCCTTGCGCTCGCGCAAATATTCATCCTCCATCTCGTCGAACTGGCGGGCGATGATCTCCAGCTGGGTGGTCAGCGCCCATTCGGCGTTGTACAGGCGGTCGGTGATCCAGTGCTTGACACCGGTGGTCAGGGTTTCGTCTTCCAGCAGCATCAGGTGCACGTCGAGCAGGGCCGTCAGCTCGGGCGGTGCATCCTTGGGCATAGCGTGCTGCAGGCGCTGCAGCTCGTCCACCACGGCGTTGCGGCCCACCCGCACGCGGTCGATCTCGGCCGGAATTTGCTCCGGCTTGATGAAGTAATGCGCCACCTCCACACGGCTGGAGCCGACCAGCACGGCACGCCCGATGGCGATGCCGCGG
>JANOBJ010000009.1:0-3201 GCA_031411575.1 Betaproteobacteria bacterium | reverse complement strand
CCGGGCTCGATCTGCACCACCCGCATCGTGGCGGGTGTTGGCGTGCCCCAGATCATGGCGATCGACAACGTGGCCACGGCGCTCAGGGGCAGCGGCATTCCGCTGATCGCCGATGGCGGCATTCGTTACTCGGGTGATATCGCCAAGGCCATTGCGGCCGGCGCCAGCACCGTGATGATGGGCGGCATGTTCGCCGGTACCGAAGAATCGCCGGGCGAGATCGTGCTGTTTCAGGGCCGCAGCTACAAAAGTTACCGCGGCATGGGTTCCATTGGCGCGATGCAGCAGGGCAGTGCCGACCGGTACTTCCAGGAGGCCACCACCGGCAACCCGAACGCCGACAAACTGGTGCCTGAGGGCATTGAAGGCCGTGTGCCTTACAAGGGCTCGCTGGTGTCCATCGTGTTCCAGATGGCCGGCGGCGTGCGCGCCAGCATGGGCTACTGCGGCTGCCCGACCATCGAAGACATGAAAAACAAGGCCGAATTTGTGGAGATCACGGTGGCCGGCATCCGTGAAAGCCATGTGCACGACGTGCAGATCACCAAGGAGGCGCCGAATTACCGTGCCGACTGATCAGCCAGGTTGTTTGAGCGCTTTTTGACACAGCTTTTTCGCAAAACCTGATACTTTCTTATGCACAATGGCAGGCCCGGGCGGGTTTGCCCGGGCCAACCCTCAACAGGAGCCACACCATGGGCATGATTTCCTTTCTCAAAGAAGCCGGTGAAAAGCTGTTCGGCAAAAAGCCCGAAGTGGCCGCTGCCATTGCCGAGCCGAGCAATGAAGAAAAGCTTGCCGCAGCCAATACGGCGGCGTCTGGCGCCATCAAGGATTACATCCGCACGCAGAACCTGCCGGCCGATGACCTGGCCATCAGTTTCAACGGTGCCGATCAGATCGTCACGGTGTCGGGCCTCGTGGCCGACCAGGAAACCCGTGAAAAAATCGTGCTGTGCTGCGGCAACGTGCACGGCGTGGCCGGCGTGGCCGACGAGATGCAGTGCTCGGAACCGGCCGAAGAGTGCCAGTACCACATGGTCGCCCGCGGCGACACGCTCAGCGCCATCGCCAAGCAGTACTACGGCAACGCCAACGCCTACATGCAGATTTTCGAGGCCAACAAGCCCATGCTGAGCCATCCTGACAAGATCTATCCGGGGCAAAATCTGCGGATCCCGGCGCAGGCCTGATTTTTTTTCTGCCATCCCCTACCGGGCGGCTCGCGGAGCTGCCCTTTTTGTTTTTCGACATGCAACACCAGAAAATCCTCATCCTCGATTTCGGTTCCCAGGTCACGCAGCTGATCGCGCGGCGCGTGCGCGAGGCGCATGTGTACTGCGAGGTGCATCCGTGCGACGTGAGCGACGACTGGGTGCGGTCCTATGCGGGCGATGGCGCGCTCAAGGGTGTGATCCTGTCCGGCAGCCACGCGAGCTTGTGGGAGGACGAAACCCTGCGGGCGCCGCAAGCTGTCTTTGAGCTGGGCATCCCGGTGCTGGGCATCTGTTTTGGCATGTACGCGATTGCGGCGGCGCTGGGCGGCAAGGTCGAAGGCGGCCACGGCCGCGAATTTGGCCACGCCGACGTGCGCGCCCGCGGGCACACCAGGCTGCTGGACGGCCTGCAAGACTACGCCACGCCGGAAGGCGAGGGCATGTTGCAAGTCTGGATGAGCCACGGTGACAACGTGACCGAAATGCCGCCCGGCTTCAAACTGATGGCCAGCACCGACAGCTGCCCGATTGCCGGCATGGCCGATGAAGACCGGGGCTTCTATGCGCTGCAGTTTCACCCGGAAGTCACCCACACCCGGCAGGGCAAGGCGATTCTGGAGCGTTTTGTGCTCGACATTTGCGGCGCCAAACCCGACTGGGTGATGAAAGACCACATCACCGAAGCCGTGGAAGCCATCCGCCAGCAAGTGGGCGATGAAGAGGTGATCCTGGGCCTGTCGGGCGGGGTGGATTCATCGGTCGCGGCCGCGCTGATCCACCGCGCCATTGGCGACCAGCTCACCTGCGTGTTCGTCGACCATGGCCTGCTGCGCCTGAACGAAGGCGACATGGTGATGGACATGTTTGTCGGCCAGCTGCACGCCAAAGTCATCCGCGTCGATGCCGCAGACCAGTTTCTGGGCAAGCTGGCCGGCGTGAGCGAGCCCGAGGCCAAGCGCAAGATCATCGGGGCCGAGTTTGTGACGGTCTTCAAGGCCGAGGCCGCCAAGCTCAAGAGCGACCAGTCGCGCCATGTGGCCTGGCTGGCGCAGGGCACGATCTACCCCGATGTCATCGAATCGGGCGGCGCCAAAAGCAAGAAGGCCGTCACCATCAAGAGCCACCACAACGTGGGCGGCCTGCCCGAGCAACTGGGCCTGAAGTTGCTGGAGCCGCTGCGCGACCTGTTCAAGGACGAAGTGCGCGAACTCGGCGTGGCGCTGGGTCTGCCGCATGACATGGTGTACCGCCACCCGTTCCCGGGGCCGGGCCTTGGCGTTCGCATCCTCGGTGAGGTGAAAAAAGACTATGCCGACCTGCTGCGCCGTGCCGACGCCATCTTCATTGAAGAGCTGCGCAACTTCAAGGACGAGGCCAGCGGCAAGACCTGGTACGACCTCACCAGCCAGGCCTTCGCCGTGTTCCTGCCGGTCAAGAGCGTCGGCGTGATGGGCGATGGCCGCACCTACGACTACGTGGTGGCCCTGCGCGCCGTGCAAACCAGCGACTTCATGACCGCCGATTGGGCCGAACTGCCCTACGCGCTGCTCAAGAAGGTGTCCGGCCGCATCATCAACGAGGTGCGGGGCATCAACCGCGTCACCTACGATGTGAGCTCGAAGCCGCCGGCCACCATCGAGTGGGAATGACGCGATAGCGCAAGGCCAGCCATGTACCTGCCACCGCATTTCAACGCCAAGAACGCGGCCCATGCTCGCGACATCATCCGCGCGCACCCGTTCGCCAGCCTGATTTCCACCGACGACGCCGGTCTGCCATTTGTCACGCCGCTCCCGCTGCATCTGCTGGAAGACCCTTCGACCGGGTCAGGACAAACGGACCTTGTGCTGCTGGGCCACTGCGCCAAACCCAACCCGCACTGGCGTTACCTGCAGGCGCGGCCGAAGGCGGTGGTCACGTTCATGGGGCCGCACGCGTACATGACGCCGCGCGTGTATCTGGACCTGGTGCGCGTGCCGACCTG
>JANOBJ010000008.1:0-3103 GCA_031411575.1 Betaproteobacteria bacterium | reverse complement strand
CCTTCAGGGTGGCAAAGAACGGTTCGATGTGCGCGGTTTTCATGCCGCGCAGTGTAGGCGCTGGCGGGTTGGCCTGGAGCGTGGCCGGCCGCGCTCAGGCTTCCAGCGACGACTCCAGCACCGACCAGGCCGAGCTGGTGGGCGTGCCGACGCGCTGCAGCTGCTGGCTCACCGCCTCCCAGATGGCCTTGGGGTCGTCCGCCGCCATCACGCCCAGGGGCAGGTAAGTCAGCCGCGCATAGGTGGCCTGGCGCGCCGTGTTGGTGTGGGTGGCGGCATCGGGCGCAACGCCCAGCAGGGTGGGGCTGGCGGGCAGGCCCTGGCAGGCCTCACGCACGCGGTCCATCAGCGTTTCGTCGCGCAGCGGGTTGCCGCTGAACAGCAGCAGCAGGTGCGGCCAGTCCGGCAAAAAGGCGCGGCGCACCCCGTGCAGCAGGCCCTTGCGCGACACCGCGATCACCCGGCAGGGGCTGCCCTCGTGCATGAACTCGACGTAATCGCTGCCACTGTCCAGATCGTCCTCGCCGGCAAAACGGCGCCGCTCGGTCGGCTCGCCGTGGTGGCGCGCCAGCCAGCGCACCAGATCAAAAGCGGGGTTGGCGTCGGCCGCGCACACGCCTACCCGGTGAAACGCCTCCGGGTCGGCCAGGGCCTGCGCCTGCGGCAGCTGCATGGGAGCGGACAACCGGCGGATCACCGAGGTTGGCGCAAACTGGGTGCCGTGCGTCAGCGCGTCGCGCAGGGCCGCCACGCGCAGGCCAAACACATCGGCCGGTTCGGCCGAGGGCGACAGCATCATCGACCAGACCGTCGGCAGGCAGCGCATGCCCTGGCTGTGGTGCACCACGATCGGCGTGTGGTGGCGCTTGTCGCGCCCAACCCGCGCCATCAGCTTGCGCACCGTCTTGGCCGGGCCTTCGGCCCACAGCACAAACCAGCCGCTCTGGTACAGCAGCACCGCGTGCACGCCCAGCTCGGGGTTGCGGCGCAGCGCGGATTCGCGGATGCGCTCCATCTGCTCGTACACGGCCACGGTGGACGTCGCCAGGCTCGCGCAGATCACGCGCTCGAATTCTTCGGTGCCGGGCTCAGCCGTAAATGGGGGGGAAAGGCGCGCCATTGGCCTTGATCGTCCGCAAAATGCGCTCAATCGTCAATCGGGGCAATGCCGGCTTGACGGCGCGTGGCCGTTACATGTCAGCCCATCCCTCACAGCCCGTTACCGCAGCGTGCGCGCAAACAGGCTGAACAGCCGCTCCCAGTGCCGCTCGGCCGCCGGCTGGTTGTAGATGCCGGCGCGCAGCGGGAACACAAAGCCGTGCTCCACCTTGGGGTACCACTCGATGCGGTGCGGGGTGCCCGCCGCCTTGAGGGCGGCCTCCAGCTTGGCGATATCGGCCGGCGGCGCCCATTTGTCGATCTCGGCACAGGCAAAGTAGCTCTCGCACAGGATTTTGGGCGCCATGAGGTGCGGTGAATCGGGCGCGTCGGTGGCCATCTGGGCGCCGTGGATGGAGGCAATGCTGCTGATGCGCCCGGGAAACTGCGCCGCCGCCCACATCACAAACGGCCCGCTCATGCAGTAGCCCACCATGCCGATGCGGCTGGCGTTGGCGGCGGGTTGCGCGTCCACAAACTTCAGCAGCGCGGCGGTGTCCACCTCGGTGGTGCGCGCGTTGAGCGACGCCATGTGCTCGAACATCGGCGCCATGGCCTCGGGCGTGCGCTCCTGCAGCCAGTAGTCGCGCGAGCGGCGGTAGTACAGGTTGGGCAGCACCACAAAGTAGCCCACCGACGCCAGCCGCCGCGCCATGTCGTGCAGCTCTTCGCGCTTGCCCGGCGCGTCCATGTAGAACAGCACCACCGGATGCGGCCCGCCTTCGTCGGGGTGCACCACAAAGGTGTTCATCGCGCCGTCGGCGGTGGGAATGTCGAGGTGGTGTTCGATCATGGTTCTGTCTCCGTATGGGGTTCGCCAGCCTAGCATGGCCGACCAACGCCGGCCCACCCGGCCGTTGGCCCCGACTCGCGCAAAAAACAGGAAAAATGGGGTCAGATCCGAATTCAGGACAATACTGCTTTCGGAGCGCCACACGCCCCAACGAAATTCGGCTCTGACCCCACTTTTCCGCCGCAACGACAAAGCCATCCGCCATGCCCCTCCAGCACGCCACCCAAAGCCCCATTGAGTTCGCCTCACGGCTCAGCAACGTCGAAACCTCCGCCATCCGCGAGCTGTTCAAGCTGCTGGGCAAGCCCGGCATCATCAGTTTTGCCGGCGGCTTTCCCGACAGCGCCATGTTTGACGTCGAAGGCATCAAGGAGGCCGTCAACAAGGCCCTGACCGACGAGCCCGGCGGCGCGCTGCAATACGGCGCCACCGAGGGCTACAACCCGCTGCGCGAACAGCTGGCCGCGTTCATGCACAGCAAGGGTTGTAAAGACGTCACGCCCGAAGGCTTGATCGTCACCACCGGCAGCCAGCAGGGGCTGGATTTGCTGGGCAAGACCCTCATCAACCCCGGCGACAAGGTCATTGTGGAAGGCCCCACGTTTCTGGCCACCATCCAGTGTTTTCGGTTGTATGGCGCCGAGCTGATCAGCGCGCCGATCGACGGCGACGGCGTGCAGACCGACGCGCTGGAAAAACTCATCGCCGAGCACAAGCCCAAGTTTGTCTACCTCATCCCCACCTTCGGCAACCCCAGCGGCGCGCTGCTGAGCCTGGCGCGGAGCAGACAAGTGCTGGAGCTGGCCGTGAAGTACCAGACGCTGGTGGTGGAAGACGACCCGTACGGCGACCTGTATTTTGGCGACGCGCCGCCGCCCAGCATGCTCGCGCTGAGCGCGCAGGTACCCGGCAGCCGCGAGCTGCTCGCCCACTGCGGAAGCATGAGCAAGGTGCTCTCACCCGGCCTGCGCGTGGGCTGGATGATCGCCCCGGCCAAGCTGCTGGCCAACGCCACCATGTGCAAGCAGTTCAGCGACGCCCACACCAGCACCTTCGCCCAGGCGACCGCCGCCCAGTACCTGAAGGCCGGCCGCATGCCCGGCACGCTGGCCAATGTGCGCAAGGTTTACGGCGAGCGCGCCCGCGTCATGG
>JANOBJ010000007.1:0-12829 GCA_031411575.1 Betaproteobacteria bacterium | reverse complement strand
CTGCGCCAGCGCCACGCCGGGGATGCAGACGCCAAAGCTGCCACTGGCGGCGATCAACTCGCGGGTGAAGGTTTTCTTGTCAACCACCACGGCAATGCGCGGCGGGGTGAACTCCACCGGCATGCTCCACGCCGCCGCCATGATGTTGCTGCGCCCGCCGTGCGCGCTGGTCACCAGCACCGTGGGGCCGTGGTTGATGAGGCGGCTGGCGTGCTCCAGCGCCACGGGGGCGAAGTGGGTCATGGTTTGGGGGGTTCGTGGGTAGTGTTGTCTGGGTCTGCGGGCAGGCTGCCAAACAGGTCGCTCAGGTCTTTGGGCTTGTCGGTGCCCGCGCCGGGCGCCTTCATCGGCGTGCCCTTGGGGTACTCCTCGGCAATGCGGTCTTCCCAGTAGGTGGCGGGCGTGGGCGCGTTGCACAGGCGTCGGTACACCTCTTCGGGCACCTGTTTGTAGGCCTGGATGGTCTTGTTGTCCCAATGCAGGTCGAGCTGGTGGGTGGCCGGGTCGTACACGGCCTGGCGGATGCGGCCGGTGGTGAAGGTTTGGGTGGGCATGTGTGCGTTTCTCCGGGCTACACGGTTTTGGGCACGGGTGACGGAACAGCGCGCACCGCGTCACCCACGCGGATGGCGCCACCAGAAATGATGCGCGCCGTCATGCCGCCGTGGCCGCGCATGGCGGCGTAGCCACCGGGGCCAATTTCGCTTTCCATGCGCGAGCACGGCTGGCACGGGCCCATGATTTCCAGCACGGCGTCGCCCACCTGCACATGCGCGGTGCGCAGCGCCACCAGGTTGATGCCCGACACCACCAGGTTGCGGCGCAGGCGCACCGGGTCTACCGCGTCCACGCGGGCCAGCTGCGCAATCACGCCCAGGTGCTCGGCCTGGATCAGCGTCACCTGCCGCGTGGACAGCTCGGCCTCGCCGCGCTGGCCCAGCCGGTCATCGGCCAGGCCAATGCCGGCCAGGGCCACGGTTTCAGCCACGGTGTGCGCCGAGTCGCGTGGGGCGCTGCGCACGATGATGGCTTCAACCCGGCCCTGCACGCTGGGCGGCGCGTTCAACTCGCGGATGGTTTTCATGGGGTCAGTTTGCCAGTTTGGCGAGTGGCCGTAGCGCGAAGCCAATGCCAGCGGCAGTGCTACGCTTGGCAGCTGGACCAACAGACCAACCAGCAACCATGAACAAGAGACACCTGTTGCGCGCGCTGTGCGTTGCCCTGCCGGCGCTGGCCGCCTCGGCCACCTGGGCGCAAGCCACGTTTCCGCCTCCGAAGCCGGTCACGCTGATGGTCGGCTTTGCCCCCGGCGGTGCGGCCGACGCCGCGGCCCGGCTGATCGCCAAAAAGCTCACCGACAACATCGGCCAGTCCGTGGTGGTAGACAACAAGGCCGGCGCGGGCGGCAACATCGCGCACCAGCTTGTGGCCAACGGCCCGGCCGACGGCACGCAGCTGCTCCTCGGCTCGGTCGGCCCGATGACGATTGCGCCGCACATGATGAAGGTGGGCTACGACCCGTTCAAGGACCTCGCGCCGGTGTCGGGCGGGGTGAACTTTCCCAACCTGCTGGTGGTGCACCCCGGCGCGGGCGTGAAGAACATGGCCGAGTTTCTGGCGCTGGCCAAGAAGGCGCCCAACAGCGTGTCGTACGCGTCCACCGGCAACGGCTCGGCCTCGCACCTGGCGGGCGAGTTGTTTGCCTCGCGCACCGGCACCGAAATGTTGCACGTGCCCTACCGCGGCGGCGGCCCGGCCATGCAGGATTTGCTGGCCGGCCGCTTCACCGGCTACTTCTCAGCGCCGCCCACCTCGCTGCCGCAGGTCGAGGCGGGCAAGCTGATCCCGCTGGCCACCACGGGCCTCACACGCCCCAGCTACATGCCCAACATTCCCACCGTGGCCGAGTCGGGCCTGCCGGGCTTTGAGGCGCTGAACTGGTATGCGTTTGTGGCCTCCAGCAAGGTGCCCGCGCCGCTGCTTGATCGCTGGAACCTTGAGATCGTGAAGGTGCTGAACGATCCCGGTGTGAGCGAGGCGCTGGCCAAGCTGGGCCTGAGTACCAACCCCACTACCCGCGCCGAACTCACGGCTTTTATGCAGAAAGAATCGGTCAAGTGGGCGACGGTGATCAAGGAACGCAAGATTCAACCCGAATGAGCGGCGCCACCGTTCAGCGTATCCACGCCAACGGGCTGGACTTCGCCTATCTGACCGAAGACCACACCGGTGGCACCGGCCCGGTGGCGCTGCTGCTGCATGGCTTTCCGGACAACGCGCACACCTGGTCGCACCAGATGCCGGCGCTGGCGGACGCGGGGTACCGGGTGGTGGCGCCGTTCCTGCGCGGCTACGCGCCCACCGAAGTGCCCGCGACCGGCTACTTTGACAAGGCCACGCTGGTGACCGATGTGGCCGCGCTGATCCACGCTTTAGGCGGCGGCAAACCGGTGCACCTGGTGGGGCAAGACTGGGGCGCCATCATTTCGTACGCGCTGCTGGCAGCTCACCCCGAGCTGATTGACCGCGCGGTGGTGATGGCCGTGCCGCACCCGGCCGAGGTGGCCGCCAGCATGCTCAACCCCAGGCACATCCACCGCTCGTTCCACTGGTGGTTCTTCCAGCTGCCCGATCTGCCGGAACGGGCACTTGCCGACAACGACTTCGCCTTCATCGACTACCTGTGGAGCTACTGGACGTCGCCCGGTTTTGCCGACGCCGCGCACATTGCCACCATCAAGGCCACGCTGGCGCAGCCGGGCGTGCTGCCGGCCACGCTGGCCTACTACCGCGCCATGATCGACCCGGCCAAGGGCGACCCGGCGCTGGAGCCGCTGCGGGCGCTGATGGCCCGGCCGATTGCCGTGCCCACGCTGGCCCTGTGCGGCGCCGACGACCTGCGCGCCGAACTGATGAACGACCAGGGCCGCCACTTCACCGGCGGCTACCGCTACGCCGAGGTGCCCGGCGCCGGGCATTTTCTGCACCGCGAGCAGCCGGCTGCTGTGACGCAACGGGTGCTCGACTGGCTCGGCCAGCCCTGAGCGGAAGGGCGGCGACAATGCCTGCCATGACGACCGCCCCCACTCCCGTCCAGACGCCCGCCCTGACACCACTCACCCCCGACGACTACGACGCGCAAGACGCCGTGCTCGACGCGCTGCGCGAGCACGACGACGAAATCCCGCAGTGGGAATTTCTGGAAGGCGCGATGGCTGCGCTGGTGTGCACGCGCCGCCAGATCGACGCCGACGAATACTGGCCCGTGCTGCTGGGCGACACGTTCAAACCCATGGCGCACATGGAGTTTGTGCTGCGCTGGCACCGCCGCTGGGCCGAGGTGCAGGACGCACTCGACGCGCCCGTCGAGACCATGGATGACGAGCGCACCTACCACCCCGAGGTGCTGGACACGCTGGGCGCCATCCTGGCGCTGCCCGAGGCCGAGCGAGATGGCGACACCCCCGACCTGGCCACGCTGCCCGCGTTTGCCCAGGTGTGGGCGCTGGGTTTCATGTTTGCCGTGGAGAACTGGTCTGACGAGTGGCAGCCGCCGCGCGACGCCGACGCAGCGCAGATGCTGGACGAAGCGCTCTCCGCCATCGTCACGCTGACCGAGGGCGACGACGGCCCGCCGGTGCTGTCGATGTACGCTGAAGACGGCCCGCCCAGTGTGAGCCAGCAGCGCATCGACGATTTTGGTGCCGCCATCTGGGCGGTGTACGACCTGCGCCAGCTGTGGCGCAGCCTGGGTCCGCGCATCGAGACAGTGCGCAAGGCGCCCGAGCCCGGGCGCAACGACCTGTGTCCCTGCGGCAGCGGCAAAAAGTACAAGAAGTGCCACGGGGCGGGGTGAAAGCCCGCCCCTTCACGCTGCGCGGGGTGGAAGCCCGCCGACGAAGAAGCCCCGGCACCGGCAAATCGGTGGCGGGGCGAAGGGGGCGTGAAGTGACTGGAGACGTAGCCGGGTGTGGAGCAGGTCGGCTGCCGCCGCCCGCCCTGGGGACACCGCATACCGTGCGTCCGCCGAGTTACATCATCAGTTCATGCACAACGTGCGTGCGGGTCGTCTGCACGGCTTCAGCGCGCACCTCAGCGCGGTCGCGCGACGGGCCCTGGGGCACGGTGTTGCCGGCAAACACAAAGGCTTCGGTGACCAGCGGGCCGTTCTTGGCGGCGGCAAAGTAGTCAGCCTGCACTTCGGCGCGCGTCAATGAGCCGGCGAAAGGCGTGCGGTTGCTCAGGTCGTCCGCGGCGTCGCCAGCAAAGGCGGAGCCAGCGGCAACGAGCGACAGGGCAACGGCGGCGAGGGTTTTGTTCAGCGATTTCATGGTGATTTCCTTCAAGGGTTGAGGGGTTGATCGACGACGACATGTCTTCGATGGGATGTACTGTGGTCGATGACCCCGGCCGATCAAAGGCGGATGCGATGGAGTGCGGAAATCGGGGGGTGAACTGCTTGTTGGGCGGTGTGAATGAACGGGTCTCGGAACGCTTCGAGGGGTCGAAGCGGCGTTCTTTGTTTACGCGGGCGGGCGAAGGGAGCTGCGCCGCGCCACCGCGTGGGCTAACGCGCCGGGCGTCCGCGGAGCGGGTTTGGGAAGAATGCACGGGTACACGGCGGCCGTTTTGCCCGGCGCGGCACCCGATTTCTTTCCGCTCCCCACCACGCCACGGGGCAGGTGGTCGTGGGCAAGCGGGCGCAGGCGCCAGTCGCGGTTGTTACAGAGCGGGCGCGCCGATCACCACCTTGACACCGCACGGCCGGCCGACCCAAACCGCCGCCCGCGAGCGTGCGCCGGAGAACGCTTGCCCGCGGCCGCCTGCCTGCCCACACGCGGCGAGCGAGCCGCAACGAAGCATCAAAGCAACTCACCGACAAGGCAGCGGCGACGAACACCACCCCCCCTCGCTATCATCGGCACCATGACCCAGGACCTGTTTCGCGACGACGCCTACCTGACCGAGTGCAGCGCCACGGTGTTGGCCGTGGCAGACGACGGCATCGTGCTGGACCGCACGGTGTTCTCCCCGCTGGGTGGCGGGCAGGCTGGCGACTGCGGGGTGCTGGTGCTGGCCGACGGCACCGAGATGGCCATTGCCGACACCCGCAAGGGCAAGGACGCCGAGGGCCGCCCGACGAGCACCATTTTGCATGTTTTAGCGCCAACGTCCGCATCGGCTGGTCATAGTTTGCTATTGAATAGTGAGCAAACAGGCAATGCTGTCGTCAAGCCCGGTGACACCGTGACCGCGCGCATTGACTGGGCACGCCGCCACCGGCTGATGCGGTTTCACACCACCACGCACCTGCTGTGCCACCTGGTGCCGCAGCTGGTGAATGGCTGCTCGATCACGCCCGACTACGCGCGGCTCGACTTCAACATGACCGATCCGCTGGACAAGGACTGGCTGACCGCGGGCATTGCCCAACTGGTGGCGGCCGCGCACCCGGTCACCGTGGGCCGCATCACCGACGCTGAGCTGGACGCCAACCCGGCGCTGGTGAAAAGCATGAGCGTGCAGCCGCCGCGCGGCACAGGCACGGTGCGCACCATCCGCGTCGGGGTGGACGAGATGATCGATTTCCAGCCCTGCGGCGGCACGCACGTGGCCAACACGCTCGAGATTGGCGGCGTCGTGGTCACCAAGATCGAGAAGAAAAGCGCCACCACGCGCCGCGTGGTGCTGGGTTTTGCGCCTGCTGGTGCTGGCTTTGCGCCCTGAGCGGCGCGGCCCGAATCCCGTCACTTTGAGGAACTTCACCGGCGCCTGCGGCTCCCACTTCACAATGAATCCCGTGCACGCCTTTCCCCGCCTCCTTGCGGCTATAGTTTTAATAGCTAACTTTGTCCTGCCGACGTGGACTTTGGCGCAAAACAGTGCCAAAAACGTCGTCACAACGCCCCAGGTGCGCGCCGAGCTGATGGCGCATGCACCACAGGGCATTGACCCCACGCAACCCGGCCAACCGGTCTGGGTGGGCCTGCAGATCGCCCACCAGCCCGAATGGCACACCTACTGGAAGAATTCGGGCGATTCGGGCCTGCCCACGCGGCTCGAGTGGAAGCTGCCGGCCGGCGTGACGGCGGGCGAGATCGCCTGGCCCGCACCGATCAAGATCCCGATCGGCAACCTGGCCAACTACGGCTACGAAAACACCGTGCTGCTGCCCGTGCCGCTGACGATTTCGCCCGACTTCAAGCCCGGCCTTCTGGCCAGTGAACTCGACATCGAGCTGCGCGCGTCCTGGCTGGTCTGCAAGAAAGAGTGCATCCCCGAAGAAGGCACCTTCACGCTGAAAGTGCCGGTCAAGGGCTCCACCGCGATCAACGGCGCGGCGTTTGAGCGGGCCTTTGCGGCGCAACCCAGGGCGCTGGCCGCCGGCAGCACGGTGGAGATCGTGGACAAGGCGATCAAGGTGTCGCTGTCTGGCCTGCCCGCCACGCTGCAGGGCAAGACACTGGGGTTCTTCCCCGAAACGCCCGAGGTAATCGAAACCGCCGCCCCATGGACGCAGGCCTGGAACGGCCCGGTGTGGACCGCCAATGTGCCGCTGACCAGCCTGCGCAGCCAGAGCCCGGCGGTGATGCCGCTGGTGGTGACGGCGGGCGAGCAGGCGTTTCGCGCCGAGGCCAAGGTGCTGGGCAGCTGGCCCGCCGTGGCCGCGCCGGCCGCGGTGCCGCCGCCACCCGTGCTGGATTCAGCGCCCCGATCCACCAATGCGGCCGGGCCCTCCGGCGTCACGCTCACGCTGGGCCTCGCATTGCTGGGCGCGCTGGTCGGCGGGCTGATCCTGAACCTCATGCCCTGCGTGTTCCCGGTGCTGGCGATCAAGGTGCTGAGCTTCACCCGGCACGCCGATGACCGGCGCGGGCATCGCATCAGCGGCTTCGCCTACACCGCCGGCGTGGTGCTGAGTTTTGTGGCGCTGGGCGCGCTGATGCTGGCCCTGCGCGCCGCCGGCGAACAGCTGGGCTGGGGCTTCCAGCTGCAATCGCCGGCCGTGGTGGCGCTGCTGGCCGTGCTGTTCACGGTGATCGGTCTCAATCTGGCGGGTGTGTTTGAGTTTGGCGCGTTCCTGCCGTCTGGCGTGGCCTCGCTGGAGGCGCGGCACCCGGTGGTCAATTCGTTCCTGTCGGGCGTGCTGGCGGCGGCCATCGCCTCGCCCTGCACCGCGCCGTTCATGGGCGCCTCGCTCGGTTTTGCGGTGGGGCTGCCGGCGGCGCAGGCGCTGGCGGTGTTTGCGGCCATTGGTTTCGGCATGGCCCTGCCGTACCTGGCGGCCAGCCTAGTGCCGGCGGTGGCGCGCGCGCTGCCACGCCCCGGCGCGTGGATGGAGACCTTCCGCCAGCTCATGGCGTTTCCGATGTTTGCCACCGTGGCCTGGCTGGTCTGGGTGCTGGGCCAGCAAAGCGGCATCGATGGTGCGGGCGCGCTGCTGGCACTGCTGGTGGGCTTGAGCGCGGTGGTCTGGGCGTTCACGCTCAAGGGCCGTTCGCGCGCCGTGGTTGCTACGCTTTCAGTAGCAAGCTTTGTCCTGCTGGCGTGGACCATCGGCCCGAATGTCACCAAAAACGTGCCGATGAACGCCGCCGTGGCGGCGACCGACCGCTGGCAGCCCTGGGAGCCGGGCCGGGTGGACCAGATCGTCGCCGCCGGCCAGCCGGTGTTCGTGGATTTCACCGCCGCCTGGTGCGTGACCTGCCAGTACAACAAGAAGACCACGCTGTCCGACGCGGCCGTGCTGGCCGATCTGGACGCCAAGAAAGTGGTGCTGCTGCGCGCCGACTGGACCCGGCGCGACCCGGCCATCACTGCCGCTTTAGGCGAGCTGGGCCGCAATGGCGTGCCGGTCTATGTGATCTACAAAAAAGGTAGCACGCCGGTGGTGCTGTCTGAAGTGCTGAGCGTGGAGGAGGTTCGTTCCGTGATCGCGCGACTGTGAGGCCAACCCGCCGAAAGTCCGTGTTCACGCTGCCGTTCCAACCGATGGTTTTCCAGGAGTCAACGATGCTGCGCCGCCTGTTTCTCACCTCTCACTTGCTGTCCACCGCCACCGTGTCGGCAGCCGTGTTCGCTACTGCTTTCATAGCTGGGCATGCCCATTCCGCGCCGACCCTCGGCCAGAAAGCCCCTGAGTTCAGCGCTACCGACACCGCCGGCAAGCCGCGCTCCCTAAGTGACTTCAAGGGCAAGTACGTGGTGCTCGAATGGGTCAACCCCAACTGCCCGTTCGTCAAGAAGCACTACAACAGCGCCAACATGCAAGGCACGCAAAAAGACGCGCTGGGCAAGGGCAACGTGGTCTGGCTGGCCGTCAATTCCACCGAGCGTGAGCACCCCGACTACATGACGCCGGCGCAGCTCAACGCCTGGATGAAAGACAAGGCCAGCGCGCCCACCGCGATGCTGATGGACGAGGCCGGCAGCATCGGCAAGGCCTACGGCGCGCGCACCACGCCGCACATGTACATCGTGAACCCGCAGGGCACGCTGATTTATGCGGGCGGCATCGACAGCATTCCGTCGGGCCGGGCCGATGACATCAAGAACGCCACCAACTACGTGAAACAGGGCCTCGCCGAGGCGCTGGCCGGCAAGCCGCTCACAGCAGCGGCGACGCAGCCGTATGGCTGCTCGGTCAAGTACAAATCTTCGCTGTAATCCAAACCGGGGCCTGCGAGCCCCGGGCCGGGCGCCTCAGATCCGGCTGTTGCGAAAGCGCGGGTGCGAGGCGATATTGAGCGGCAGATCGACCTGCGGTGGCGGCTCGGTCGCAGCCACCTCGTTGTGCCACGGGTCGTCGGCGTTGGCGGCGTCGGCTGCCTGGAAGCGCCGCGCGATGCCGGCTTTTTCTTCTTCGGTCAGGTTGACGTCGGGCAATGTCACGGTGTCGCCAATGTGTTCGCGCGACGCCTGCAAAATCGGCTCGGCCGCAGCCCAGCGCCGGTTGAACTCCTGCGCTTCACTGTCCAGCGGGGCCGGCAAGGTGGCTTCGCGCGGCGCCAGTGGCGTCATGCCCGAGGGCACCGCGTTGGCGTGCCGCGCACGGGTGACGGCGCCAAACTCGGCCATCTCCAGTTGCTCGCGCGCGTCTTTAATATCCGGCGGCGTGTCGCTGGTCCAGTGCAGCACCGGCACGCCCGACGCTGCCAGCACCTTGGCCTTGCGCTGCACCACCTTGCCATAGCCGACACTGCTGGGCCGATGCTCGTCGAGCTCGATCACGGCCACCACTTCGCCGTCGGCGTTGCAGACCACGAAATCCACGCAGCGGTGGCCGATTCGGTCATACCAGGCGCGGTAAGAGGTGCGCTGCGAGACCTTGATGAAGCGTGCCAGCGCCACCTGCGCCAGCAAAAAGTAATCCGCCGGCATGGCTTCCGTGAGCAGCTTGTAGGTCAAGCGCTCACTCGCGTTGAGCGGGCGGGAGGTGCTCGGCGCCCCCACCAGCGTGTCCACGTGGTGGCTGGGGCTGCTGTAGGTGTTGCGCCGCAGCCAGATCATGCGGGCCAGCATCCCCAGGGTCAGCAGCGCTGCGACCCAGCCCATCCATTGCAAGGTAATCATAATTTTTTTGACCGCGAACTGCCTGTCAATCAGTCCAAAGCCATCAGGTGTTGGCAGGAGTTCTTAATGTGGCAGTGCAGCAAGGCGCTGTAAACGCCTCTGGGGTATTGAAATGTTTCTTGTGTGTCGAGCGATGACTTTTGTTAATTTCGCTTAAGGTTGAGAGGGCTGGAGTGGCAAAAGCAGCCGCGCCGTGACCATCCGGCGGCCAGGCATCGGTAGCCCCAAGGTGCGCCCACCTGCAATGCCCGGGCCACACGCCTACACTGGCGGCATGGGCCCCACGCCTCCTCTCGCAACCGCGCTGGCAACTGACCACGCCGGCACCGCCCCGGTGCCGTCGCTGAGCCGCGATGCATTGTGGGCCAAGCCGCGCACCGTGGCGGTGGTGGGCCTGTCGCCCCGGCCCGAGCGCGACAGCCACGAGGTGGCGCGCTACCTGCAGGCGCACGGCTGGCGCATCGTGCCGGTCAACCCGGCGGCCGGCACCGCCACCATCCTGGGCGAGCCGGTGCATCCTGACCTGACCAGCGCGGCGCAAGCAGCCAGTGCGGCGGGTACACCCATCGAGCTGGTGAATTGCTTTCGCCACAGCGAGGAAATCCCCGCCATCGTGGACGACGCCATCGCCATCGGCGCGCGCGGCGTCTGGACGCAATATGGCATCCGCCACGACGCCGCTGCCGACAAAGCCCGCGCCGCCGGGCTGCTGGTGGTGCAGGACCAATGCCTGATGGTGGAACACCGGCGCGCAGCGCGCGCGTGACGCAGCCCATGAACCACGCGATGACGCATGCCACGACCCCGTGCGTGGCTGCGTGCGTGAGCCGGTGCGTGACAAACTGCCGCCGCTGGGCGCCTGGTGTCGCGCTGCGGCGTCGGCCACCGGGCGGGCGCGGGCGTTATCGGGATACGACCCACCGTTGATGGAGACCCACGCCATGCACACACCTCGCTCGCCCTTCACTGCCGTCTTGTGGCTGGCCGCCGCGTTCATCGGCCTGGGCGCGCTGGCGCTGCCCGCGCGGGCGCAAGCCGTCGCCTCGCCGGAAGCCGCGCTGGAACGCACGCTGGAACAGTCGCTCGGCCGCGTCCTGGGCGCCATCGACACCGACGCGCTGACCAAGGGCATCGAGCAGGCTGCCGCCGACGTGGCCGCCGGCAAGCCCCCGGCCGAGGTGGGCGACAGCCCCGCCGTGCGCGACATGCAGGCCCGCGTGCAAAAAGAGATGGCGCAGATCACGCCGCAGCTGCTCAAGGGGCTGCTGGCGCTGATGACGCCGTTGCTGGCCGAGATGAAGTCTGAGTTGCGCGACAGCCTGTCTGACCTGAAGGAGCGTGGCACGCCGTCGCCGCGCCTGCCGGGGCACGTCCCCGATCCCGCGTTGCGCTAGCCCCGGCGGGCGCGGCACGGCGCCCCCAAAACCGCGCGCCCCACCGCGCCCCCACCGCGTCGCAACCGCATGACTTGCTGCCACAATGGCGGCATGTTTGCACCGCTCCAAAACGACAGCTTCCTGCGCGCCTGCCTGCGCCAGGCGACCGACCACACCCCCGTCTGGCTGATGCGCCAGGCCGGCCGCTACCTGCCCGAGTACTGCGCCACGCGCGCCAAGGCCGGCAGCTTCATGGGTCTGGCCACCAACGTGGACTACGCCACCGAAGTAACGTTGCAGCCGCTGGAGCGTTACCCGCTCGACGCCGCCATTTTGTTCAGCGACATCCTCACCGTGCCCGACGCGATGGGTCTGGGCCTGAGCTTCGCGCTGGGCGAAGGCCCGAAGTTCGCCACGCCGGTACGCGACGAAGCTGCCGTGGCCAGGCTCGAAGTGCCCGACATGGCCAAGTTGCAGTACGTGTTTGACGCCGTCACCTCGATCCGGAAAGCATTGAACGGCCGCGTGCCGCTGATCGGCTTTTCAGGCAGCCCCTGGACGCTGGCCTGCTACATGGTCGAAGGCGCGGGCTCGGACGACTACCGCCTGGTCAAAAGCATGTTGTACGGCCGGCCCGACCTGATGCACCGGATGCTGCAGGTCAACGCCGATGCGGTGGCAGCCTACCTCAATGCCCAGATCGACGCCGGCGCGCAGGCCGTGATGGTGTTTGACAGCTGGGGCGGCGTGCTGGCCGATGGCGCCTTCCAGGAGTTCAGCCTGGCCTACACCGCGCGCGTGCTGGCCCAGCTCAAGCGCCACGGCAGCGACGGGCAGATCGTGCCGCGCATCGTCTTCACCAAGGGCGGCGGGCTGTGGCTGGACGCGATGGCCGCGCTGGATTGCGAGGTGCTGGGGCTGGACTGGACCGTCAACCTGGCCACCGCGCGCGCGCGTGTGGGGGGTGCCGTGGGCGGTGCCGGCAAGGCCCTCCAGGGCAACATCGACCCCAACGTGCTGTTTGCGCCGCCCGACGCGATCCGCGCGGAAGTGGCAAAGGTGTTGAACAGTTTTGGCGCACCGCACACCGATCGCGCCACCACCGGCCCCACGCACATCTTCAACCTGGGCCACGGCATCAGCCAGTACACCCCGCCGGACCACGTGGCGGCGCTGGTGGAGGCAGTGCACACTCACTCGCGCCGCATGCGCGGCTGAGCGGCGCCAGCCCGCCATGCGCAGCGCCCGGGCCGCCCGGGGCCGCATCTGGGTTTTCAAACAGTAGCTATTTGTACCGCCGCACTTGACTTATGCACAAAAGTTGTGTGGCGGCGCACAACGCCTCGTGCTGACGGATCAGTGTTGCTACCAAACCAATAGCAATCGTAAGTTGTTGATTCATATGGATTCTGCAGACTGCCCTTTTGGCGGGCAAAGTAGTGAAACCCTTGATTTACAAGGGTTTCAAGCGTCTGGCGGGAATCTATCAACAAAGTTATCCACAGAAACTTGGGATGAGTCTTAAAGTAGTCCTTACACTGTGGCCAGTTTTTGTGACCTTTCAAAGACTGTTGTTTCTCTGGCGCAACACGGAGCCTCCGCATGAACGACGCTTTCATCGCCGCAGCAGACCACGCCCTGCGAACCTTGTCCGGTGGCCTGCGCGCGGGCCGGCCTCTACCGGGAGCCCTGCCCGCATCGCCGAGCAGTCCAGCCGGGATGCCCGAGCTTTCTGCGAGTGAAAAAGCGCTCTCCGGGGCCTTGATGCGCGTCAACCATGTGGGCGAAATCTGTGCGCAAGCGCTCTACCAGGGGCAGGCACTGGCGGCCAGCGACCGCTCGATGCAGCAGCGTTTCCAGGCCGCGGCGCGTGATGAAAC
>JANOBJ010000006.1:0-1844 GCA_031411575.1 Betaproteobacteria bacterium | reverse complement strand
GATGACTTGTAGGGTCTGGTTTCAGACTTTGGGGGCGCTGGAGCCAAGAGCGATTTTGAGCAAGTCTGCCACCGTGTTGGCGTTGAGCTTTTCCATGATGTTGGCGCGGTGCGCTTCCACCGTCTTGATGCTGATGCCCAGATCGTCGGCGATCTGCTTGTTCAGACGGCCAGCGACGATGCGCTCCAGCACCGAATGCAGGCCGCTGTCGGCACAGGCCTTGACCTTGTTGCGCACGTACACCTGGCTGGCCGGGTTGTCGCCCACCAGCACCACCGCCAGCCCGGGTGTCAGGCCACGGGGCTTGAGTGCTGCGGCGCGCGTGGTCACCTCCGCGCGCAGCGTGCGCGACAGGGCGGTTCCGTCGATCAGTTGGGCTGTCATGGCTCGTTTTTGAAGTAAAAACGCCCGCTGGTCCGGATGCAGCGGGCGTGGAGTGCTATAAAATCAGGAGCGTCAGGCTTTGGCGGTGTTCTGGCCCAAGGCGATCTTGAGCAGGTCGGCCACGGTATTGGCGTTGAGCTTTTCCATGATGTTGGCGCGGTGCGCCTCCACCGTCTTGATGCTGATGCCCAGGTCGTCGGCGATCTGCTTGTTCAGGCGCCCGGCGACGATGCGCTCGAGCACCTGCGCTTCACGCGAGGTCAGCTTGGACAGCAGGGCATCGCGGCTGGCCGCTTGCTGGTGTTCGCTGAAGGCGCCCTTGGCGTGGTCCAGCATGCGCTCGACCAGCCCGACCAACTCTTCTTCCTTGAAGGGCTTCTGGATGAAATCCATGGCGCCCTTCTTCATGGTGTTCACCGCCATCGGCACATCGCCATGCCCGGTGATGAAGACGATGGGCAGCGGCGAATGGCGTTCCAGCAGACGGTCCTGCAACTCCAGCCCGGTCATGCCGCCCATGCGGATATCGACGATCAGGCAAGCCACCTCGCGCGAGTCGTAGCGGCTCAGAAACGATTCGGCGGAATCAAAACAGCGAACCCGGTAGTCCTTGCCTTCCAGAAGCCACTGGAGCGAGTCGCGGACGGCTTCGTCGTCGTCCACCACATACACCGTACCCTTTTTGGGAATCAAACTCATGCAGTCACCCCGGAATCCTTGAGTACATCAGCTGTGGTTGTGTCCGCGCACGGTATCCAGAACGTGAAACAGCAGCCCAGCACCTCGTCGTCATTGTAGAGGTTCTCCGCCTGCATCCGGCCGTGGTGCGACTCGACGATGCTGCGGCACAGATTGAGGCCAATACCCATGCCTTCGGCCTTGGTGGAGAAGAAGGCTTCGTAGAGCCGCTCCATCACTTCGGGCGCCAGGCCCTTGCCGGTGTCGGCCACCGAAAACTCCAGCGTGTTCAGGCCGTCCATCACGCGGGGTTGCACCCGCAGCTCGACCGCGCGGCGGGCTGACGGCCGGTGCGCCGCGTCGATCGACTCGGCCGCGTTCTTCAGCAGATTCACCAGCACCTGCTCGATCAGGATCGGATCCACCAGCAGACGCGGCAGCCGCGCGGGAACAAAGGTGGTGAGGCGCACATTGCGGCGGCGCAGCTCGATCTCGGCCAGCTCCAGCGCTTCGTTGACGATCACGGTTGCGTCCGACAGCGTGCGGTTGGGCTCGCTGCGCTTCACGAAGGAGCGGATGCGCTGGATGATCTGCCCGGCGCGCTGCGCCTGCCGTGCCGTTTTCTCCAGCGCGGCCAGCAGGTCTTCTTCCTTCATCTGTTTGGCGCGGATGCGCGACACCATGCCGTTGCAGTAGTTGTTGATCGCGGTCAGCGGCTGGTTGAGTTCGTGCGCCACGCTGGACGCCATCTCGCCCATCGTGATCAGCCGGCTGGCCGACTG
>JANOBJ010000005.1:0-2859 GCA_031411575.1 Betaproteobacteria bacterium | reverse complement strand
TCCGCCACCGGCGCCGCGTGCAGCACCAGCACAAACTCACCCCGCAGGCGCTGCGGCTGCGCCGCCAGCCAGCCCGTTAGCGCTGCCGCCGGCACCGTGTCGATCTCCTCAAACTGCTTGGTCAACTCGCGCGCCACCGTCACCGCCCGCTCGCCCAGCGCAGCCAACGCGCGCGCCAGCGCCTCGATGCGGTGCGGCGCTTCCAGCAGCACCACGGCGCGCGGCTCGGCTGCCAGCGCCAGCACCGCCGCATCGCGCTCGGTGGCTTTCGGGGGCAGGAAGCCGGCAAAGACGAAGCTGTTGTCGTCGGCGTCGGCCACGCTGCCGGCCACGCTCAGCGCCGCCGTCACGCTGCTGGCGCCAGGCAGCGGCAGCACGCGCAGGCCCGCCGCCCGTACGGCCGCCACCAGCCGCGCGCCCGGGTCGCTCACCGCCGGCGTTCCCGCATCGCTGGCGTACGCAATGCGCTGACCCAGCCGCAGGCGCGCCACCACGCCCTGCGCGGCCTCGGCCTCGTTGTGCTGGTGCAGTGCGAGCAATTGCCCGCCGGACTTGTCAATGCCGTAGGCGCGCAGCAGCGCATGGGTATGGCGGGTGTCCTCGCAGGCCACCGCATCGACCAGCTGCAGCACATGCAGCGCGCGCAGCGAGATGTCGGCCAGATTACCGATCGGCGTGGCGACCACATACAGCGCGCCCTGCGGATAATGCTGCGAAGCTGCGGCGTCGCGCGCGGCGCCCAGGGCAGAAACAAACGAAGCGCTCAATGAAATTCCTTCCCCGCAGCGTGGCCCCGGCCACCGCCAGCCCCGCTGCACCGGCCAGCACCACCAAGCAGCGCGGCGACGCAGCAGAGGCCGGCGCGTTGGCGCACCTGCAGGCGGCGGGTTTGCGCCTGCTGGAGCGCAATTATCGGACGCCGGGGCGCGGCGGCGGCGAGATCGACCTGATCATGCGCGAACCCGACGGCACCGTGGTCTTCATCGAGGTGCGCCAGCGCGCGGGCGCCTCGCACGGCGGCGCGGCGGCCAGCGTCAGCGCCGTCAAGCAGCGCCGCATCGTGTTTGCCGCGCGCCACTACCTGATGCGCCAGCGCACGCTGCCGCCCTGTCGCTTTGACGTGGTGGGCGTTGAAGCCGGGCAAATCGAGTGGCTGCGCGCGGCGTTTGATGCATTCTGATACCGCCAGACATCTGCGCCTACAACCGCACGGCCGGGCGATACAGGGCGCATAACCCTGGCGGTTATCATCGCGGCTCATGCTTGAGCAACGCATTCAACAGCATTTCATTGACAGCGCCGACCTGAAGTACCAGTCAGCGCAGATCTTGAGCAAGCCGATTGCCGCGGCGGTGCAGGCCGTGCTGGCCAGCGTCACCAGCGGCGGCAAGGTGCTGGCCTGTGGCAACGGCGGCTCGGCCAGCGCGGCCCAGCAGTTCGTGGCCAGCTTTGTCGGCCGCTTTGAGCGCGAGCGGCCCGAACTGGGCGCGATCGCGCTGGGCGCCGACGGCGCGGTGGTCACCTCGCTGTCCAGCCATTTCGGTCCCGACCAGGTGTTTGCCAAGCAGGTGCGCGCGCTCGGCGCACCCGGCGACGTGCTGTTGGCGCTGTCGACCAGCGGCCAGTCGGCCAATGTGGTGGCCGCGATCGAGGCCGCGCACGAACGCGAAATGACCGTGGTGGCGCTGACCGGCCGCCATGGCGGCCCGGTGGGCGCCGCGCTCAGCGATACCGACGTGCACGTGTGCGTGCCGCACGAGCGCACCGCGCGCATCCATGAAGTCCACACCCTTGCGTTGCACTGCATCTGCGATGGCGTGGACGCCCAGTTACTTGGTGAACAGGAGATCCCCCCATGACCCGCATGCACTTCAAACGACTCGGCCTGGCGCTGCTGGTGGCTGCCAGTCTGGGCGGCGGCCTGACCGCCTGCCTGCCGCTGGTGGCCGGTGGCGTGGCGGTGGGCTCGCTGGTGGCGCTGGACCGCCGCACCTCGGGTGCGCAACTGGAAGACGAAGGCATCGAACTGCGCGCGGCCAACCGCATCCGTGAAAACCTGGGAGGCCGGGTGCGGGTGAGCGTCACCAGTTACAACCGGCAGGTGCTGCTGACGGGCGAGGTGCCCAACGAGCGTGACAAGCAGCTGGTCGAGCAGGTGGTGTCGCAGGTGCAGAACGTGCGCGCCATCGTCAATGAACTCGGGGTGCTGGACAGCCCCAC
Organism: Betaproteobacteria bacterium; assembly: GCA_031411575.1. GTDB lineage: Bacteria > Pseudomonadota > Gammaproteobacteria > Burkholderiales > Burkholderiaceae_C > JANOBJ01. The sequence continues at coordinate 639 of JANOBJ010000005.1, read as the reverse complement.
GCTGTCGCAACGCTCGGCCGATGCGCTGATCACGGGCAAGGTAAAAGCCTCGCTGGTGGACGCCAAGGACGTGTACGCCAATGCCTTCAAGGTGGTCACCGAACGCGGTGCCACCTACCTGATGGGCCGCGTCACCCAGCGCGAGGCCGACCGCGCGACCGAGATCACGCGTGGCGTGAGCGGCGTGCAGCGCGTCGTGCGCATCTTCGAGATCATCAGCGAAGACGAGTTGCGCAACCTGCAGTCGCAGCCCGCATCGACCCAGGCACCGGCCCCAGTACCGGCTGCACCCGCCAGCGCGCCAGCAGCGCCTCGCAGCTGATTTTTCAAGCCTTTCTGGCCGGTAGTCCTCGTCCTCTGGTCATAGTTTGCTATAAATATAATAGCATTCGAGATCGGACAAAACCAGCATCGGGCCAGGTGCAGCGGCGTTACTTGAGGCGCCGGATCAGGCTGGAGGTGTCCCAGCGCTGGCCGCCCATCTGCTGCACGTCGGCATAGAACTGGTCCACCAGCGCTGTGACCGGCAACCGCGCGCCGTTGCGCCGGGCCTCGTCGAGAACCAGGCCCAGGTCTTTGCGCATCCAGTCCACCGCAAAGCCGAAGTCAAACTGGTCGGCCACCATCGTCTTGCCACGG
>JANOBJ010000004.1:0-5498 GCA_031411575.1 Betaproteobacteria bacterium | reverse complement strand
TGGGGCGCCCGCCACCGGCGCGGCGACCCGAGCCACCGCAGGGGATCAAGGCAAAGAGACGTGGGGTGGACATGGGGTCGGCGAGCAAAGCGGGGCCATTCTAGGAGCCGACCGGCGCCGCACGGGCCCCGGCCTAAAATCCACCGGTGCACACCCCTCGCCATGCGGCGCGGGGTGTTCTGCATTTTTCGAGCCGCTCATGGACCTCCCTTCCCTCGTCACCGGCAAGCGCTTCACGCTGCCGCGCCCGCCCGGCTCGGCCGACGCGTTGCTGCTGGCACGGCTGGCCGAGCGCGAAAAGGCGCTCGGCCAGCTGCTCGCCATCGTCACCGCCGACGCCTCCGACGCGCAGCGGCTGATGGACGAGCTGGCCTTCTTTGCGCCCGAGTTGCGCTGCGCCCTGTTTCCCGACTGGGAAACCCTGCCGTACGACACGTTTTCGCCGCACCAGGACCTGATCAGCGAGCGGCTCGCGACCCTGTGGCGCCTGCATTCCGCGAGCGGACAGCGCGGCGAGCAGGCCGGCGCCGACGTGGTGATCGTGCCGGCCACCACCGCGCTGTACCGGCTGGCGCCGCCAGCGTTTCTGGCCGGCTATACGTTCCATTTCAAGGTCAAGCAGAAGCTGGAAGAAGCGCGACTGAAGGCGCAGCTCACGCTGGCCGGTTACAGCCATGTCACGCAGGTCGTCAGCCCCGGCGAATACGCGGTGCGCGGCGGGCTGATCGATCTGTTCCCGATGGGCTCACTGGTGCCATACCGCGTCGATCTGTTCGACGACGAGATCGACAGCATCCGCACCTTCGACCCCGACAGCCAGCGCAGCCTGTACCCCGTGCCCGAGGTGCGATTGTTGCCAGGCCGTGAGTTCCCGATGGACGACGACGCGCGGGCGCGCTTCCGTAGCCGCTGGCGCGAGCTGCTCGAAGGCGACCCGACCAAGAGCCGCATCTACAAGGACATCGGCAACGGCGTGGCCACGGCGGGCATCGAGTACTACCTGCCGCTGTTCTTTGACGAGACAGCCACGGTGTTTGATTACCTCGGCGCGGGCACCGACAAGCCCGCCACGGTGGTGCTGCACGGCGACCTGGAGCCCGCGTTCCAGCGTTTCTGGCAGGACACCCGCGACCGCTACCGCCTGGTGCGCGGCGACCCGGACCGCCCGGCCCTGCCGCCCGAGGCGCTGTTTCTGGGCACTGAGCAGTTTTATGCGCTGGCCAACGGGCATGCGCAGCTGGGCTTGCGCCCCAGCGTGGAAGACGTGCCCGACAGCGCCCATTTCCAGAAACTCGGCGAGCTGTCGGTGGTGCGCGGCGCCGAAGAGCCGCTGGGCCGGCTGCAGACCCATGCGCGCAACACCGCTCACCGCGTGCTGGTGCTGGCTGAGAGCGACGGCCGGCGCGAAAGCCTGCTGGATTTTCTGCGTGCTGGGAACGTCAGCCCGCCCGCGTTCGATTCACTGGCCGAGTTTCAGGCCAGCGACGAAAAGATCGGAATTGCCACCGCCGCGCTGGCGATGGGCTTCAGCGCGCTGGATGAAGGCATCGATTTCGTCACCGAAACCGAGCTTTTCGCCACCAGCCCGACCGCGCGCAGGCGCAAGAAGCAGGAGCAGGTCAGCGATGTCGAGGCGCTGATCAAGGACCTGTCCGAACTGAACGTGGGCGACCCGGTGGTCCACAGCGCGCACGGTATCGGCCGCTACCGCGGGCTGGTCAACCTCGATCTGGGCGAAAAGAACGCGGATGGCACGCCCGCCGTGCAGGAGTTCCTGCACCTCGAATACGCCGAGAAAGCCACGCTCTACGTGCCGGTGAGCCAGCTGCAGCTGATCAGCCGCTACACCGGCGTCAGCGCCGACGAGGCCCCGCTGCACAAGCTGGGCAGCGGCCAGTGGGAAAAAGCCAAGCGCAAGGCCGCCGAGCAGGTGCGTGATTCGGCCGCCGAGTTGCTGAATATCTACGCCCGGCGCGCGGCCCGCGAAGGCCACGCCTTCCGCTATTCGCCGACCGACTATGAAACATTTTCGAACGATTTTGGCTTCGAAGAGACGGCCGACCAGCGCGCCGCGATCCATGCCGTGATCCAGGACATGATCAGCCCGCGCCCGATGGACCGGCTGGTTTGCGGCGACGTGGGCTTTGGCAAGACCGAAGTCGCGCTGCGCGCCGCTTTCATTGCGGTCACGGGCGGTCGGCAGGTGGCGTTTTTGGCGCCTACCACGTTGCTGGCCGAGCAGCACTACCAGACGCTGGTGGACCGTTTCAGCAAGTGGCCGGTCAAGGTGGCCGAGGTGTCGCGTTTTCGCTCGGGCAAAGAGATCACGGCCTCGCTCAAGGGCATCGCCGATGGCGGCGTGGACATCGTGGTCGGCACCCACAAGTTGCTCAGTGAATCGACCAAGTTCAAGAACCTGGGCCTGTTGATCATTGACGAGGAGCACCGCTTCGGCGTGCGCCACAAGGAAGCGATGAAGGCCCTGCGCGCCGAGGTGGATGTGCTCACGCTCACCGCCACGCCGATCCCGCGCACGCTCGGCATGGCGCTGGAGGGCCTGCGCGATCTGAGCGTGATTGCCACTGCACCGCAACGGCGGTTGGCCATCAAGACCTTCGTGCGCAACGAGGGCAATGGCGTGGTGCGCGAGGCCGTGCTGCGCGAATTGAAGCGCGGCGGGCAGATCTACTTTCTGCACAACGAAGTGGAGACCATCCAGAACCGCCGCCAGAAGCTGGAAGAACTGCTGCCTGAGGCACGGATCGCGGTGGCGCACGGCCAGATGCCCGAGCGCGACCTGGAGCGCGTGATGCGCGACTTCGTGGCGCAGCGCTACAACCTGCTGCTGTGCTCGACCATCATCGAGACCGGCATTGACGTGCCCACCGCCAACACCATCGTCATCAGCCGAGCCGACAAGTTTGGCCTGGCGCAGTTGCACCAGTTGCGTGGCCGCGTGGGCCGCAGTCACCACCAGGCCTATGCCTACCTGATGGTGCCGGATACCGAAGGGCTGACCAAGCAGGCCTCGCAACGGCTGGACGCGATCCAGCAGATGGAAGAGTTGGGATCAGGCTTTTATCTGGCCATGCATGACCTGGAAATCCGCGGTGCCGGCGAGGTGCTGGGCGAAAACCAGAGCGGCAATATGCTCGAGGTGGGCTTTCAACTCTACAACGAAATGCTGTCAGAAGCCGTGCGCTGCCTCAAGGCCGGCCACGAACCGGATTTGCTGGCGCCGCTCAGCGTGACGACCGACATCAACCTGCATGCGCCGGCGCTGCTGCCCAACGACTATTGTGGCGATGTGCACCTGCGCCTGTCGTTCTACAAAAAGCTCGCCACCGCCAAGACGCCCGAGCAGATCGACAGCCTGCTGGAAGAAATCGTGGACCGCTTCGGCAAGCTCCCGGCCCAGGCACAGACCCTGATCGACGTGCACCGCCTGCGCGTGCTGAGCCAGCCCTACGGCGTGGTGAAAGTGGACGCCGCGCCCGGCGTGATCCACGTGACCTTCCGCAAGAACCCGCCGTTCGAGTCGATGCGCATCATCGAGCTGATCCAGAAAAACCGCCACATCAAGCTGGCCGGCAACGAGAAACTGCGCATCGAGCGCGAGCTGCCCGATCCGAAAGCGCGGGCGCAGATGGTGCGGGATGTGTTGCGCAGCCTGGGGCAGCCAAAGCCTGTCGAATTGACGGCATAGGCCTGGACATATGCTAAACTCTGAGCAGTAACTTTTCAGGAGCAGCATCGTGCCCCAAGTCTCTGAAAAACTACCGCCATACACGGTTGAAACGCCAGAACGTCATGTGCGCCTGTTTCGCAATGGTGCGAATCAGGCTGTGCGGATTCCCAAAGAGTTTGAACTGCCCGGCAAGGAGGCGGTCATGCGTCGTGAGGGTAATCGCCTCATCATTGAGGCGATTCAACCGAGGCACCCAAAAGGCAGCGCTGCGGCACTGATGGCCGCGCTGGAGGAAATTCGCAAACTCGGGCCTTGCGATGAAGAATTTCCCGACATTGATGAAGGTTTGCTTCCGCTCGACGACATCGTTCTATGACGGTGCGCTATTTGCTGGACACCAACATCATCAGCCACATGATGGTCAACGCCGACGGAGTCGTCGCCAAACGCGCTGAACACCGCATGACAAGCCCTGACGCACCCGAACTTTGCACCAGCATCGTCGTGCAATGCGAGTTGGCCTTTGGTCTGAAAAAACGCCCTTCATCCCGCCTGCAAGCAGCAATGGACGCACAACTCGCAGCGCTGGTCGTTTTGCCGCTTGATCAAGAAGTCGCGGCGCACTACGCCAACCTGCGCACCCAACTCGAAGCCCTGGGCACACCCATCGGCCCCAATGACACCTTGATTGCCGCCCATACCCTGGCGCTCGACGCCACGCTGGTCAGCGGCGATGCTGAATTTCTTCGTGTGCCCGGCTTGAAACTGGAAAACTGGCTGCAGCCCGTTTCGGGCCCCGCCGGTGGCGGCTGAACGACCATCAAAACCCCTATGAACGCCACTGAAATGTCTTCCGGGCTTGTGATTCAGGCCTTCACGCCTCCCCTGAAACTCCGCGATTTCAAGTTGATCGCATTCGACATGGATTCCACGCTCATCAACATCGAGTGCGTGGATGAGATCGCCGACGCGGCGGGCCGCAAGGCCGAGGTGGCGGCGATCACCGAGGCTGCCATGCGCGGTGAGATTGCCGATTACAAGGAAAGCCTGCGCCAGCGCGTGGCGCTGCTCAAGGGCGTGACGGTGGCGCACATGGAGCAGGTGTACCGCGAGCGCCTGCAGCTCAACCCCGGCGCCGCAGCCCTGGTGGCCGCGTGCAAGGCAGCTGGCCTGAAGGTGCTGCTGGTGAGCGGCGGCTTCACCTTCTTCACCGACCGAGTGCGCGACACGCTGGGAATCGATTTCACGCGCTCCAACGTGCTGGAGATCAGCGACGGCGTGCTGACCGGCAGGATGGTCGACCAGCCCTGGGGTGACATTTGCGATGGCGAAGAAAAGCGCAAGATGCTGCTTTACACCTGCGGCCAGCTGGGCATCGCGCCGAGCCAGGCGATTGCCATGGGCGACGGCGCCAACGACCTGCCGATGATGGGCGCGGCGGGCCTGTCGGTGGCCTACCACGCCAAGCCCCGCGTGCGCGAGCGGGCGATGGTGGCCATCAACAGCGGCGGGCTTGACCGCCTGCTGGAAGTGGTCGCTGCAGAGTCCTGAACGTACGGGTACAGTTGCCCGCAGAAAGTGATTGCCATGACCACCGACACCCCCTTCAGCTCCCCCGCCCGCTTCGGCAGCGGCCAGTCCGTCCAGCGCCTGGAAGACGACAGCCTGCTCACCGGCCGGGGCCGGTACACCGATGACGTCGTGCCGGCCAGCCAGGCGCAGCTGTGCTTCCTGCGCTCGCCGTACGCGCACGCGCGGCTGGTGTCGATCAATACCGCTGCCGCGCTGGCGATGCCCGGCGTACTGGCGG
>JANOBJ010000003.1:0-1606 GCA_031411575.1 Betaproteobacteria bacterium | reverse complement strand
CACGCTGCTTGCAGCGGCCGCCGCAACGATCTCCTGGATCGCCGGTGAATCATTGTCGAAGGGCAAGGCGTCGATGCTGGGTGCCGCGTCGGGCGCTGTTGCCGGCCTCGTGGCGATCACGCCGGCCTGCGGTTTCGTTGGCCCGATGGGTGCCATCGCGATCGGCCTGGCGGCCGGCTTCATCTGCCTGTGGGGCGTCAATGGCCTGAAGCGCATGTTGGGTGCGGACGACTCGCTCGACGTGTTCGGCGTGCACGGCGTGGGCGGTATCCTCGGCGCGTTGCTGACCGGCGTGTTTGCCTCGCCCTCACTCGGCGGCACCGGCGTGTACGACTACGTGGCCAACAAGGTCAACCCCGACTACTCGATCGGCGGCCAGGTCTGGATCCAGTTCCAGGGTGTGCTGACCACCGTCATCTGGTCGGCCGTGGTGGCGTTCATCGCCTACAAGGTTGTCGATCTGGTGATCGGCCTGCGCGTCTCGGAAGAAGACGAGCGCGAAGGTCTGGACATCACCTCCCACGGCGAGACGGCGTACAACCGCTGATCCTGGATTTGGCCGGGGTGCCCGCCTGAGTGCGTGCCCCGGCCCGAGTTGCTAGCGAGAGTCTCCTTTGGATGTTTGGCCCGCGAGAGCTTCGGCTCCAGCGGGCCATTTTTTTGGAAGACCGCGGTGGCCGGGTGCACAATGAACCCGGAGGCTGACCATGACATCGACGCTTGAACTTGGCTGCGGCCCGGTGCGCTGCGCCCTGCGGCCCGACCTGGGTGGCAGCATCGCGGGGCTGTGGTTCGGCGCGCTGCCGGTGCTGCGCTCGACCGAGGGCGATGCACTGGCCACCTCGCGGCTCGCCGGCAGCTACCCGCTGGTGCCGTTTTCCAACCGCGTGGCCAAGGCCAGGCTCAAGTGGCAGGGCACCAGCCACCCGCTGATGCAGCACAACGCCGCCGAGCCCCACGCGATCCATGGCGTCGGCTGGCAACGCCCCTGGACCGTGCTGGAATCCGACGCTTGCTACGCCTTGCTGGCTTACGAACACCGGGCCGACGCCAGCTGGCCGTTTGCGTTTGACGCCTCTCAGACGTTTCGCGTGAGCGACGACACGCTGGAACTCACCTTGAGCCTCACCAACCAGTCCGGCGAGCCCGCGCCAGCGGGACTGGGCTGGCACCCGTACTTCACCAAGCGCGCCCGCAGCCACGTGGCGTTTGAAGCCACTGGCCGCTGGGAGATGGGGCCGGACAAGCTGCCCACACACCGCAGCCTGTCGCACGGGCTGGACGCCGATTGCGCGTCGCTCGATATCGACCACTGTTTTGACGGCTGGACCGGCACCGTGCACCTGCGCGACGAGCAACTGCACGTGCAGATCAGCGCCAACCTGAGCCGGTTGGTGGTGTTCACCAACGGCACGCGCGATTTCGTGGCGATCGAACCGGTCAGCCACGTCAACAACGCCGTCAACCGCATGGCCAGCGATGGCACGCCGGCCGAAGACCTGGGCGTGCACGTGCTGGCGCCGGGTGAGTCGGTCAGCGCCCACATGAGCATCCAGATGGAGAAGATGTCGTAAATGAACGGACCCACCCCGAACTGGCAAACCAC
>JANOBJ010000002.1:0-15137 GCA_031411575.1 Betaproteobacteria bacterium | reverse complement strand
ACCTGAGCGAGTTGGACGGCCCGCGCAAGGGCACGCGGCAGGACGCGATTGACGGACACCTCGACATTGACCGCCGTTGCAGAGCTGCAGGCGTGGACACCATCGTGGTGTTCGACACGCATTGGTTGGTCAATGCGAACTACCACATCAACTGCGCGCCGCACTTCAAGGGCCTGTACACCAGCAATGAGTTGCCGCACTTTATCAGCAACATGGGGTTCGAGTTTCCGGGCAACCCGGCGCTGGGCCAGCTGCTGGCCAGGGTCTGCAACGCCCACGGCGTGGAGACCCTGGCGCACGACGCCACCACGCTGAACCCCGAGTACGGCACGCTCGTCCCCATGCGCTACATGAACGCCGACCAGCATTACCAGGTGGTGTCGGTGTCGGCCCTGTGCATGGCGCACTACCTGAACGACAGCGCGCGGCTGGGCTGGGCCATCCGCCGGGCCATCGAAGACGAATACGACGGTACCGTGGCCATTTTTGCCAGTGGCTCGCTGTCGCACCGCTTTGCGCAGAACGGCCTGGCGCCCGAGTACGCGTTCAAGATCTGGAGCCCGTTTCTCGAGACGCTGGACCACGAGGTTGTGCGCATGTGGCAGCGCGGCCAGTGGAAAGACTTTTGCGCCATGCTGCCCGAGTACGCGGCCAAGGGCCACGGCGAGGGTTTCATGCACGACACCGCCATGCTGCTGGGTGCACTCGGCTGGTCCGACTACGATGGCCACGCCGAGGTGGTGACACCCTACTTCGGCGCTTCGGGCACCGGCCAGATCAACGTGGTGCTGCCGGTCACGGCGCAAACGGGCGCCGCAATCCCGGCGGCGCAAGCGTCATCGGCCCGTGGCTACCAAGCCGTCAGCCGACTTTGAACGGAACGTCACCATGCCCCACCTTGTCATCCTGTACACCGCCAACCTCGAACCCGAGACCGACATGACCGCGCTGTGCCGCGCCTTGGCCGACACCATGCTGCAGGTGAAGGACGAAGACGGCAAGCAGGTCTTTCCGACCGGTGGCACGCGCGTGCTGGCTTACCCCGCGCCGCACTACGCGGTGGCCGACGACGGTTCGGCCGGCAAGGCGGCCGGCGGCAATGGCGACTATGCCTTTGTGTACCTCAACCTGCGGATGGGCGCCGGGCGCAACGATGCTATAAAAATAAGAGCGGGAAATGACCTGTTGACAAGGACCAAGGCCCACTTTGAGCCTATTTTTCACCAGCGACACCTTGGGATAACCCTGCAGGTGGACGAGGGCGCTCCGGCCTACGATGGCAAGCACAGCAACCTGCATCCCCTGTTCATGAAGTAAGGCGCCGATGTTCAGCCCCAACCTCATTGCCCAACTCGCGGCCGAGCTGCACCAGAGCGAAAAGACGCGCGTGCAAGTGGAGCATTTCTCCAAGCGCTACCCCGGCATGACGATGGAAGACGGCTACGCCATCTCGCGCGCCTGGGTCAAGATGAAGCTGGCCGAAGGCCGCGTGGCGCGCGGCCACAAGATCGGCCTGACCTCGCGCGCCATGCAGCAGGCCAGCCAGATCACCGAGCCCGACTACGGCACGCTGCTGGACGACATGTTTTTCCCCGAAGACAGCGACATCCCCGCCAGCCGCTTCATTGCGCCGCGGGTCGAGGTGGAGCTGGCCTTCATTCTCGGCAAGCGGTTGCAGGGGCCCAACGTCACCATCTTCGACGTGCTGGACGCCACCGACTACGTGGTACCGGCCATCGAGATCATCGACGCGCGGATCGAGCAGTTCGACCGCCACACCAAGGTGATGCGCAAGGTGTTTGACACCATCAGCGACAACGCGGCCAATGCCGGCATCATCACAGGCGGGCGCCCGGTCAAGCCCAACGCGGTGGACCTGCGCTGGGTCAGCGCGCTGCTCTACAAGAACGGCGTCATTGAAGAGTCCGGCGTGGCCGCAGCCGTGCTGAACCACCCGGCCACCGGCGTGGCGTGGCTCGCCAACAAACTCAGCCCCTGGGGCGAGTATCTTGAGAAGGGCGAGGTTGTGCTGGGCGGCTCGTTCACGCGGCCCACGGGCGCGGCAGCGGGCGACACCTTTCACGCCGACTACGGCCCGCTCGGCGCCATTGCCTTTCGCTTCACCTGAGGCCTCAATATGCAAACACCCGCCAACCTGTTCAAGCAGGCACTCGCCGACCGGCAAACGCAGATCGGCCTGTGGCTCGGTCTGGCCGACCCGTATTGCGCGGAAATCCTCGCGGGCACCGGCTACGACTGGCTGCTGGTGGACGGCGAGCATGCGCCCAATGACGTGCGCTCGGTGCTCGGCCAGCTGCAGACCATGGCTCCCTACCCGTCGCACCCCGTCGTGCGGCTGCCGGTGGGCACTGGCGACGTCGGCGTGGCGCTGATCAAGCAGTACCTCGATATCGGCGCGCAGACGCTGCTGATCCCGATGGTTGATACGCCGGAGCAGGCCGCGCAGATCGTGCGCGCAACGCGCTATGCGCCCGAGGGCATTCGCGGCATGGGCAGCGCGCTGGCACGGGCGTCGCGCTGGCAGCGCTACCCCGATTACCTGCATGAGGCCAACGCCCAGATCTGCGTGCTGGTGCAGGCCGAAACCGCCACGGCCATGCAAAACCTCGACGCCATTGCCGCCACGCCGGGGGTGGACGGCGTGTTCATTGGCCCGGCTGATCTGTCGGCGTCGATGGGCCATCCGGGCAACCCGGGCCACGCGGATGTCCAGGCCGCGATTGAAGACGGCATTGCACGCATCCTCAAGGCCGGCAAGGCACCGGGCATCCTGGCCACCTCCGAGCAGCAGGCGCGCAAATGGCTGGCTGCGGGGGCCCTGTTCGTGGCGGTGGGGGTGGACACCGTGCTGCTCGCCAGCGCGGCGGCCAGCCTGCTGGCGCGCTACAAGCCGGCGCCCAAGGCCACGCCGAAAAGCAGCTACTGAGGAGAACCGCATGAACGCTGTCCTGCAAACCCCCGCGCGTGCCGGCATGCACCCCGATGAATGGGCGGCGCGGCTGCAACTCGCCGCCTGCTACCGCGTGTTCGCCATGCTGGGCTGGACCGAGATGATCTACAACCACATCACGGTGCGGCTCCCTGAATCCGTCACCGGCCCGCACAAGCAGTTCCTCATCAACCCGTTTGGTCTGCACTACAGCGAGGTGACCGCCAGCAACCTGCTGAAAATCGACGTGCAGGGCAACAAGCTCGACGCCAACCCCTGGCCGGTGAACCCGGCCGGCTTCACCGTGCACGCAGCCATCCACGAGGGGCTGCCCGGCGCGCACTGCGTGATGCATACCCACACCACGGCGGGGCTGGCGGTGGCGTGCACGCAAGGCGGGTTGGCGCAGAACAACTTCTATTCGGCGCAGTTGCATAACCTCGTGGCGTACCACGATTTCGAAGGCATCACCATCCACGCCGACGAGGCGCCGCGCCTGCTGCAGGCGATTGGCGACAAGCCGGTGGTGATCCTGCGCAACCATGGCCTGCTGGCCTGGGGCGCCACGCTGCCGCTCACGCTGGTGCGGCTGTGGACCTTGCAGCGCGCCTGCGAAATCCAGGTAGCGCAGGCGGCCCTCGGCCCCGCGATCGCGGTGTCCGAAGCCGTGGCCCGGAAAACCACGCACGACTCGTTCCAGTTTGATGCGCAGTTTGGTGCGGGGCAGGACGTGTTCGATGCACTGGTGCGGCAGGTTGACCGGATCGACGTTAGCTATAAAAACTAGAGCAAACTTTGACCACTGGAAGCGCACCAGAAGGGTATTTGAGCATGAAAGTGGCGATTTACGGGGCCGGTGCGATCGGGTGCTGGCTGGGCGTGAAACTGGCGCGCGCAGGCTGCAACGTGGGCGTGGTGGCGCGCGGCGCCACGCTGGTCGCGCTGCAGCAGAACGGTCTGCGGCTGGAAGAAGAAGGCGGCGCCGTCGCCAACGCCGCTGTGCAGGCGAATGAAGACCCGGCGCAACTCGGTGTGCAGGACCTGGTGATCGTGGCCGTCAAGGCGCCCGCCATGGCCGCCGTGGCCGGCCAGATCGCGCCGCTGCTCGGTCCAGAGACGATTGTGCTCACAGCCATGAACGGCGTGCCCTGGTGGTTCTTTGAGGGTTTCGGTGGCTCGTATGCGGGTACCCGGCTTCAGGCCATCGACCCCGACGGCGCCATCGCGCGCGGCATTCCCGCGTGCCACATCGTGGGCAGCGTGGTGCATGCCAGTTGCTCGCTTAACAGCCCCGGCTTCGCACGGCGCCATTTCGGCAACCGGCTGATCATCGGCGAGCCGTCGGGCGCGGCCTCCGACCGGGTGCAGCAACTGGCGGCCCTGTTCACGCGCGCCGGTCTGGAAGCACCGGTGTCGGCGCAGATCCAGAAAGACGCCTGGTACAAGCTCTGGGGCAACATGACCGTCAACCCCGTCAGCGCGCTGACCGGCGCCACCACCGACCGCATTCTGGGCGATCCGCTGGTGCGCGACTTCATCTCGCGCGTGATGCTGGAAGCCAAGGAGATCGGCGCGCGCATTGGCATCCCGATCGACCAGCAACCCGAAGACCGCCACGCCGTCACCCTGAAGCTCGGCGCCTTCAAGACCTCGATGCTGCAGGACGTCGAAGCCGGCAAGGCGGTCGAGCTGGACGCGCTGGTGACCGTGGTCCAAGAACTCGGCCGGCTCACCAGCGTGCCGACACCGTTCACCGATGCGCTGCTCGGGTTGTCGCGGTTGCAGGCGCAGGTGCGGGGGCTGTACTGATTTCTCAACCTCGGTTTTCAGGACTTCAGCTGTGCCTTGATGGCCTTGACCGCCTGTGGCAGTGAATGCGCTGAAGGAATGAAGTGGTCGATGGTCGCCCCTAGAACCACGCCACAGCACAAGGCGCCTGCCAGCGGCTTCCATGTCAGGCGAATTGCCGCCGATGCCCACCCTTCCCGCGTGACATAGACCGCCGCTCGCGCAGAAACATACGAAAACGCAAGCTCGACCGCCACGGCCAGCACTACCTCCCAGCCAAAATAGAGGAGCAACAGGGCGCCAGCGCCAAAGAAGACGGCGCAGCCGATCAGGAAAATTGCCACCACCGGGACCACCACAACCGCGCCCTCGTCTGCGCCGGACAAAGCTTCCAGTGCACCCCCGGCCAGATTGGAGGCACCTTCATGGCCAGCGCCAGAAAAGTCAGCAGATGCTCCGCCACCAGCGAAGTCACCGCCACCACCCGCCGCAAATGGTGGTGAGTCGGCCGAACTGCCACCGGCTCCATCCCGGATGGGCACATCCACACCAGACAGATCGGGCGCATCGGCACTGTTTCGCCGAAGCAGTGCGGCAGCCCACACACGCACCAACAGCAAATAAGCGAGATACCCGATGCCGAGCGTCACGGCGTAGCGCAGCGCCAGCGATTCCATCCCGAGCAGCATCTGCGCGTGCGACACGCCCCACATCAACGCGAGCGTGATGGTGCCCAGCGCCAGACCGTGCAACCAAAGGCTGCGCCTCTGGCGCAGGCCATGCTCGACCTCCGACTCCCACAGCCGAACCGAACGCCAGTTCGACAAATTCCTCAATCCACCACCACCGGCACCCGCTGCGCCAGCGCGCACATCAGCTCGTAGGCCACCGTGCCGCCGGCCAGCGCCACTTCGTCGATCGGCAGCGTGGCGCCATTGGACGCGCGGCCCCAGAGCGTGACTTCGCTGCCGATGCCGGCGTCGGGCAGCGCTGTCAGATCGACCGTGATCATGTCCATGCTGACCCGGGCCACCAGCCGCGTGCGCACGCCGTTGACCAGAACCGGCGTGCCGGTCGAGCAGTGGCGCGGGTAGCCGTCGGCATAGCCGCAGGCCACCACGCCGATGCGCAAGCGTTCGGTGGCGGTGAAGGTAGAGCCGTAGCCAACCGTCTGCCCCACCTCGACCTGCTGCGTGGCAATCAGCCTGGCCGACAGCGTCATGGTGGGTAGCAGCCCCCAGTGCGCGGCACTGTGTGCCGGGAAATCCGGCGCGCTGCCATAGACCGCGATGCCGGGGCGGACCCAGTCCGAGCGCAGCCCCGGATCGGCCGCGTGGCGCAGCGTGGCGGCACTGTTGCCGAGCGTTCGTTCACCCGGCAAGTCGCGCGTGACATCGTTGAACACGCTGATCTGGTGCGCCACGCCTTTGGGGCCGTCGGCATCGCTGAAGTGCGTCATGAGCGAAATCTCGTCCACCTGGGGCAGCGCATCCAGGCGCGCCCAGGCCGAACGGAAAGTGGCCGGTGTGAAGCCCAGCCGGTTCATGCCCGAGTTCATCTTCAGGAAGACGCGGTGCGGCGCCTGCGTCTTGTGGCTGGCCAGCATGTCGATCTGCTCGCTGCAATGCACGGTGTGCCACAGCCCCAGACGCGAACACAGTTCGAGGTCGCGCGCCTCAAACGCGCCTTCCAGCAGCAGGATCGGGCCGCGCCAGCCCAGTGCGCGCACGCGCTCGGCCTCGGCCAGGTCGAGCAGCGCAAAACCATCGGCGCCGCGCAGCCCCTCAAACGCCCGCTCAATGCCGTGCCCGTAGGAATTGGCCTTCACCACGGCCCAGACACGCGCGTCGGGCGCGGCCGCGCGGACGGCGGCCAGGTTGTGGCGCAGCGCTGCGGTGTGGATGGTGGCCTGTATCGGACGGGGCATGGCGGTATTGTCAAGGCTGTATTCAGGGAGATTTTGGCATTGCTGCGCATGCTATAAACCGCTGTCGTTCGGAGACACACGCCAAATACGGGGCCATCAGCCGGCCTGATAGAACAGCAGCGAGCCCACCAGCCATCAATGAAGCGCGGTTTTTACACCATCATGTCGGCGCAGTTTTTCAGCTCGCTGGCAGACAACGCGCTCTTCGTCACTGCCGTCGAACTGTTGCGCACCAGTGGCGCTGCTGAATGGCAGCGTGCGGCACTGGTGCCGATGTTTGCGCTGTTCTACGTGATCCTCGCGCCCTTTGTCGGTGCCTTTGCCGACGCGCGGCCCAAAGGGCAGGTGATGTTCGCCAGCAATGCGATCAAGGTGGTCGGTTGCCTGATGATGCTGTTTGGCACCCACCCGCTGATGTCCTATGCCATCGTCGGCCTGGGTGCAGCGGCCTACTCGCCGGCCAAGTACGGCATCCTGACCGAGCTGCTGCCCGCGTCGCAACTGGTCAAGGCCAATGGCTGGATCGAGGGGCTGACGATCGCCTCCATCATCCTGGGGGTGCTGCTGGGCGGCCAGCTGGTCGGCCACACGATCTCCAGCCAGCTGCTGTCGTTTGACTTTCCGGCCATCGACACCGGGGTGGACACCGCGCCCGAGGCAGCCATCGCCGTGCTGATCTTCGTGTACGCGTTGGCGGCGTGGTTCAACACGCGCATCCCGAAGACCGGCGTCGAGATGCGGGCCATGCCGAAGAACACCCTGGAGCTGCTGCCCGATTTCTGGAGCTGCAACTCG
Source organism: Betaproteobacteria bacterium (assembly GCA_031411575.1). Classification (GTDB taxonomy): domain Bacteria; phylum Pseudomonadota; class Gammaproteobacteria; order Burkholderiales; family Burkholderiaceae_C; genus JANOBJ01. Next base: position 7,677 of record JANOBJ010000002.1, on the reverse strand, counting down.
CGGCTCTGGCGCGACAAGCTGGGCCAGATCTCGCTGGCCACCACCACGTTGTTCTGGGGCGTCAGCGGCAACCTGCGCTACATCGTGCTGGCCTGGAGCGCGGCTGCTCTGGGCTACAGCACCTCGCAGGCGTCGGCACTGGTGGGGGTGGTGGCGATCGGCACCGCTGTTGGCGCCATCGTGGCGTCGATGCGCATGCGGCTCGACATGGCGACCTCGGTCATTCCGATGGGCATTGCGATGGGCCTGCTGGTGATCCTGATGAACTTCATCAACAACGTCTGGGTGGCGGCGCCGTTCCTGATCTTGCTGGGTGGGCTGGGTGGCTTTCTGGTGGTGCCCATGAACGCGCTGCTGCAGCACCGCGGCCACAACCTGATGGGCGCCGGCCGCTCGATTGCGGTGCAAAACTTCAATGAGCAGGCCTGCATTCTGGGGCTCGGCGCGTTCTACAGCCTGTCCACCGGGCTGGGCCTGTCGGCGTTTGGCGCCATCACCGCCTTCGGTGTGGTGGTGGCCGGGTTCATGTGGGTGATCAAGCGCTGGCACGCGAACAACTGCGTCAAGCACCGCGAAGAGGTCGAGCACCTGCTGGACATCGCCCGCCACGACAACACCCACTGACCGTGGCCGCGGGCCACGCACGGCCCCGGCGCACGCCCCGTTGAGCTTCTTCCCTTGAAAAGCACCCTGCTGCCAGTCCTTGCGCTTGCCCTTAACGCCTTCGTCTGGGGGGTGTCGTGGTGGCCGTTCCGCCAGCTGGAAGGCCACGGCCTGCATCCGCTTTGGGCTACCGCGCTGATCTATGTGGCCTCGCTGGTGTGCCTGCTGCTGGTGCGGCCCGGCGCCTGGCGCGGGCTGCTGCGCCACCCGCTGCTCTGGCTGCTGATCGCTGCGTCCGGCCTGACCAATGTGGGCTTCAACTGGGCGGTGACGGTGGGCGATGTGGTGCGCGTGGTGCTGCTGTTCTACCTGATGCCCGCCTGGACCGTGTTGCTGGCGTGGCCGCTGCTGGGCGAAAAGCCGACCGGCGCGGCGCTGGCGCGGCTGGCGCTGGCGCTGGCAGGCGTGCTGATCGTGCTCAAGGCACCCGGCTCGCCCTGGCCGGTGCCCGAGAGTCTGGCCGACGGCCTGGCGCTGATGGGCGGCATGAGCTTCGCGCTGACCAACATCCTGCTGCGCAAGCTGCATGACACGCCGGCCGACGCGCGGGTGCTCGCGATGTTCGGTGGCGGCGCCCTGCTGGCCACGCTGGCTGCGCTGGGCGGGGTGCAACTGGGCATGGTGCCGGTGCCACCCGCGCCGTCGGCGGCATGGGCGCCGACGGCGGTGCTGCTCAGCCTGGCGTTCCTCGCGGGCAATCTGGCACTGCAGTACGGTGCGGCGCGGCTCAGCGCCCACACCACGGCGCTGGTGATGCTGTCAGAGGTGGTGTTTGCGAGCACGTCGGCCATCTGGCTGGGGGCCGGCGAACTGACCGGCCGCACGGTGTTGGGCGGCGCCCTGATCCTGCTGGCGGCCGGGTTGTCGGCGCGGGCTTCGCGCTGATTGTGTACCCCCACGCTCCCCACTTCGTGCGGTTCGCTGCCCCCGGGGGGCGCGGCCTTGCTTGGGGCGGCCCTGCGCTGCAGCCAGGGGTCTGGGCGTCAAGGCCGGTTCACGCGCGCCAGCACGCGCTCCAGCTCGTGGTCGGCAACCGGCTTGGTGAGGTAGATGTCGCAGCCCGCGAGCTTGGCGCGCAGCCGGTCAAATGCACCACCGCGTGGCGACAGCAACACCACCTGCGCGCGCTTGCCCGCCACGGGCTTGCACTGGCGCAGCGCGCGCAGCGTCTGGAAGGCATCCATCGCACCCGCCAGTTCGTCGATGAAGATCAGGCGGTACGGCCGCAAGCCCGCCTGCACGATGGCCTCTTCGCCCGTGCGCACCATGTCGGCCCGGTAGCCGCGGCGGTGCAGGCGGTTCTGGAGCTCGCGCCGCGACAGATCGCCGCTGTCCACCAGCAACACCTCGTCCAGCGGGCGATCAGGCGTCGCCACTGCCACCGATTTGCCGCTGACGCCCAGAAAATCGCTGCTGGGCAGGAACGGAGCCGGCTCGCCAGCGGGCGCGCGTGCCACCGCTGCGGGCGGCGCCACCGGTGTGGCCTCGGGCTCTACGCCCAGTTGGGCAGCACGCCACCGGGCAATCGATGCGGCGTCAATGTCGGCGTCCATCGGCCGGGCGACCCAGGGTTGGGGCACCGCGGCACCGCGCCCATCCAGCGGGGCAAAGGGTTGGGTGGCGGCAAATTCGGTGAGCGGGGCAGCAGGGCGTTGGCCCATTTCGAGCGGCGCAAACGGCTGGGTTGCGGCAAAAACGCCGCCAGACCCTGTGTCGTGACCTGAAGGCTGAAACGGCTCGGTCGCAGCAAAGGCCACGGGTTCGGGCGTAGCGGTGGCGCTGGTGGGCAATGGCGCGGCAGTCAAAGGCGCGGCGGGCGGTTGGGCTGCAGGTGGGCTGGCGATCAGCTGGTCCAGCGCGTCCAGCACGGCCAGCAGCTTGAGGGGCCGCTGCTGCAGGGGCCAGGCGGTGCCGCCGTTGTCTTTGCCGACCAGCAGCACGCGTGGCAGCGGCAGCATCCTGACGCGCGCCATCACCACCGGGTCGTCGGCATTGGCGATGGTGAGCTGGGCTTCCACCGGATTGATCGTGGCCTCGATTTCCTGCCCGCGGCGCGACATGACCCGCAGCAGCGCCAGCAACGCCGCATGTTCGGCGGTCGGAAAACCCAACAGGGCCATCAGGTACGGGCTGCTCACAAAACGTGCTCCTCGATTAATTCTTATGGGCTACTGCGTTCAGCAATGCACTATATTGCAACGACGCACGGCATGCACGGCAGGGCTTGATGGACGCGGGCCTGCAGGCCCGCAAACTACCTGCTACTGTTGCATCTCCGCATCAAAAACGCCATCTGCCCGGAGCTTGCCATGCCCTCGATCTACGACTTTGACGCTCAAACCATTGACGGCAAGACCGCCAAGCTGAAGCAGTACCGCGGCAAGGTGCTGCTGGTGGTGAACACGGCCAGCGCCTGCGGCTTCACCCCGCAGTTTGCCGGTCTGGAAGCGCTGCACCAGCGTTACGGCAACCAGGGCCTGGTGGTGCTGGGTTTCCCGAGCAACCAGTTTGGCGCGCAGGACCCCGGCAACAACGAGGAGATCGCGAGTTTTTGCCAGCTCAACTACGGCGTGACCTTCCCGATGATGGCCAAGGTGGACGTGAACGGCGCGCAGGCCACGCCCCTGTACCAGTGGCTCACGGCCGAGGCGCCGGGCTTGCTGGGCAGCAAGGCGATCAAGTGGAACTTCACCAAGTTTCTGGTGGGCAAGGACGGTGCGGTGTTGAAGCGCTACGCCCCCACCGACACACCGGAGAGCCTGGCCAAGGATGTCGAGGCGGCGCTGGCCGCGTAACTGTCGCGTGACTGTCGCGTGACTGTCGCGTGATGGGCGCATGACTTCCGCATGATGGCCGCCCCATGGCCGTGCGGGCTTGTTTTCAAGCAAAACAGCCCCGATGTCCCCGTCATCTGGTCATTGTTTGCTACTATTTTAGTAGCAAACTGCAACCGCCGTCAGAACTTGACGTTGACACCGAACACCAGCGCGTGGTCCGGCGTATTGGAGGTGAGGCCTCGCAGATACACGGCCTCCAGTTCGAAGGTGTCGCTCAGGCTGTAGGTCGCGCCCAGATTGAACGTGGCCACATTGCCGCCGTTGCTGCGTGAGGTCAGTTGTGGCGCCACCAGCTCAGCTACCGTGCGCAACTGCGGCGTCCAGTTCTTGCCCAGCGTGATCGCCAGCGACGGCGCGACATACCAGCCGGTCCCGTTGTGCTGACGGCTGAGGCCGGGCATCACGCCCAGGCTCATGTCGTTGGCAAAGGCCCACTCCGCGGCGACTTTGGCCGAACTGGCCACTTTGTCCGATGAGAAAGCCTGGGTGCCCGTGGGAACGCCCACATCAAACTGCCAGGCCACACCGGCGGTACCGGCCTTTTCGTCGAGCGCGCGCTGCTGCCAGCGCAGGCCGATGTTGGCGTCGGCCCAGCCCTTGGTGGTGACGCCGGCAGACTTGGCTACAACGCGGCCATCGGCAGACAAGCGCAGTTCAACACTCTCGGTGATGCCCAACCGGGCCAGGAACGGCGTGACGCGCACGCGGGTGTCAGTGGCCGTGTCGCGCACCACTCCCAGCCTGAATTCGAGCTGGGTGTTGCCAGCACCCATGACATTGGTTTCAGCCTCGGCGGCTTCGACCGAGGGGGCCACGGCAAGCAGGCCTGACCCGAGGGCCAGTGTGATGGACGAAAGGCGCCGACGGGCGCGGCGTGCAGAAAGAGAACAGATGGATGGCATAGGGGTGTCATTACAAACGGTCCGAAGCCGGAATCCGAAAAGGCCGTTGCATTCGCACAACAAATTGACCGCAAAAAATGCGATGCCGTCGCGCGACCATGGCGCCAGCCAAGTCATCCGGCGTGCCACCAGCCAGGCCGCCCCAAAACCGCCATTCTCAAGCGGAAATGGCCCGTTGTCCTTGTCGAGTGGTCATTGTTTGCTATATAAATAATAGCGCTCCCGGTGCCGCGCCCATCGCGTCGGCGATCAGCCGCATGTCGGCGTCGTTCACCTCGAACAGGCCAAAGCGGAATTTGTAACCCCAGCGGGCGCGGTTGTCGACAAACGCAAACGCGTCCAGCAGCGGCTGGATCGGCACCTCGCGCGCGGCGGCGTAGCGCACGTCGCGCCGGTACGGCACGAAGCCTGCGCCCATGTCAACCGGGTAGGGCTCGCCCGGTTGCACCAGGCCGATCGACACCAGGCTTTGCAGTTTGGCCGCGTCGCCCAGCCGCTCGGTGGGCGCGTAGTAGGCGACCCGGTCGCCGGGTTTGACGCGCTTGAGGGGCGCGAGCTTGCCGTGCCCCACCTGCATGAAGCCGCAGGGCGTGGAATCGCGCCCGCGCCGGGCGTGTTCGGCGCTGGCCACCGCGATCCAGTTCTTGGTCATGGGGTGACTTTACGCGGGCGGCAACGCACGGGCGGGCGTGGCGGCGGCTGGGGTTTGTCGGTACATCGGCGGCTCCGGTGAGGGTGAAGCCGCCATCATCGGCGGGGGCTGCTGACGCCGTGCTGTCAGCAGGCTGTCACCACGGCGCAGGTGTACAAGGCGCGCGCAACGGCTTGCTGGTGACCCTTGAAATCGTCCGGCCGGCCATTATTTTTGCTGCGCGGGCGGGTCTTCGGATGCGCCCGGTGAAATTCATATTTGTCAGCAGCAGACCTGAAGGAGTACACGACATGAGTGACCTTTATTTCGCCAACGACGTCTTTGGTGAGCTGGACCGCCTGCAGCGCCAGGTGAGCAGCCTGTTTGGCGGCCTGCCGTCGAGCATCCGGTACAACCGGCTGGAGACTTTTCCGGCCGTCAACACCGGCACCACCGACGAGACCATCGAGATCGTCGCGTTCGCGCCCGGGCTGCGTCCGGACGCCTTTGACGTCTCGATCGACAAGGGCCTGCTCACCATCAGCGGTGAGCGCAAGCCCTGGCAGCCCGAGGGTTCGGGTGAGACCCGCGCCTACGCGCAGGAGCGCTTCAATGGTGCCTTCCGGCGCGTCATCGAGCTGCCCCAGAATGCCGACCCCGACAAGGTGCGGGCCAGCTACACCGATGGCTGCCTGTGCATTTCGGTGGGCAAGCAGGAATCGTCCAAACCCCGCGCGATCAGCGTGCAATAAGCCGGTCAAGGAGCACAACATGGTCCATTCCAACCCCAACGCCGTGGCCGAACACAACACGGCCACTGAACTGCAACGCCGGGAAGCCGACGCCCAGCGCCGCGCGGCCATGGCGCCGGCGGTCGATGTGTTCGAGGACAAGAACGGCATCACCGTGCTGGCCGACCTGCCCGGCGTCCCCCGCGACAAGCTCGACGTGAAGGTGCATGACGGCAACCTCACCATCGACGCCGAGGCGGTGGTTCCCACCCGCGGCAGCCTGAGCCTGCAGCATGCCGAGGTGCGCGAGCCGCGTTTTTCGCGCGCGTTTGTGCTGAGCCCGGACTTCGATACGTCCAAGATCAACGCCAGCCTGAACGATGGGGTGCTGAAGCTCACCATCCCGCGGCGCGACGAGGCGCGGCCGCGCCGCATCAACGTGCAGGCCGCCTGAGGGTTTGGCGGCCACCAGGGCGCGTGGCGGGCACGCCGGCCTGTCACGCGCCGGCGCGGCTCAGGCCGCGGTGAGCGCCTGGTCGAGCAGCTCGACCCAGTGCCGCACCGGCGTGGCCGTGCCGCTTTGCAGGTGCGTGATGCAGCCGATGTTGGCGCTGACGATCACCTCGGGCCTCATGGCGCCAAGGTGGCCGAGCTTGCGGTCGCGCAACTGGTAGGCCAGCGCGGGCTGCAGTACCGAATAGGTGCCGGCCGAGCCGCAGCACAGGTGCGGCTCGTTGGTGGCCACGCGGATATTGAAGCCCAGCGCACCCAGGTGCCGCTCAACCCCGCCGCGCAACTGCTGGCCATGTTGCAGGGTGCAGGGCGGGTGAAACGCCACCCGCCCTGCCGTGCCACGCACTTTGCCCTGCAGCGCAGCGGCCAGCTCGGGCAGCAGTTCGCTCAGGTCTTTCGTCAGTTCGCTGATGCGGGCAGCCTTGGCGGCGTAGGCCGGGTCGTCTTTCAGGATGTGGCCGTAGTCCTTGACGGTGACGCCGCAGCCCGAGGCGTTCATGACGATGGCCTCAACCCCCGAGTTGCTGCCCGTGCTGCCGCCCGCGCTGCCATCCGGGCTGGCTGCCACCAGCGGCCACCAGGCGTCGATGTTGGCGCGCATCTGCGCCTTGCCGCCCTCCTGGTCGTTCAGGTGGAACTTGACCGCGCCGCAGCAGCCAGCTTTGGGCGCCACCACGGCCTGGATGCCGGCCGCATCGAGCACGCGCGCGGTGGCGGCGTTGATGTTGGGCATCATCGCGGGCTGCACGCAGCCGGCCAGCATCAGCATCTGGCGCGCGTGCGGCCGCGCGGGCCAAGCGCCCGCCGGTTGTGTGGCCGGCACCTTGGCCTTGAGCGATTCGGGCAGCAGGCCGCGCACCGCCTGGCCCAGCTTCATCGCGGGGCCAAACAGCGGCGAGGGCAGACCTTCTTTCAGCGCCCAGCGCACGGCCTTCTGGCCGCTCGGGCGCGGCACTTTGGCGTCGACGATCTTGCGGCCGATGTCCACCAGGTGGCCGTACTGCACGCCGCTCGGGCAGGTGGTTTCGCAGTTGCGGCAGGTCAGGCAGCGGTCCAGGTGCAATTGGGTCTTGCGCGTGGGCGTTTCGCCTTCGAGCACCTGCTTGATCAGGTAGATGCGGCCGCGCGGGCCATCGAGTTCGTCGCCCAGCAACTGGTAGGTCGGGCAGGTGGCGGTGCAAAAGCCGCAGTGCACGCACTTGCGCAGGATCGCCTCGGCGTCGATGCCGTCGGGCGTGTTCTGGAACTCGGGGGCGAGGTTGGTTTGCATTCAGGTATCGGGGAAAAGCCGGCCGCGATTGAAGATGCCGGCCGGATCGAACTGCCGGCGCAACTCTCGCTGGATGCGATCGAGTACCGGAGATTGCGGCGAGAAGCGGCGCAGCGGCTGCGCGTCATCG
>JANOBJ010000001.1:0-23803 GCA_031411575.1 Betaproteobacteria bacterium | reverse complement strand
TTGACCCCCACGCTCGGCACTGGCGTGTCCTCGCTGCCCCCCGAGGGGGCGCTCATGGCCCCCACGCTTGACGCTGCGCGGCGACAGGCTTTGGGCTTCACGCTGCTGGAGCTGCTGGTGGTCGTGGCCATCATCGCGATTGCCACGGCGGGGGTGAGTTTTGCACTGCGCGATTCATCCGAGACGCAGCTGGAGCGGGAAGCCCAGCGACTGGCAGCGTTGTTTGAATCCGCGCGGGCGCAGTCGCGCGCCACCGGCGTACCGGTGCGCTGGCGGCCCACCGCCGATGGTTTCCTGTTTGAGGGCCTGCCGCCCGAAGCCCTGCCCAGCGGCTGGCTGAGCGAAGGCACCGTGGCACGACTGGCACAGACCACGCCCGCCTTGCTGCTCGGACCCGAGCCGATCATTGGCGCGCAGGCCGTGGTGCTGTCGCGTGCCGACCAGCCTGCCCGTGCGCTGCGCATCGGCACCGATGGCTTGCGTCCCTTCATCGTCGAGCCGGCTGTCGCCTTGCCGGGGCAGCCATGACGGACGTGCGCACGGCTGGCGCCCGCCACGTCCATCCCGTTGGCCGCGCATGGCGCCAGGCCGGATTCACGCTGGTCGAGGTGCTGGTGGCGCTGAGCATCGTGGCGATCGCGCTGGCAGCCGGGTTGCAGGCCACCACGGCGCTCACCAACAACGCGCAGCGTCAGTCCGACACCCTGCTGGCCCACATCTGCGCCGAGAACGAACTGGTCAAGGCACGGCTGTCGCGCCAGATGCCCAGCGTGGGCGACGGCACGGTCCCGTGCGAACAGGCGAGCCGACAGTTTGACGTCGCGGTGTCGGTGCGGCCCACGCCCAACCCGAGCTTTCGCCGGGTGGACGCCCAGGTGCTGGACGGCAGCACACCGATCCTCAGGCTGTCCACGGTTGTAGGCCGCTTCTGATGGCAGCGCTAAACGCCGGGCACCATCAGCGCGGCTTCACGCTGATCGAGCTGCTGGTGGCGATCACCATCATGGCGCTGCTGGCGATCCTGAGTTGGCGCGGGCTCGATGGCATGACGCGGGCGCACAGCCAGACGCAGACGCGCGCCGACCAGGTGCTGTCGCTGCAGGGCGGGCTGGCGCAGTGGGCGGCCGATCTGGACGCCATGACCGAGGTGCCGCAGGCCAGCACGATCGACTGGAACGGCCGCGTGCTGCGCATCGTGCGGCGGGGCACGGCCGCGGCGGGCGAAGGCGTGCACGTGGTGGGCTGGACGCGCCGGGGCGACCAGTCCGGCGGCCAGTGGCTGCGCTGGCAGTCGCCGCCGCTGCGCGCGCGCGGCGAGTTGCAGGAAGCCTGGGCCAAGGCCGACCAGTGGTCTCAAAACCCGGACGACGCGGCCAAGACACGCGAGGTGATGATCACGCCGCTGGTGGAGTGGCAGGTGTTTTACTTTCGCAGCGACGCCTGGACCAACCCGCAGTCGAGCGACGGCAGCGTACCGTCCGACGGCGCCGCGCCCGTGCCCGAAGGCGTGCGCGTGGTGCTGACGCTGCCACCCGGCCAGGCCCTCAACGGACGCATCACGCGCGACTGGGTGCGTCCCACGGTGGGCGGGGGTAAATCGTGACCGCCAAATTAGTCCGGCAGCGCGGCGCAGCCCTGCTGCTGGCCATGCTCACGGTCACGCTGGTGGCCACGTTCGCGGCGTCGGCGTTGTGGCAGCAGTGGCGCGGGATCGAAGTCGAATCGGCTGAACGCTCGCGGGTGCAGTCGTCGTGGGTGCTGACCGGCGCACTCGACTGGGCGCGCCTGATCCTGCGCGAGGACGCGCGCGCGGGCGGCGCCGACCACCTGGCCGAGCCCTGGGCGATTGCCCTGCAGGAGGCGCGCCTGTCCACCTTCCTGGCGGCCGACCGCAACAACACGGGTGGCGCGGCCGGCGGCAGCGCGGAGGCCGAAGGCATGCCGGACGCGTTTCTCTCGGGGCAAATTTCCGACCTGCAGGCGCGGCTCAACGTGCGCAACCTGGTCGACAACGGCAAGCTGTCCGAGCCCAACGTGCTGGCCTTCGGCAAGCTGTTTGACCTGCTGGGCCTGCCGCAGACGCAACTCGCCACCTTTGCCGACAACCTGCGCATTGCCACCACCGACGCACGTACCGACACCAGCATCGGCCCGTACGCGCCACTGTTGCCGCAACGCGTGGACCAGCTGGTCTGGCTGGGCCTGTCACCCTCTACGGTGGACAAGCTGGCGCCCCACATCACCGTGCTGCCGGTGCGCACGCCGGTCAACCTGAACACGGCGCGCGCCGAGGTCATCTACGCCATCGTTCCTGCGCTGGAGATGGCCGACGCGCAGCGCCTGGTCACCGAGCGCGACCGCTCGCACCTGCGCACCCTGACCGACGCGGCCGACCTGGTGCTGGCGCTGCAGGGCCAGCTCAACGACAACCAGCACGCGGTGGCGTCGCGCTTTTTCGAGGTACGCGGCCGGTTGCGGCTGGACCTGCTGGTGATCGAAGAACGATCGGTACTGCAGCGCGACGGGCTGGTGGTCAAAACGCTCTGGCGCGACCGCGGCGTGCTGACCGGCGCCACCGCGGCGGCTGGCGCGCCCGCCAAATGACGGATCGATGGCAGGGCCAGCGCGCCATCCAACTCAATACAATGCCCCGCAGACATGTCCACTCTCATCGTCACCCTGCCCGCACCGCCGACGCCTGAGCGGCCCGATGCGCCGTCCGGCTTGCGCTATGTGCTGAGCCACGACGGCCGCCAGGTCGCCGCCGAAGGCCAGACCTCAGCCGCTGCGCTGCCGCGCACCGGCAAATCGGGCGATGAACTGGTGGTGGTGGTGCCGGCGCGTGCGCTGTCCTGGCACCGGATTGATTTGCCCAAGGGCATGGCGCCGGGTTCGCCCCGGCTGCGCGCAGTGCTGGAAGGCCTGCTGGAAGACCGGCTGCTGGACGAACCCGCCTCCCTGCACTTCGCGATGGACCCAGCCGCGCGTGCCGGCGGCACTGCCTGGGTGGCGGTGTGCGACCGGCAGTGGCTGGGCAACGCGCTGCGCTCACTCGAAGCGGTCGACCGCTCGGCCTCGCGCGTCGTGCCCGAGTTCGCGCCCGGTGGCGCGGGCACCACGCTGCAGGCGCTGGGCGAGGGCGAAGACGGGCAACTGGTGGTCTCGGCGCCGTCGGGCGTGACGATGCTGCCGTTGTCAGCGGCCGGTGTGGCACTGGTGCTGGGCAGCGACGCGGGGGCGTCAGCCGCGCTGCCGGAAGACCTGCAGGTCTGGGCCGAGCCCGGGGTGGCCACGCTGGCCGAACAGTTGCTGCAGCGGCCGGTGGCCCTGCAGACCGCCGCCCAGCGCGCCTTGCTGGCGGCCCAGTCGCGCTGGGATCTGGCGCAGTTTGACCTGGCCAGCTCGGGCCGCTCGCGGGCCGTCAAGCGCCTGCAGGGCGGCTGGCGGGCCTGGCTGCAGGCACCGCAGTGGCGCGCGGCGCGCTGGGGCGTGATCGGCCTGCTGCTGGTCAATCTGGTGGGCCTGAACGCCTGGGCCTGGAAAGAGCAGCGGGTGCTGCAGGCCAAGCGCGACGCGATTCGCGGGGTGCTGACGCAGACCTTTCCCGCCATCAAGGTGGTGATCGACGCGCCGCTTCAGATGGAGCGCGAGGTGGCCGCGATGCGCCAGACCACCGGCTCGTCCTCAGGCCGCGATCTGGAGTCGATTTTGGCGGCTTTGGGGCCTTCAGTGCCCGCCGAGCGGTCATTGTCTGCTATCGAATTTGCAGCAGGCGAGGCGCGGCTTCGGGGGCTGGACCTGGGCGAGGAGCAGGTGTCCATCATGGCCACCAACCTGCAGGTGCAGGGGCTGGCGGCACGGGCCGAAGCCGACAGCGTGGTGATTCGCGCGCTGACTACCACGGGCGCGCCGGCCGCGCCCAACGCAGCGCCTGTGCTCCCGCCGGGCGCCCCGGCTGAACCGGCGACAGCGCCGCGGCCGGCCACGCTGCCGGGAGACCAGCGATGAAGCCGTTGCCCGGACTCGCCGCCCGCTGGAACAGCCTCGCGCCGCGCGAGCGGCAGTGGCTCGCCATCGGTATCGCCGTGGTGGCGCTGGCGCTGCTTTGGTGGGTGGCGCTGGCACCCGCGCTGCAGACGCTGCGCAGCGCCGAGGCGCAGCACCAGGCGCTGGATGCCCAGCTGCAGCAGATGCGCAGCCTGCAGGCGCAGGCCCAGGCGTTGCAGGCGCAGCCCCGCGTCGGACACGACGAGGCGCTGCGCGCGCTGGAGGCCTCGGTGGCGCAGCGACTGGCTGGCACCGGGCAGCTCAACGTGGTAGGCGACCGCGCCACCGTCACGCTGCGCGGCAGCTCGCCCGAGGCGCTGGCCCAATGGCTGACGCAGGTTCGCGTCAACGCACGCGCGGCGCCGGGCGAGGCCCGGCTGGTGCGCCGCGCCCAGCTCGGCGCGCCGGTGTGGGACGGCACCATCGTGCTGAGCCTGCCGCCGCGCTGAGCGCGCCGGCTACCTGCTCCCACCCCAATGGCCCGCGCACTGGTTTCCGCCTTCCCCCGCACGCCGTGGCGCTGGGCCGTGACGGGCGTGCTGCTCGGTCTGGCCGTGGCACTGATCGGGTTTGCGCCCGCATCGTGGCTGGCTGCCAGCGTGGCGCGGGCCAGCGGCGGCCAGCTGTTGCTGGCCGAGCCGCGCGGCACGCTCTGGACCGGCACCGCGCGGCTGGTGTTGACGGGCGGCGCCGGCAGCAACGATGCGGCCGCATTGCCGGGCCGCGTCGAGTGGCGCGTGCGCCCGGGCTGGGGCTATGCGGCCGTATACCTGCAGGCGCCGTGCTGCACCGCCGAGCCGCTGCGCGTGCAGGCCAGCCCGCGCTGGGGCGGCGCGCAGTTTGCGCTGGACAACAGCCAGTCGCAGTGGCCAGCCGGGGTGCTGGCGGGTTTGGGCACGCCCTGGAACACCGTGCAACCCGAGGGCACGCTGGGCCTGCAGACCGAGGGGCTTTCAGTAGAATGGGTTGAAGGGCGGGTGCTGGTCACCGGCTCGGCGCGGCTGGAAGCCAGTCGCATATCGTCGCGCCTGTCCACACTGAAGCCAATGGGCAGTTACCGCATCACGCTCAAAGGAGGCCCCGTGGCGACGCTGCAACTGGAAACGCTGGAAGGCAGCCTTCAACTGAGCGGCACCGGCCGCTGGGTCGGTTCGCGGCTGCGCTTTGAGGGCGTGGCCAGCGCGGCACCCGAGCGCGAAGCGGCACTGGCCAACCTTCTCAACATCATCGGACGGCGCAATGGCGCGCGCTCCATCATCACTGTGGGCTAACGCATGTCACGCCGTCCAACTCACGCCAGCCGCCGCCGATTCCGGGTTGCTATTATTTCAATAGCAAGCTATGCCCTGCTGACGGGGACCCCAGGCACTTTTTATGCCCAAACGGCGGTTCAAGGCAGTTCCGGGCCGACGGCTGCGCCACCCGCGCCCGCCAGCGCCCCGGCCGCACGTTCACCCGCACCCCGAGCCCCTGCCAACCGCGCCGGCCGCATGCAGGAGCCCGTGACGCTGAACTTCAACAACGCCGAGATCGACGCCGTGGCCCGCACCATCGGCGTGATGACGGGTCGCAACGTGGTGGTGGATCCGCGCGTCAAGGGCACCATGACCCTGGTCACCGATGCGCCGGTGACACCGGGACGCGCGCTGGTGCTGTTTGAGACCCAGTTGCGCATGCAGGGTTTTGCGGTGGCCGAATCCGCCGGGCTGTACAAGGTGGTGCCAGAAGCCGATGCCAAGCTGCAGGGCGGCACGGTGTCGGCCGGCAGCGTGCCGCCGGGCGCGGGCGGGCAGATCCTGACGCAGATCTTCCGCCTGAATTTCGAGACAGCCAACAACCTGGTGCCGATCCTGCGGCCCCTGATCAGCCCCAACAACACCATCAACGTGAACCCGGGCAACAACTCCCTGGTGATCACCGATTACGCCGACAACCTGCAGCGCATCGCGCGCATCATCGCCGCGTTGGACATCGCCAACGCCACCGACGTCGAGATCATTCCGCTGCAGCACGCGATCGCCACCGATCTGGCGCCACTGGTGGTGCGGTTGGTCGAATCGGGCAGCGGCGGCGCGGCCGCGCAGGGCCAGGCCGACACCTCGTTTCGCACCACGCTGATCGCCGAGCCGCGCAGCAACTCGCTGATCCTGCGCGCCGCCAACCCGGCGCGTGTGGCCCTGGTGAAGATGCTGATCACCCGGCTCGACCAGCCGGCCGGCGGCGCCAACGCGGGCAACGCGGCCGGCAACATCTACGTGGTGTACCTGAAAAACGCCGACGCCACCAAGCTGGCCGCCACCCTGCGCGCCGCGATTGCGGGCGAGGCCCGCGGCACGGCCGCCACCGGCTCTGCAACGCCGGCAGGCGCTCCCTCGGCAGCCGCGGCGAACCCGGCCACCGCCGCGATCCAGGCCTCGGGCCAGCCGTCCACCGGCGGGCAGATCCAGGCCGACCCGGCCACCAATTCGCTGATCATCACCGCGCCCGAGCCTCAGTACCGCCAGCTGCGCGCCGTGATCGACAAGCTGGATTCAAGGCGAGCGCAGGTGTTCGTGGAAAGCCTGATTGCCGAGGTCAATGCCGACAAGGCCGCCGAATTCGGGATCCAGTGGCAAAGCCCGATCGGGCGGTCCGGCAACAACACCATTGGCGTGCTGGGCACCAACTTTGGCGCTGGCGGCAACAACATCCTGAACCTGGCGCTGCAGGGTGCCACCGGCACGGTGCTGCCCGGCACCGGCGTGAACATCGGCGCGGCGCGGCAGGTCAATGGCGTGTACATCCTGGGTTTCCTGGCGCGCTTCCTGGAGCAAAACGGCGACGGCAACATCCTGTCCACGCCCAACCTGCTGACGCTGGACAATGAAGAGGCCAAGATCGTGATCGGCCAGAACGTGCCGTTCGTCACCGGCCAGTTCACCAACACCAACTCGGGCAACGGCGCGGTCATCCCGTTTCAGACCATCGAACGCAAGGATGTGGGCCTGACGCTGCGCGTGAAGCCCCAGATCAGCGAGGCCGGCACCATCAAGCTGCAGATCTTCCAGGAAGTCAGCAGCGTGCAGGCCTCGTCGGTCAACTCGGCCTCGGGCATCATCACCAACAAGCGCTCGATTGAATCCAACGTGCTGGTCGACGACGGCTCGATCGTGGTGCTCGGCGGCCTGCTGCAGGACGAATACGCCGGCAACCAGGAAAAAGTGCCCGGCCTGGGCGATGTGCCGTTTTTCGGCAACCTGTTCAAGAGCGAAACCCGCAGCCGCAAGAAGACCAATCTGATGGTGTTCCTGCGCCCGGTGGTGATCCGCGACGCGACCGCCAGCGACAGTCTCTCGCTGGACCGCTACGACCTGATGCGCGGCGCGCAGAAAGACGCGCAGCCGGTGCCCAGCCAGGCCGTGCCGGTGAACGAGGCGCCGATCCTGCCGCCGGTTCGTCCGCCCACACCGCCCCGAACCCCGGCCCCGCTGGGCGGCCCGCCGGGTACCAACCAGTAGGCTTTCAGAACTTTCTCCGAAGCCGCCCGACCATGCGCCATCCCCTGCCCTACGCCTTTGCCCGCAGCAACCAGTTGCTGCTGGAGGACGACGGCCGCGACCTCACGTTGTGGCACGCCGGCCCGCCCGATGGCAGCGCCTGGGGCGAGATCATGCGCAAGTACCCGGTGCGCTCGGTGCAGCGGCTGGAGGCGGGCGTGCTGGCGCAGCGCATCAGCGCGGTCTATGCGCAGGGCGAATCGAGCGCCGCGTCGATCGTGAGCGAGGTGGAAAGCGACGCCGACCTCTCGCGCATGATGCAGGAGCTGCCCGCGGTGGAAGACCTGCTGGAAAACAGCGACGACGCGCCCATCATCCGCATGCTCAACGCCCTGCTGACCCAGGCCGCGCGCGATGGTGCGAGCGACATCCACATCGAACCCTACGAGCGCACCTCGTCCGTGCGGTTCCGGGTGGACGGCACGCTGCGCGAGGTGGTGCAGCCCAACCGCGCCTTGCATGCCGCGCTCATCTCGCGGCTGAAGATCATGGCCGAGCTCGACATTGCCGAGAAGCGCCTGCCACAAGACGGCCGCATCTCGCTGCGCATCGGCACGCGCGCGGTGGATGTGCGGGTGTCCACCCTGCCGAGCGCGCACGGCGAACGCGCGGTGCTGCGCCTGCTGGACAAGAGCAGCGCCAAGCTCAGCCTCGAATCGGTGGGCATGCAGGGCGACGCGCTGGCGCGGTTCCAGCACCTGATCGCGCAGCCGCACGGCATCATCCTCGTGACCGGCCCCACCGGTTCGGGCAAAACCACCACGCTGTACGCCGCGCTGCAGCGGCTGGACGCGGCGCGCAGCAACATCATGACGGTGGAAGACCCGATCGAGTACGAGCTGCCGGGCGTCGGCCAGACCCAGGTCAACGCCAAGATCGAGCTGACCTTTGCCAAGGCCCTGCGCGCGATCCTGCGGCAAGACCCGGACGTGATCATGATCGGCGAGATCCGCGACTTCGAGACCGCGCAGATCGCCATCCAGGCGTCGCTCACCGGCCACCTGGTGCTGGCCACGCTGCACACCAATGACGCGGCCAGCGCCGTGACGCGGCTCACCGACATGGGGGTCGAGCCGTTTTTGCTCAGCTCATCGCTGCTCGGGGTGCTGGCCCAGCGGCTGGTGCGCAAACTCTGCACGCACTGCAAACTGGCGCCCGAACCCGCGTCGCCAGCACTGGGCTACCACCCGGTGGGCTGCCCGGAATGCGGCCACACCGGCTACCAGGGCCGCACCGGCGTGTTTGAGTTGCTCGTGACCGACGATGCCATCCGCGCGCAAATCCACAACCGCGCGGCCGAGGCCGACATCCGCGCGGCGGCGCTGGCGACCGGCACCCGGCTGATGCGCGACGACGGCGAACGGCTGGTGCTGTCGGGCGTGACCTCGCGTGAAGAGCTGGTGCGTGTGACCAAGGATTGACGGCACCGTTGCGTGCCTGTCCTGTTGCCTGTGAATCCCCCATGCCCGCGTATTCCTTTGAAGCCCTGAACAGCGACGGCCGCACGCAAAAAGGCGTGATCGAGGCCGACACCGCACGGTCGGCACGCAGCCTGCTGCGCGCGCAGTCGCTGGTGCCGCTGCTGGTGGAGCCGGTGGTGGCGGACGGCGGCAACGCGGCCAACCAGGCCCGGTTCGGACTCGGCAGCTCGCTGTTTGCGGCCCGTGTCTTCAGTTCCACCGCTTTGGCCATCTGGACGCGGCAGATCGCCGGGCTGGTGTCGTCGGGCTTGCCGCTGGAGCGCGCGCTCACCGCGCTGACCGACGAAGCCGAGACCGAGAAACAGCGCAACCTGGTGGCGGCCCTGCGCGCCGAAGTCAACGCCGGATCATCCTTTGCCAAGGCGCTGGCGCAGCACCCGCGCGAGTTTTCGGGCATCTACACCGCGGTGATCGGCGCGGGCGAACAGAGCGGCAACCTGGGCATGGTGCTGGACCGGCTGGCCGATGATCTGGAAGAACAGCAGGCGCTCAAGGCCAAACTGCTCGGCGCGGCGCTGTACCCGGCCATCGTGACGGTGATCGCCATCGTGATCGTGATCTTCCTGGTGACCTACGTGGTGCCGCAGGTGGCCAATGTGTTCGCTGGCACCAAGCGCGCCCTGCCCTTCCTTACTGTGGCCATGCTGGGCATCAGCGCCTTTTTGCGTAGCTACGGCTGGGTACTGCTGCTGGCGCTGGGCGGCGCCTTTGTCTTTGCGCGGTTTGCGCTGCGCGCGGATGCGGTGCGCGAGCGCTATGACGCAGCCTGGCTCACCCTGCCGCTGATCGGTCGTCTGGCGCGGGGTTACAACGCGGCCCGGTTCGCCAGCACGCTGGCCATGCTGGCGGCGGCGGGCGTGCCGATTTTGAAGGCGCTGCAGGCGGCGTCTGAAACCCTGTCCAACCGCGCCATGCGCGCCGATGCGCAGACCGCGCTGGTGTTGGTGCGCGAGGGCGCGCCGCTCGCTTCGGCGTTGGCGCAGAACAAGCGCTTCCCGGGTCTGTTGAGCATGTTTGCGCGGCTGGGCGAGCAGACCGGCACGCTGCCCGTCATGCTGCAGCGCGCCGCAGCGCAGTTGAGCACCGAGGTGCAGCGCCGCGCCCTGCAGCTGGCCACCATCCTGGAGCCGCTGCTGATCGTCGGCATGGGCGCCGTGGTGATGATGATCGTGCTGGCGGTGCTGCTGCCGATCATCCAGCTCAACCAGTTCGTCAAATGATGCGCTCCCACGATTGTCGCTTCGGGCACGGCGTTGCCACCTGGGGTTCTCCATGGGCGTGACGCTCGACGGCCAACTCGTCGTCGCGATTTCCTCGCGCGCGCTGTTTGATTTCGAACAGGAGAACGAGGTTTTCGAGCAAGGCGACGATACCGCCTACATGAAGCTGCAACTGGACCGGCTGGAGCAACCCGCGCTGCCCGGCGTGGCGTTTTCGCTGGTGCAGAAGCTGCTGGCCTTCAATGACAGCACGGCACAGCGGGTGGAGGTGGTGATCCTGTCACGCAACGACCCGGTATCGGGCATGCGGGTGTTCCGCTCGGCCCAGCATTACGGGCTGCCGATCCAGCGCGGCAGTTTCACGCGCGGTGAGCCGCCCTGGCGCTACCTCAAACCGCTGAACGCCAACCTGTTCCTGTCGGCCCACCTGAGCGACGTGCGCGCAGCGCTGGATGCCGGTGTGCCGGCCGCGCAGGTGTACCCGCTGTCGGTGCACGCGAGCGACGCGCACCCGCATGAGGTGCGTATTGCCTTTGACGGCGACGCCGTGCTGTTCAGCGACGAGGCCGAGCGCGTGTTCCAGGCCGAAGGCCTGTCGGCCTTCCAGCAGCACGAAAAAGACAAGGCCGCGCTGCCGCTGTCGGCAGGGCCGTTCAAGCCACTGCTGGTCGCGTTGCACCGCCTGCAAAAGGAAGGAACGCCCGCCATGCGCATCCGCACCGCGCTGGTGACGGCCCGCAGCGCCCCGGCGCACGAGCGCGCTATCCGCACGCTGATGGACTGGAACATCCAGGTTGATGAGGCGATGTTCCTCGGTGGTCTGGAGAAAGGCCCGTTCCTGCGTGAGTTTGCGCCCGACTTTTTCTTTGACGACCAGACCGGCCACATCGAATCCGCCGCGCGGCACGTGCCCTCGGGCCACGTCGCCAGCGGGGTGAGGAACTAGCCCCCACGCTTGCCACTGCGTGTGCTGCGCTGCCCCCCGAGGGGGCGCGTTTCACCTTGGGGCGGCCAGGCGGCGAAACTTGGCCCCCACGCTCGCCCACTGCGTGGACGGCGCCCAATACCCGACTGCGCCGCCGCAGGTACGATGCAGCAACACCTGTTGGAGTTGCCTCATGACCCTGGTTGAAAAGTTTGTCTCGTTCAGGGCGTTTGCCGCCCGGGTCATGGCGCTGTCGCTGCCTTATTTCCAGTCCGGGGAAAAATGGAAGGCGCGGCTGATGCTCGCGACCATCGTAGCGCTGAACCTGCTGGCCGTGTACATGCTGGTGCAGATCAACGACTGGAACCGGCTGTTCTACGACGCGCTGCAGAACAAGAACCAGCCGGTGTTCTGGGAGCAGCTGGGGCGGTTTACCTACCTCGCGTTCGCCTACATCATCATCGCGGTCTACAAGTTTTACGTCACGCAACTGCTCGAGATGCGCTGGCGCGCCTGGATGACGGACCACTACGTGCAGCGCTGGCTGGCCAACCAGGCCTTCTACAAGCTGGAGCTGGCGCGCTTTGCCACCCCCGGCGACGGTGCCACGCCCGACAACCCGGACCAGCGCATCCAGGAAGATGTGAACCTGTTCACCAGCTACACCGTGTCCTTGAGCATGGGGTTGCTGAATGCGGTGGTGACGCTGGTGAGCTTTGTCGGCATCTTGTGGGGCCTGTCGGGCGCCTTCGCATTCAGCCTGGGCGGCAGCAGCTACAACATTCCGGGCTTCATGGTGTGGATGGCGGTGTTGTACTGCGTGGCGGGCAGCGTGATCACGCACTACATCGGGCGGCCGCTGATCGCGCTGAACTTTCGGCAACAGCGCTACGAGGCGGATTTCCGCCACCACATGGTGCGGGTGCGCGAGTACAGCGAGTCGATTGCGCTCGACAAGGGCGAGATGGTCGAGCGGCAGCAGATCGACTCGCGCTTCTCAAACGTGCTGTCCAACTACCTGCAGCTGCTGAAAACCCAGAAGAACCTGACCTGGTTCACCGTGGGCTTTGGCCAGGCGGCGGTGGTGTTCCCTTTCATCGTGGCAGCGCCGCGCTTCTTCTCGGGCGCGATCCAGCTCGGCCAGCTGATGCAGATTGCATCCGCCTTCGGCCGCGTGCAGGACTCATTGAGCTGGTTTGTGGACCACTACGACCAGCTGGCAGCCTGGCGCGCCACGACCGACCGGCTGACCAGCTTCGAAACCCATCTTCTAGAGCAAAATAGGCCTCACGTGCTACCCAGTGGGACATCTGATGCTATTAATATAATAGCAAACAACTCCTCCGATCTGACCGCTACCCATCTGCGCCTGGCGTTGCCCACGGGCGCGGTGCTGCTGGACGGCGTGAACCTGCAGGCCGGTCCGGGCGACCGGGTGCTGGTGAAGGGGCCATCCGGCAGCGGCAAATCCACGCTGTTCCGCGCGCTCGCCGGCATCTGGCCGTTTGCCAGCGGCGCGCTGTCGCGGCCCGCGCAGTTTGACAGCGAGGCCATGTTCATCCCGCAGCGGCCGTACTTCCCGAACGGCCGGCTGCGCGATGCGCTGGCCTACCCGAAACCGCCCGGTGACTACACCGACGGCGCCCTGCGTCAGGCCCTGAACGACGCCCTGCTGCCCGACCTGGCGCACCGGCTCGACGAAGAAGACGCCTGGAGCCAGAAGCTCAGCGGCGGCGAACAGCAGCGGCTGGCGATCGCACGCGTGCTGCTCAAGCAACCCAAGTGGATTTTTGCTGATGAGGCCACCAGCGCACTGGACGAAGCGGCCGAGAAAACGCTGTACGAGCGCCTCGTGGCACAGGCGCAGAAGGCCGGCGGCGCGTTGATCTCGATCGCACACCGACCCACGGCAGCGGCGTTTCACAGCAAGCGCTGGGAGCTGGAAAAGCTGCCCGCCGGCTCAGCTGCGCTGTATCAACTCAAGCAAAGCACGACCTGATGGCCTGGTGGCCTGGCACGTGGTGCTGGCTCAGCGGTGCCCGCCGAGCAACCCCTGCGCCATCGCGCGGATGCTGGCTTTCAGCTCGTTCCAGCCCTCGTCAGACTGGATATCGATGCCGCCGAACACCCGGATCTTGCGGCTGCGCACCAGCAGGTACTGCACGCCCCCCACCAGCAGCAGCGTGATGCCGGGTAGCCCCGGCTGCGTTTGCCATGCCGCGCCGCCGATGGTGCGCGCGGCTTCCTCGCCCCACTGTTCGCGCTCGGTCTCCAGAATGGCGGTGAGTTCGTTGCGCTCCACCACCTCGGCCGCCATGATCTCCAGCGTGAGGGGCCGCGCGCGCAGCGCGTCGATGAAACGGTCGAAGAACTGCGCATAGCGCTGGGCGGTGGGCAATGCGAGGAAGGTGTGGGGGTCATCCCCCAGCAGATCGGTCACGTGCGGCCAGAACTGCCCGCTTCCGCCCCAGGCTTGCAGCAGTTCGGGCAGTCCGCCGAAGTAGCGGTAGATCAGCACCTTGTCCACACCCGCCTGCTTGGCAATGGCATTGACGCCGAGCTTGCCAAAGCCGTCGCGCGCCAGCACCTCACCCACAGCCTGCAGGATGCGGTCGCGCGTGGCCTCGCGGTCGCGCGGGCGCGGGGCCGTGGCGCTGGCCTCAGGTACCAGCGCGTGGGCGACGGGGGTGGTTTCGATCACGCCCGGATCATAGAGCCCAGTTCGCGCCGCGGTGTGTGCGGCTGCGGCGCGCAGTAGCCGACGCGGCAGAACATCTGAACCGTCCGTGCTTCGCCCGGCTGGCCATTCAGCGCCTGGTGCAGCCGCTCGTACCAGGGCTTCATCTCGTCAAACTCCTGGTTGGCCTGGCTCATCGGGTGCACCTGCAGGCCGAGTTCGGTGGCCTTGAGCTGCAGCCGCACGTAGGCACGCCCGGCGTCCACCTGGCTGGCGCGAATGCGGCCGGCCGCACGCGCGGCAGCCTGGTCGGTGTTGAGCCAGAAGAACCCCATGGCCGTGTTGCTGTGCTCCTCAAACCGCTTGAGGGCACTGTTGTAGCCGGTGGACCCTACGGCTGGCGCGGCGTTGCGGTCGAACATCCCAACGGCCGACAGCGTGCGGATCATCGGGCTCATGCTGCTGATGCCATCGCGGTGCTGCGCGATCTCGGCCGGCCCCACGCGCATGAGTTGCAGGCTTTCCAGCACCGTGCGCGGGGTACCGATCTCGACCTTGGCGGACTCGACACACAGCGTGCGCAGGGCCGCCACGCGACCCGGCTCCAGCGTGGCGCCGAACGTGAGGCCCGGGATGGCGGGCACTGCGGCCTTCAGTGCCTCGACGTGCGCGGGATCGACCGGCCGGGTGGTGTCGTAGGGCACCTTGGCGGTGTGGCGCTTCAGAATCTGCGCGAACAGCGGGTCTTTGGCGGGCGCCGGAGCGCCGGGCGTCCAGCTGACGCGGGCCACGGGCCGGTCGTCCAGCGTCTTCTCGCCCGGCTCGCCCTGCGGAAACAGCTGCACCTGCGGGTCAATGCCACGCTCTTTCAGCGCCATGACCAGCAACTCGAGGAAGGTGCCCTGGCTCACGATGATCTGGCGGAACCACGGGTCGGTCATGGGCAACGTGCGGGCACGGTCCACGCTCAGCACGATGGCGTTGGGCTCGCGCAGATCGGCCAGCCACGGTTGGCGGTTGTGCGAATTGGGTGCCAGCATGGCGTGGGCGAGTGCCCAGCGCCGCAGGTCCGGCTGATTGCCCGGGCCCTGCCAGGCGGCGACGGCTTCGGGAGGGTAGCCTGACCCACACGCCGCCAATGGCAAGGTGGCGGCGACGAGGGTGCCCCCGCCGACGAGGTGGATGAAGTTTCTGCGGGATGGCTGGACGCCCATGGCGACATCTCCTGAACGTGGGTTGAACGGTTTCCGGACCGCAAGTCACCAATAAGTGACTTGCATGGAATCGGATACTAGTCACCTATCGGTGACATGTCAAGCACATCGTCAGAAAGTCGGGGGCGGACGGCTCCCGCAGCGTCAGTTCACACCGGGATTGGGCAGCACATTGAGCAGCCGGGGCGCGTTGAGCTGGCGCGGCGTCACCTTGCCGCCGCGTGCCCGGAGCCACTGCTCCACCACGTCCCATATCTTCTTGTTGCCCGGCGCGGTGCGCGCCTCTTCGGCAACCGGCGCCCAGCCGGCCACTCTGTAGGTTTTGCCGGCCTCGATCGGCTTGCCGTTCAGGCGCATGTCGCCGATGCGCCGGCCCATGGCGGCAACAGGGTCTATGCTGTACTGCAGGCCGCCCACGCGCACCATGTCGCCGCCCTGCTGGTAGTACGGGTCGGGGTTGAACAGGTTGTCGGCCACGTCTTCCAGCACGGTCTTGATCGTCTCGCCCGTCATGTCGGTGACGGTGGCGTACGAGTAGGTCGTGGCGGTCATGTCCATCAGCCACTCGCGGGTGATGGCCTGCCCGGGCAGCAGCGTCGTGCCCCAGCGGAAGCCGGGCGAGAACGCAATCTCGGCGCCCTGCACGTCCATCAGCGCGTCCACCAGCAGCTGGTCACCCGTGCCGTTGAAATTGCCCCTGCGGTAGAGCGTGCCCTCGGTGACCGCCAGCTTCTCGGCCAGCTTGGCCTCGTAAGGGGCGCGCACGCGGGTGATCAGCGCGTCCATCTCCTTGTCGGCGGGCAGCATGTTGGCAAACACGGGCAGCAGCTTGTAGCGGAAATCGGCGACCTTCCTGTCCTTCACCTCGAGATCGAGCACGCCCAGGAACTTGCTGTTCGAGCCCGCGTTGGTCACGATGGTCTTGCCGCCCTTGTTGCTCACGATGCTGGCCACAGGCATGCCGTCGTGCGTGTGGCCACCCAGGATGGCGTCGATGCCACTCACGCGCGTGGCCATCTTCAGGTCCACATCCATGCCGTTGTGGCTCAGCAGGACGACGACCTGCGCGCCCTTGCCGCGCGCCTCGTCGACCATCTTCTGCATGTTCTCGTCCTGGATGCCGAAGGCCCAGTCCGCCATCAGGTAGCGCGGGTTGGCGATCGGCGTGTACGGGAACGCCTGACCGATGATGGCGCAGGGCACGCCGTTGATCTCGCGGATCACATACGGCTTGAACACCGGATCGCCGAAGTCGTTGGTCTTGATGTTTTGCGCCAGAAACTCCACCTTGCCGGCAAAGTCCTTGTCGATGATTTCCTTGACGCGCTCCATGCCCAACGTGAACTCCCAGTGCCCGGTCATCACGTCCACACCGAGCAGCTTGCAGGCATCGACCATGTCCTGCCCGTTGGTCCACAGCGCCGTGCCCGACCCCTGCCAGGTGTCGCCCCCGTCGAGCAGCAAGGCGCCCGGGCGGCTGCCCTTCAAACGCTTGACCAATGTGGCCAGGTGCGCGAAGCCGCCCACCTTGCCATAGCGGCGTGCCGCCTTCTCGAAATCGAGGTAGGTCAGCGCGTGCGCCTCGGCCGTGCCGGGCCGGATACCGGCGGCCTTCAGAAGATGCTCGCCCACCAGGTGGGGCAGGTTCGCCTTCATGCCGCCGATACCCAGATTGACGTTCGGCTCGCGGAAATAAATCGGCTTGAGTTGCGCGTGGCAGTCGGTCATGTGCAGGAACGACACATTGCCGAACTTCGGGATGTCATACAGGCCCTGGGCAGCCACCGCAGCGTCCGCATCTGCCCACGCCCCCAGACCCATGCCGGCCATGGTGCCGGCGCCCAGCACCTGGAAGAACTCACGCGTGGTCAAATTCATCATTTAAGCAATCACTGAAGTATGAAGCGAAAGAAAACCCGGCGAGCCGGGTTCTCTGATTGGCGGGCTTACTGATTGACGGGAGACTTCGGGTCAAGCAACAACGCGACAATGTGCGCGATCTGCGCTTCGGTCAGGATGCCCATGTGCCCGGCACGGGGCATGTTGGAGCAGGCGTTGTAGGCCTTGGCGTTCCAGACCTTGCCCCAGGTGTACTCGACGATCGGCTTGGCCGCGGCGCTGGCCGGGTCTGCCACGCCGCGAATCTTGCCGTAGTTGTAGAGGCTCGGGCCGATGGTGCCGAAGGAGATCTCCTTCTTGTCGATCTGGTGGCAGTTGTAGCAATTGCCACCGTTGGGCGTGTCCGCCGCGTCAGTCCACGTAAGACCGCGTCCGCTCTGAGCCAGTTTTTCGCCTTCTTTCCAGTCGCCGATGAACTTGCCACCGGTGGGCCACTTGATGGTCTTGAGATTGGCTTCCTCGATCGCCTTGGCGGCTTTTTCGTCCAGCGGCTTGCCGGCAGCATCGGCCGCGCTGCAAGCCCGGTTGGTCTCGTCCGTAGCGGTGAGGCGCTCGACCTTGACAATGCCTTCGCCACGGAACGAGGCCTTGACGATGTCGGCGGTCAGTTTGTCAAGGTCCGCAGGGCTGGGGCTGCTGGCACAGCCCGCCACCATGGCGGCAGCCGTCAATGCGGCGCAGGTGATCCGGATGGAGTTTTTCATGGTGTGTTTTCTGCCCGTTCAACGCTTGATGGACGGCGCCACGGATGTCGATCCCTTGCTGTTCACGCCCAGGTAGGTGCTGAGTGCGATGGTGGCATCGCTGCCAAAACCGGGGTAGGGGAAGCGCTGCTGACGGTAGCAATCGTTCAGGCGCAACTGCATGCTCCACATCTGCCCGTTGGACACCCGGTAGGCTGGCCAGGCGGCAAAGCCCACGCCATCGCCCGGGTTCTTGGTGAGATTGGGCAGGTCCTGCAGGCGGATGCGTTTGCCTTCCTCACCGTGGCACGAGGCACATGAAAAATCATGCGAGCCGCCACGCTGGAAGAACAAACGCTTGCCGACTTCGTAAGAGATACGCTCCTGCTCGTGCGCCTGCGACAGGTTGAGCTTCATGCCTTTGGATTCCGCGGCGATCCATGTGGCCAGGGCCGTCACGTTGTTCTGCTCGCCTTTGCCAAATGGTGTGTTCGCGATCTCGGCCGCGTTGAAGCCTTGCAGGGTTTCCATGCAGGCGACCAGCCGCGACTCGAGATCCTGCACCTTTTTCGTGTCAGCGAAATAGCGCGGCAACTCGACGAAGGTGCCTTTGAAAACCCCAGGACCTTTGCCCAGGTCACATTGTTCGAGCGACGCGTTCTTCGGGCCGCGCTTCTGCTTCCACAGCGCCTCGCCCTTGGCCTCAAACAGGTCGGCGGGGTTGCCGTCCTGCAGCATCGCTCGGTATTCCTCGATCGACTGGGTCGCCGATTTCTGGGCCAGTACCGGCGTGCCGGCCAGGCAGCCGAGCAGTACCGCTGCCATCGTTCTTGTCATCCTCATGCTCACCTCTTCGATTTGGGATCAGCGCACATCCAATGGGCGTGACGTGCACCACGCCCGCTGGACCGTGCCCGTCGGTTCGATCAGGACACCGTCGCTTCGTCGGTACGGGTGTCGCCCTTGTTGTCTTTCCAGGTCACGGCGATCTTGTCGCCGACCTTGGCGCCCTTGACCGTGAACTGCAGGAACGGGTTCTTGGAGACGGCCGGGCCCCACTCGGCGGTCAGCACGGGCTTGCCGTTGTGGGTGGCCGTCACGTCCTGGATGTGCCAGGCGGGGATGGTCTTGCCTGCCGCATCTTTGCGCTGGCCGGATTCCATTTCGTGGCTCATCAGCACACGGACGGTGGCTTTGTCACCGGCGACTTGGGCGCGAATGCGCATCGGATCTGCCATTTTGAATTCTCCTGAATCTGTGGATGAAGTGTTTTCGCGGAAGTCGGTGGCCTCAGCCGCCGCAGCCGCCGAGCGTGACCTTGACTTCCTTCTTGGCGAACAGCGCCTTGCCGTCGTTCATGATGGCCACCGCGTAAACGTCAGATGACTGGCCCATTTTGGTGCGCGTCGAGAAGCTGGGCTCCAGACTGTCGGTCACGTTGAACACCGCGACCAGCGCCGACGGGTTTTTCTCGACCAGCAGCAACAGGTGCTTCACGCCGGCGAGCGTGGTCGCGGCCGCCACCGGCACGACGGCGCCGTTCTCGGCAATGTCCGGGCCGGTGATGGTCACGTCCTTGCTTTCAGTCGGCGCGCCAGCGCCGAGTGCCTTGACAGCGTCCGCAAGGCTCTTGGCTTCAAATGCGTTCTTGTTGTACGCATGTGCAAATTGGGGGAACAGCCCGGTCGATGCCAGAAGGCCGGCGACCATCGCACTGTTCTTGAGAGTCTCGCGACGGGTTTGCATGGGAAATCTCCTTGGTTGGGCGGATGCTAGAGGGATAGAGGTCGCAATGGACCGGGAAATTCCCGGGTTCCGGAAAAAATACTCACGCTACTTGCCAGCGCCTGCCGCAATCCACGCGGCAATGGCTTTGGCGTCTGATTCATCAAGGGTTTGGGGCGGCATGGGAATCTGGCCCCAAACACCGGCGCCGCCAGCCTTGATTTTGCCAGCCAGATAGTCTGTCTTGCTGGCGTGCTTCCTGGCGATCTCGGAAAACGACGGCCCCACGATCCGGTTGTCCATGCCGTGGCAGGCCGTGCAGGTGTGTTGCTGCAACAGCGCCAGAATCGCCTTGGACCCGGTGCCACCCGCCTCCGGCTTGGCGATCGGCGTGGCCGTCACCGCTGCCAGCGCGACCGTCGTTGCAGGCTTGCCCTCGGGCTGTGTCGTCTCGGCACCGCGCTGCGGACCGACCAACCGGTTCTGGTCGCGCAGGTTGCCGTGCGCGTTGCGGGCAAAGTCCGGCAGGATCGACGCCACCTTGGGCTCTGGCGCGCAATCCTTCATGCAAGCCACGTTGGCGGTGTCCGGCCTGGCCTTGGCACCAAATTCCTTGCCGGGCCACAGACTGTGCTCGGTCGTCATGCCGTTGCGATTGGGCATGCGGCCCTGCACCTCGGCGATGTTCGTGTCCGACAACGCAAATTTCTCCGGCACCACGCCCGCGAGGTTGAGCATGAACGCGGTCACGGCATAGACCTCTTCAATGCTCAACGACTTGGGCTGGTTCCAGGGCATGGCCCGGTTGATATAGTCCCACAGCGTTGACAGCGTGGGCACTTTCATCATCGTCGTGCGGCTCGGATAGTCGGTCCGCGCCAGCGCAGCCACGCGTCCGGTCTTGATGTCCTCGGCCGTCGTGCCGCCAATCAGCGGATTGAAGACTTCGTTGGACTCGCCGAACACACCGTGGCATTGCGCGCACTTGGCCTCCCAGACTTGCTGGCCTTTTTCCACCGTGCCCGAACCTGCCGGCAGGCCCGTGAAGTCGGGCCGCACATCGATGTCCCACGCCGCCACTTCTTTCGGGGTGGCGGCACGTCCCACCCCGGGGTACGGGGTCGCCTGCGCGCCGGCGAGGCCACAAATCGCCATCAGCGCAACGGCCCAGACCGCGCTATGAAACCTGGACATTCCTGACCTCCCCGTTCTCCTGCACCAGCCACGACTGAATGGCGTTGTTGTGATAAATCGACCGTGTGCCACGGACCGCGCGCAGCTGCTGGTAGGTGGGCTGCACAAAGCCCGTTTCGTCGGTGGCCCGGCTCTGCAGGATGGCTGGCTTGCCGTCCCAGACCCAGTCGATATTGAAGCGCGTCAACGCCTTGGACAGCACCGGCGTCTCCAGCCGTGCGGAGCGCCAGTTGCGCCCGCCGTCCACCGACACATCGACCTTCCGGACTTTGCCCTTACCCGACCACGCCAGGCCGGTGATGTTGTAGAAACCCTTGTCCAGCAGCACCTGGCCGCCCGACGGTGTGGTCACCACGCTCTTGCATTCCTGCAGATTGGCGTACTGGCGGTGCAAGCCACCGGGCTGCAGATCCATGTAGTGGATGGCTTCGTCCTTGCTTCCATACGGCTTGTCGCCCACCTCGACGCGGCGCAGGTACTTGACCCAGCTCACGCCCTGCACGCCCGGTACCACCAGCCGCAACGGGTAGCCGTTTTCAGGTCGCAGCATCTCGCCGTTCTGGCCGTAGGCCACGAACACTTCACCCGAGGTGATCAGGCCCATCGGAATGGTCCGGGTCATGGACGATCCGTCTCCCCCCTCGGCCAGCACGAATTTGCCATTCTTCAAATCTGCCCCGGCCATCTCGAGCAGCGTGATCAGGGGCACGCCCGTGAATTCGCTGCACGAGAGCATGCCGTGCGTGTACTGCACCGTGGGCACCGCGACGTTGCCCCATTCAACCGCCGTGTTGGCGCCGCATTCGATAAAGGCAAACCGCGACACCGAGGGCAGCCGCATGATCTCGTCCATGGTGAAGACCTTGGGCGTCTTGACCATGCCGTTGACCATGAAACGGTGCTTGGAGGGGTCGATATCCCACCAGCCCTGGTGGTGGCGCTCAAAATGCAGCCCGCTGGGGGTGACGATGCCGAACAGCGATTGCAGCGGCGCAAACGACACCGACGCCTGGGTCGTCTGCGTCAGGCCCGGGCTTTGCCGGCGCTGGACGTTGACCTCGAACTGCGAGGGCTTGCCGTAACCGTCGGTTGCGACGCCCTGGCCCAGGCCCGTGGCGTGCGCCGGCAGCTTCAGGATGTTCGGGTCTCCACCGTCCTGAGGCACCGGGTTACCCTGCGCCCGGGTGGCTGGCGCAGCCGCACCCGCCGCCGCAACGGCGAAAGCCGTGCGGATGAAGTCACGCCGTCCGTGGCGGGCTTCGGACTGGACCGTCTTGATGCCGTCCTTGCTCAGGAAGTTTTCGGGCGCTTTCAGCACCCTTCCCGAATTGGTGGGCTCCTGCTTCACACACACTCCTTGTTCAGGGCCCAGCGGATGCGCCCGTTGGGGTTCGACCACCATCGTTGGCTACCCGCGTACCTGCCGTGCAGGTGGGAGAGCAACTTCGCAGAAAGGCGCTTGCGATCTTGAATCAATGGACTTCACTAAATATCATTAAATGCAAATATATGGATTTAACGAGTGAGCGTCAATCCATCAAATCGGGAACAGGCTCGGTAGTTTCCCGTAGGCGTGGCAGACCGCACCGCCAACAGGATGGACCGGTCAAGCCACCTCAGATGCTATGTAATTTATAGCAAGCTATCACCGCCCGATGCCGACAATCGGTCTATTTACCTCAAAAATCGCGATCTAGGAGGTTTTCAGCGCCTTGCGCGCCTGTGCCAGCCGCTCATCGAGGTAGGCGCCGTAAAAATCGGGGATGTAGCCGCCCGTCAGGCGCTCGGCCACCTCGACCCCGCCGCGCCCGAAGAACAGCACGGTGGGCGCGATCGTGACACCCCAGGCGCGCACCATCTGGTCGTGCGTCGCTGCAGCGCCGGTGAAGTTGCGCAGGGCGCGTGCGCTGCGCATGTCCACCTGCACCACGGGCAGGCGCTCGTCGCGGACCAGCGGCGCCAGGTAGTTTTCGCGCGCCAGCTTGCAGAACGGGCAGCCGTCCAGGCTCACCATCACCACCAGCGGGCTGCCTTTGCGCAGCGCCTGCTGCACCTCGTTGGACAGCGATTGCGCGGCGGGCAGCTGCGGCGGCTCAGCCGCGAAGGCGTCGCCCCGTCTGCCCGACAGCGCGGCCAGCATGCCCGACGCCACGCCGACCGACAGCAGCCGGCGCCGGGTCAGCGCGTCAGCGGTTTGCAGCACGCAAGTCGGGGTCATCGGGGTTCCTGCTCCATCAGCAGGTAGGTGTTGTACGCGTTCATGCGGTTGGCCGCGCGAAACAGCGGCAGCTTCTCAAAACGCGACCAGTCGGCGGCCTGATAAGCCTCGTCAAACGGCTCCAGGTTCTTCGCGGCCGCGCCCATGGTGGCGCGCAGGTGCACCAGGTAGTCGCGCGTGAGCTGCATGTCCGCGCGGGCGGCCGTGGACAGCGGCCCGTGCCCCGGCACGATGACCGTGGTGTCGAACGTCAGCAGCGCATCGAGCGCATCGATCCAGTGCCGGCTGTCCGCCTGCCCGACGAAGGGAATGCGGTTGCGAAACACCAGATCGCCCGCGAACAGCACCTTCTCTTGCGGCAGGTAGATCACCAGGTCTTCGGGCGTGTGCGACGGGCCGACAGCCTTAATCTGCAGGCGCACGCCGCCCACCGTCAATTCCCTGTCGCCGTCCAGCCAGTCGTCGGCCGGGATCAGGCGCGTGTCGGCGTTGACCCAGGGCGCCATCTCAGCGCGCGAGGCTTCCAGGCGCAGCCGGGCGGTGTCGGAATTCAGGTACTCCTTTGCCCGGCTGTGCGCCACGATGCGCGCGCCCGCAGCCTTGAACGCCTGCAGCCCGTAAATGTGGTCGGCGTGGTAGTGGGTGACGATCACGTGCGTGACCGGCTGCAGCGTCACGCGGCGGATCTGCGCCAGCAGGCGCTCGGCCAGCGCGGGCGAGCCCAGCGCGTCAATCACCACCACACCGGCAGGCGTCACCACAAAGCCGGCGTTGGAGATGAAGTTCTGGTTGGCGCTTGAACCCAGCGCCGACGCGCCTTCCACGTACCAGGCCGAGGGCGAGACTTGCTTCAGCTCCATGGCCGGCGCGGTTTGGCCCGACGCCACGCCACAAGTCATTGCTGCCAGCGCCGCCAGCGCGCAGGCCGCGCGCCGCCCCAGCTCAACCCAGCCCATGCTTGCCCCGATGATGAATGCGCTGCTG